>JBBSJO010000042.1:0-23732 GCA_038257185.1 Rhodobacterales bacterium | reverse complement strand
GCGATCCTTGGCTGGTATATCCCGGGTGACATCATCAAGGTCGTGCTGGCGGGGTTGATCACCGCCGGTCTGGCACGGGCGCGTCCCGACAGCCTGCTGTCACGCACGTAGCAACAGCGCCGATCCGATTCCCCCGGCGGCGGCGATGGCGGCAATTCCCGTGCCGCACTTTGCTTGAAGCGCGTGGAACAGGCGCACGGCGTTGATCGCGCCGGACGCGCCGATGGGATGCCCCCGCGCCAATGCGCCCCCGCCTAGGTTGACGATTGCGGAGTCGATGCCAGCACCCTCCACACAGGCGATGGCCTGCACGGCGTAGGCTTCCATGATCTCGGCCAAGTCCAGCGTGGGGGCCGTGATGCCCGCCCGCACCAGCGTTTGCGCGATGGCGGCGACGGGGGCCAGCCCCGGCCTTTCAGGATCGCCCCCCACTGTGCAGCCCCCGATGATTTCGGCCTGCGGGCCGTTCAGCCGCGCCGCGACGCGTGCAGATACGACCACACAGAACGCCGCTCCATCGGCAGCGACGGCAGCATTGGCCGCCGTGATGCTGCCCGTGATCAACTTGGCGCGGGCGCATAGGGCGGGGGTCAGGTGACGGGAAAAAGGGTCGCGGGAGAGGCCCTGCATCGGCACGATCTCAGCGGCGAGGAACCCGGCTGCCAGTGCCTTGGCGTGGCTGGCGATGGCCCAGTCGTCCTGTGCCTGTCTTGTGATGCCCAGTTCGCGGGCCAGCGTGGCCGCGGCCTCGGCCATGTCGGGGTCACGGTGGGGCCAGGGGGTAAAGGGTGCCTGATCGTAGGCTTCAGGCGTGCGTCCGTCTGCAAAGGTCCGCAGCCGCCGGGGCCTTCGGGAATAGCTCTCGACACCTCCGGCGATCACCACGTCAGCCGCCCCGCTTGCCACCATCTGCCGTGCCAGTAGCATGGCGTCCAGCCCACCTGCGCATTGGCGGTCGATGCTGAGGCCCGCCACACGCTCCGGCAGGCCCGCTGCGAGGGCCGCGACACGGGCCGGATTACCGCCCTCGCCAAGGGCGTTGCTGAGGATGATCTCGTCCACCTCGCCCGCGTCGATGCCCGCGACATTGAGCGCCTGACGGATCACGGGGACGGCCAGGTCGTGCAGCGACAGATGCGCCAGAGCGCCGCCGCGCGGAGCCACGGGCGTGCGGCAGGCGCTGACGATGAAGGCGCTCACGTCAGCGTCTCCACCCAGCGGACCAGCGCAGGCAGGTCGGGCTTGCCGGAGGGCAAGAGGGGAAAGTCGGGGTGCCAGAGCACTTTCTGCGGGGCCGCCAGCGGCCCATGCACCGCGCGGCAGGCGGCGATAATTGCGGCGCTCAGGTCCGGGTCCGGCGTTCCGCCGACCACCGCGATCAATCGGTTGCCGCGCAGACTGTCAGGCACCGGCAGGACCGCGCAGGTATCAATCCCCGGCTGGGCGGCAATGGTGGCCTCGATGGCTTCCGGAAAGACGGTCTGGTCGGCGATCTGCGTCATCCGGGATTTGCGACCTGCGAGCCAGAGTGCGCCGTCCGCATCGAGTCTTCCGATCTCCCCGATACTCAGGGCGTCGCCGCGCCATCGGGTGTCGGGACCGTCGCCTTGGGCATAACCGGAAAACAGGTAGGGACTTTGCACCCAGACCTCGCCGATGTCCTGCGTCGGGCGGCCCTCCTTGTCGAAGATGGAGAGGGTCACGCCCGGATAGGCCCGGCCGACGGCCCCCTCTGGAGTTTCTGGATCGGCCAGGGTGACAAAGCTCGTCTCCGCCGCTCCATAAAAGACATGGCAGGCGGCGTTGGGGCAGAGCGTAAGTGCCGCCGCGCGGGTGGCCGCGTCGAAGTGGCCGCCCCCGCAGAGGATCAGGCGCAGCTCGGGAAGACGTTCCCGCCCCGCACCTTGGGCCAGCAGGCGAAGCTGTGTGGGCGTGACGTAGATCACTGTGACACATTGGCTGAGCAAGTGTTCCCGCTGCTGCCGGGGGCGG
The DNA here is from genome assembly GCA_038257185.1 of Rhodobacterales bacterium. Classification (GTDB taxonomy): domain Bacteria; phylum Pseudomonadota; class Alphaproteobacteria; order Rhodobacterales; family Rhodobacteraceae; genus Sulfitobacter. Next base: position 21,740 of record JBBSJO010000042.1, on the reverse strand, counting down.
ATTCCGGCCAACAGGTGGATGTCTGCGCCCAAGTGCATCGCCTCCAGCGTACCGTAGAGCGACAGCGAGTGGCTGAGGCTGCCCAGCACCGCGAAAGTGTCGGCGGGGCTCAGCCCGAAAAGGCGAGCATTGACCGCGAAGCTGGCGATCCATGACGCCTGAGAGCGGCGGATGACCTTCGGCTGACCGGAGGTACCGCCGGTGAGGGTCAGAAACGCCTTGGGCTGGGCCTCGGTGCCGACGGGTAGGGGGGTGTCCGATATGCAGAAGGCTTGTCCGGCCTGCACGGCGGCGCCGAGCGCGGTGAGCGCGTCCAGATGCGGAGCGGCGGGAATGGCGCGGAACCCGGTCGGCGACAGGGTGCGCGCGACCGGTTGGTTGCCTGCAAAGGCAAGGGAATCCTGTTGCCAGATGAACCGCTCCGCTCCTGTCACCTGTCGCCTTCCCTTTGACTGTTCCGGCAGACCTATCAAACTTTGCCGGGGCTGACCAAGCCGCAGAATCGGGGTGTCGGGTGCCGGGGCGAACGCATATGCTGATCCCGACACATCGAAAAGAGGAGGACCGTCATGGCCGAGACCATGCGCGTGATCGAAATCAGCGAAAGCGGGGGGCCGGAGGTCCTGAAGCTTGCCGAACGGCCCGTGCCGGAAGCGGGACACGGGCAGGTGGTGATCAAGGTGGCCTATGCGGGTGTGAACCGCCCCGATGCGTTGCAACGCGCGGGGATGTACGCGCCGCCCCCGACGGCCAGCGACCTGCCGGGGCTGGAAGCCTCGGGCGAGGTGGTGCGCATCGGGCCGGGGGTGTCGGGCATAGCCGTGGGCGACAAGGTCTGTGCCCTGCTGCCCGGCGGCGGCTATGCGGAGTACGTCGCGACGCCCGCGGCGCACTGCCTGCCGGTGCCGGAAGGCATGGGGATGAAGGAAGCGGCCTGTCTGCCGGAAACCTTCTTCACTGTCTGGTCCAACGTCTTCATGCGCGGCAAGCTGAAGGCGGGCGAACGGTTTCTGGTGCATGGCGGGTCTTCGGGGATCGGGACGACGGCAATCCAATTGGCGCATGCCTTCGGGGCGCGGGTGTTCACGACCGCAGGGACCGACAAGAAATGCGCCGCCTGCATGGATTTGGGTGCCGAGGCGGCAATCAACTACCGCGATACGGATTTTGTCGAGGTGCTGAAGGCCGAAGGCGGCGCGGATCTGATCCTCGACATGGTGGGCGGCGACTACATCCAGCGCAACATCGCGGCGCTGGCCGAAGACGGGCGGCTGGTGCAAATCGCCTTCCTGCAGGGGCCGAAGGTGGAACTGAACCTCGTTACGCTGATGACACGACGATTGACGATGACGGGTTCCACCCTGCGACCGCAGAGCGATCTGGCCAAGGCGCGGATCGCGCAGGAGTTGCGCGAAGCGGTCTGGCCGCTGCTGTCGGCGGGGCGGGTGGCACCGGTGATGGACAGCGAATACGACCTCGAGGCGGCGCACGAGGCACATGCGCGGATGGAGACCAGCGGGCATATCGGCAAGATCGTCCTGAAGGTCGGTGGATAATTCAACGAAGGGGAGAGGTGCGATGGCACTCACGGCAATCATCGAGGCACACGGAGGACCGGAGCAGTTCAGACTGGTGGACCGACCGGTGGGCGAACCCGGCAACGGCGAGGTGCGGATCGCGCATCGCGCCGTCGGGTTGAACTTCATCGACGTCTATCAGCGCACGGGGCTTTATCCGATGCAGCTGCCGCAGGCGATGGGCATGGAGGCGGCGGGTGTGATCGAGGCGGTGGGCGAGGGCGTCACCCACCTGAAGGTCGGAGACCGCGCGGCCTATGCCAGTCAGCCGCCCGGAGCCTACACGGAGGCCCGGGTGATGCCCGCGGCGCAGGTCTGTCCGTTGCCGGATGGGATCTCCTTCGAGGAGGGCGCGGCGATGATGCTCAAGGGCATGACGGTGGAGTACCTGTTCCATCGCACGACACCGCTGAAGCGGGGGGATACAGTGCTGTTCCATGCTGCTGCCGGAGGCGTCGGGCTGATCGCCTGCCAGTGGGCGCGGTCCGAAGGCATAACGCTGATCGGCACGGCGGGCACGGATGAGAAATGCCAGCTGGCGCTGGATCACGGGGCGATGCAGTGCATCAACTACCGCAGTGGCGATTGGGCCGCTGAAGTGCGCGCGCTGACGGATGGCAGGGGCGTGGATGCCGTGATGGATGCAGTGGGCAATGATACATTCGAGGGGTCGCTCGATTCGTTGAAACCGCTGGGGATGATGATGTCATTCGGGAACGCATCTGGCCCGGTGCCGCCTTTCAATTTGGGCATATTGGGTCAGAAAGGATCGCTGAAGATCACGCGGCCCACGCTCTTTACCCATATCGGCGATCATGCGGCCTGTCAGGCGATGGCAAAACATTTGGCAGAGAAGGTGCTATCTGGAGAAGTGAAAATCAATATCGGCCAGCGGTTTGCGTTGAAGGACGTCGCCGAGGCGCATCGGGCGCTGGAGGCGCGAAAGACGACTGGCAGTACGGTCCTCGAGATCGGCGGTTGATCCAAGGGACGCGGCTTTGCCGCGACACGATTCCCGGTCTTGCCCAAGGGCAAGACGTGCCTCCGGCGGGGAATATTTAAGGCCAAAAAGAGCAAGGATTTGTTAACCGGAATCACTCAGAATGTCAGCACGGTACAGGCGGGGACGCCGATGACCGTGCCAGAAAGAGGGCCGTTGGTTTCTCTTTGAAAGGGGGAGAGGGGCGCAATCCCTTCTCCCTTCTTTTTGGCCTTAAATATTCCCCGCCGGAGGCTCCCCAGATATGCCTCAGGCGCAATCTCCCGATATCTCAGCGCAGCGGTTCGAAGAGTGCGTCTTTCATCGTGCAGTCGCGCATGACATCCTGGCCGCAGGGTACAGGTACCAGCGCGCGCGAAAGACAAATGCGTGCCTCCTGAATATAGCCGTTTTGGCAGGTGATCGTGATACCGTCGGGCTCCATGCCGGGGTTGGCCTTGAGGAAGGCATCCTCAACCACCGAGGCGGGCAGTTTGACGCTGCGGTCGAGCTTTCGGAAAACCTGGGGGCGGTTCACCAATGCGTAGGCGCGGCGGGCGAGCGCATAGTAATCCTTCGCGGCAAGGCCCGTGCAGGCGCCGTGCTTGTTCCACTGGTACCAGGCGAGGCCGCTGGTGCCCATGATGTCGGACATGTCCGCCGTCATGCTGCGCGAGGGGGGACGTTCGGACGTGCGGCAGTAGGAGGGGTAGCCGCGGTGGAACTGGGGCCAGAGGCCGTGCAGGATCCAGCCATTGCCGCTGCCATCCGCGCATTGCGGCGAACGCCGGGCGTCGCCTTCGAGAGCGCACCAGTTCGGCGACCAGCTGAGCGAGAGGACGAAGTAGTCGTATTGCCCCGCCACCTCGTTGCGGGCGAGCGCGGGCGGCGTGAAGAGCGGGATCAGGGCCATGAGGCAGGGCAGCAGGCTGCGCATTGGGTCTTTCCTTATCGGGCTTTGCTGAGTATATAGCGCGCAAGTTCCCCGACAATGGAAACCATCCCGGCCCGCCGGGACAGCCTTTCAGGCGACGGGGAAGCTACGTTTCAAGGAGAGATGAACATGGCAAAACCGATCATGGCCAAAGCCACCGCCGTCTGGCTGGTGGACAATACAACCATCAGCTTCCGGCAGATCGCCGATTTCGTCGGGATGCACGAACTGGAAGTGCAGGGCATTGCGGACGGTGACGTCGCGCAGGGCGTCAAGGGCTTCGACCCCATCGCCAACAACCAGCTGACCCAGGCCGAGATCGACGCGGCGCAGGACAACCCGCAGCACCGGATCGAGCTGAAGTTCAACGCCGCCGCCCAGGGTGAGGAAAAGCGGCGCGGGCCGCGTTATACGCCTCTGTCCAAGCGGCAGGATCGTCCGGCGTCCATCCTGTGGCTGGTCAAGTTTCATCCCGAACTCACCGACGGGCAGATCAGCAAGCTGGTGGGCACCACCAAGCCCACGATCCAGGCGATCCGGGAACGCACGCACTGGAACATTTCCAATATCCAGCCGATCGATCCGGTGGCCCTTGGCCTGTGCAAACAGAGCGAGCTTGATTCCGTGGTACAGAAGGCTGCTGCCAAGAAACTCGCAGCCGGGGGCGTGATGAGCGACGACGAGCGGCGCAAGCTGGTCAGCACCGAGCAGAGCCTCGGCATGGACAGCGAGCCGCGCATGCCCACCGCCATCGAAGGGCTCGAAACCTTTACCCTGTCGGGCAACTCAGATGACGACGAGGAGAAGAAGGACAAGAGCGACTACAAGGACGCCGACAGCTTCTTTTCGCTGCCAGAGGCCAGCGATGACGAGGACGAGGACGAAGACGCCCGGTCCTGACCCGCTTTTGGAACAATTGTCGGCGGGTCGCGTTTGACATCGAAGGGGCGAAGTGCTGTTGCGCTTCGCCTTTTGTCGATCCATCCGATTGCAGAAATCACTTTCTGAACCAGACCATTTAGCGGACGAGCAATGCCCCTTCCCCTGATCGTGATCGCTTGGATATTGGTCGGGGTATTGCTGCTGGCCACCCTCCTTCCTCTCAGCAAGTTTCCCCATGGCGCTGTGCGCGGGCTGGAGTTTCCGCGAGAACAGCTCTTCCTCATCGCCGCCGTCCTCGCCGTCGTCATGGCCATATGGCATCCCGGAACAGCGGGCGTTCTGGGTACCTGCGCTCTGGCACTCCTTGCCGCCATCCAACTGGGATACATCGTGAAGTTCACGCCGATCTGGCGCAAGCAATCCGTCAAGGCGTCTGCGCAGCTGATGGAGCAGACCGACCGCCATGTGAGCTTGTTGGCCGCAAACGTGAAGAAATCCAACCGGTCCTATGAAAAGCTGATCGCCTTGGCACATGCGCGGGGGGCCGATATCCTGATGGCGATCGAGGTCGATGCCGAGTGGATCGAAGCGCTGCGGGGCGGACTGTCGGAGATCTACGAACGTTGGGTGGAGGTGCCGCTGGATACCGGCTACGGCCTTTGCTTGATGTCGAAGCTGAAGCTCTCAGACACGCAGCTGCGCGAGTTGATCACCGAGGGGGTGCCGTCGATCCGCACCACGGTGACGCTGCGCAACGGCGAGACGTTCCGGCTCTACGTGGTGCATCCGGAACCGCCGGTGATCGACCATGACACCAAGGGCCGCGACAGCGAGATTGCGCATGTCGGGCTGGAAGCCGAAGACGATCCGCTGCCCGCCATTGTGACGGGCGATCTGAACGATGTGGCCTGGTCCTCCACCACCCGTCGGTTCCAGCGCCTGTCAGGCCTGCTGGATCCTCGCGTTGGCCGGGGGTTCTACAACACCTTCAGCGCCACGATGCCCTGGATGCGCTGGCCGCTGGATCACCTGTTCCATGACCCGCAGTTCCGTCTGATCGAGATGGAGCGCCTGGCCAAGATCGGGTCCGACCACTTTCCGATGTGGTTCGTGCTGGGTCTGGCCGAGACGGAGGCCGTCGACCTCGATCCGGGCGATGCGGATGCCGAAGAGGAAGACGAGACACGCGAGATGATCCGAGAAGAGAAGTTGCGCAACCGCGAGGCGATCGGGTCGGACTGGGAGGACGAGGATTGAGGCGGGGGGCGGAATTCCTGAAGAATTCCGGACCGTTTTCCTTGAAGGAAAACGGCTACAGCGCCTTGCGGGCGCGCATGGCCGCGGTGATGGTGCCGTCGTCGAGGTAGTCGAGTTCTCCGCCGATGGGCACGCCTTGCGCCAGTGAAGTCAGTTTGACCTGATCCTCCAGCTGATCCGCGATGTAGTGGGCCGTGGTCTGCCCGTCGATGGTGGCATTGAGCGCGAGGATCACCTCGGTGATCTGCTCGGAGGCCACGCGGTCGATCAGGCGCGGGATGCGCAACTCCTGCGGGCCAACGGCATCGAGCGCGGAGAGCGTGCCGCCCAGCACGTGGTAGCGCCCCTTGAAGACCCCGGACCTTTCCATCGCCCAGAGGTCGGCCACATCCTCCACCACGCAAAGCTCGCCGTTGGCGCGCTTCTCGGAGTTGCAGATGTCACAGATGTCAGAGGTCCCGATGTTGCCGCAGTTGAGACATTCGCGCGCGGTGGCCGCGACCGTCTGCATCATGTCCGCAAGCGGGGTCAGCAGGATGCTCCGCTTGCGGATCAGGTGCAACACCGCGCGCCGCGCCGAACGGGGGCCGAGGCCCGGAAGCCGGGCCATCATCTCGATCAGTGCGTCGATGTCGCGGGTGGAACTCAAACGAATGCGCCTTTCGCGGGGGCGGGCGCCTCCGGCGGGAGTTTATCGGGCAAAGTGAATGCGGGTCACGTTCCCCTGTTCAGAACGGCATCTTGAAGTCGGCGGGCAGGCCGAGGCTGTCGGTGACCTTGCGCATCTCGTCCTGGGCGCGTTCCGCGGCCCGGGCTTGGGCGTCCTTGATCGCGGCGAGGATCAGGTCTTCGACCACTTCCTTGTCGTCGCCGTTGAAGATCGAGGGGTCAATGTCGAGCGCCTTGAGTTCGCCTTTGGCGGTGGCGGTGGCCTTCACGAGGCCCGCGCCGGATTCGCCTGTCACGAGGATATTGGCCATCTCCTCCTGCATCTGGGCCATCTTGCCCTGCATTTCCTGCGCCTTCTTCATCATCCCGGCCATGTCGCCGAGGCCGCCCAGTCCTTTGAACATCGTTGTCTCCTGATTGTTGGTTTTGCCTTGTATGGAGACCCGCCGGGGCGGGATCAACCGTCTTCGAAGGGGTCCCATTCGTCTTCGACCTCGGGCAGCGCCTGAGTGACCGCTTCGGCGGCGATCTGCTGAGGTGTGCGGATCTTGATGATCCGGGCGTTGGGAAAAGTTGCCATTACCGCCTGCATCAATGGATGCGCTTCGGCATCCGCGCGCAGGGCATTGTCGCGGGAATCGCGGACCTCGGCGATGGTCGGGGCGTCGGCGCCGTTCACGATCGTCACCGCCCAGCGATTGCCGGTCCATTGCTGGAGCCGCGCGCCGAGGCGTTGGGCGAGGTCGCGGGGGGCGGTGTCCGTGGGGGTAAATTCGACGCGACCGGGCTGGTAGGCGCCAAGGCGAAGCGAGGTTTCGACCTCCACCAAAAGCTTCACGTCCCGGTTGGCGCGGATCAGATCTACCACGTGCTCAAAGGTAGGAAAGCGCGCGAGGGCGGCGTCAACGTCCTGCGCCAGCGCGGTGGTCTGTCCCGCCGGGCCGGATTGCGTTGCCATGCGGGTCTGGGCCTGCGCTACGGCCTGTGCGCCAGTCGAGGGGGCCGCAGAACCGCCCGAGGGGCCGGATGCGGGCGGCGGTGTGGTGTTCTGCAGCTTGCGGACCAGCTCTTCCGGGGAAGGCAGGTCGGCCACATGGGTCAGGCGGATGATCGCCATTTCGGCGGCCATCATGGCATTGGGGCCACTGGCGACTTCGTCGAGAGCCTTCAGCAGCATCTGCCAGAGGCGCGTCAGAACCCGCATCGGCAGGGCCTCGGCCATCGTCAAGCCGCGCGCGCGTTCCTCGGGGGAGACGGTGGGGTCTTCGGCTGCACCTGGGGTGATCTTGACCACGCTGACCCAGTGGGTGATCTCCGCCAGATCACGCAGCACCGCCATCGGGTCGGCTCCGTCCGCGTATTGCCCGCTCAGTTCAGTCAGCGCGCCGGCCGCATCGCCACGCAGGACCATGTCGAAGAGGTCGAGCACGCGGCCCCGGTCCGCCAGCCCCAGCATCGCACGCACCTGCATGGCGGTCGTCTCCCCCGCGCCATGGCTGATCGCCTGGTCGAGCAGGGAGGTGGCGTCGCGGGCGGAGCCTTCGGCGGCGCGGGTGATCAGGGCCAGCGCATCATCGGCGATCTCGGCCTTCTCGGCGCTGGCGATCTTGTTCAGCAGGCCGATCATCACCTCGGGTTCGATGCGACGCAGGTCGAAGCGCTGGCAGCGCGACAGGACCGTGACCGGCACTTTGCGAATCTCTGTGGTGGCGAAGATGAACTTCACGTGCTCGGGCGGCTCCTCCAGCGTTTTCAGCAGGGCGTTGAACGCGCCTGTCGACAACATGTGCACCTCGTCGATGATGTACACCTTATAGCGCGCCGAGGCGGCCCGGTAGTGCACGGAATCGATGATCTCCCGGATGTTGGCGACGCCGGTGTTGGATGCGGCGTCCATCTCCATCACATCCACATGGCGGCCCTCCATGATCGCCACGCAATGATCGCAGACGCCGCAGGGGTCCGTCGTGGGTCCGCCGCTACCGTCCGGGCCGATGCAGTTCATGCCCTTGGCGATGATCCGCGCGGTGGTCGTCTTCCCGGTGCCGCGGATGCCGGTCATGATGAAGGCCTGCGCGATGCGGTCCGCCTCGAATGCGTTTTTCAGCGTGCGGACCATCGCATCCTGACCGACGAGGTCGGCAAAGGTTTCAGGACGGTACTTGCGCGCAAGGACGCGGTAGGCGGTCTGATCTGTCATCGGGGTTCCGTTCGCGGATTCGACCGGAGACTAGAGCATCCAGAGGATGCCGCCAACCGCAACCGAAGCCACGCTGAATATTACGGCAAGTGTCCGCATGCGGGAGTTCGGCTGCGCATTTGCGTGGTGATCGGTCAGGCGTTCGAGCGTTTTTGTGGCGGTGTCGTGGGCGGCCCAGAAGATGTAGACCGCCGCGACCACGAAGATCGTGGCAACGCATTTTGCCGCCCAAGTCGGGTCGAAGTCGCCGAACACTGCCTTCAACCCGATGGCCACGGCAAGCGAGGCCATGCCGGTCCGCATCCAGCCTGCGAAGGTACGTTCGTTGGCGAGGATCGTGCGATCTTCGGCCCAGTCGGTGCGGTTCTCCGCAAGTTCGTTGTCACTGCTCATTGAACTATTGTGCGCCACGCGCGTTCCGCTGACAATAACATGGAACAACCTGGGGGATGATTGGATGAGATTGCGGGGAATTCGGCGCAGCAGCAATGTGGAAGTGCGGCGCGGGGGTGGAGGTGCGCGGGCCGGAGGGCTGGGATTGGTCGGGGTGCTGGCGGTGCTGGCAATCGGCTATTTCACAGGGATCGACGTGACGCCGCTGCTGAACGGCGGCGGTGCGCCGCAGACGCAGCAGAGCACGCCCGTCACGGATGCTGACGGCGCCGAGACGCAGTTTGCGTCCAAGGTATTGGCCACGACGGAAGATGTCTGGGGGAAGGTGTTTCAGGAGCAGGTCGGGGACACTTATCAACCTCCGAAGCTGGTAATCTTCTCCGGTGCAACGCAAAGTGGCTGTGGCGGTGCGTCGGGGTCCACGGGACCGTTTTACTGCCCGATGGATCAGACGGCATATCTGGACACCGATTTCTTTCAGATGATGAGCCAGCAGTTGGGCGCAGAGGGTGACTTCGCGGGGGCCTATGTCATCGCTCATGAGGTCGCGCATCATGTGCAGAACCAACTCGGTGTGCTTCCCAAGGTGGATGCGGCGCGCCAGCGTGCGTCGCAGACGGAGGCCAACGCGCTGACTGTAAGGTTGGAGCTGATGGCTGACTGTTTCTCGGGCATCTGGGCCAAGAACGTACAGGGTCAGGGGCTGCTGGAGAGTGGCGATATCGACGAGGCCATGAATGCGGCGCGCAAGATCGGGGACGATTACCTGCAAAAGCGGGCGGGTCGGACACCGCAGCCCGAGACCTTCACGCATGGCACGTCCGAACAGCGCTCGGGCTGGTTCGCGCGGGGCTTCGACAGCGGGCAGGTGGATCAGTGCGATACGTTCGCGGCGGAGAGTTTGTGAGAGCGTTACGGGCTCTCTCGGCAGCATCCTTCGGATGGGCGTGCCGAGGCGTCGCCTTTGCAAGGCGACGGTGGTGAGAGATTGATAACGACCCAAGCGGGACCCGTTACGGCTGCTTCCTTCCGGATCTGACCGGGTTGGCGAGGCGCCTGCCCGCACCAACCTCTCGGGGTTCGATATAGGCGGCCAAACCGATGAGTGCAAGTCTCAGAGGGTGAGGCGTATGCGGGCGAAACCTTCCGGGTCTGTTCCGAGGGGTTCGGGTGAAAGCAGGGCGATTTCCGCCAGCCACTCAAAGGCGGCCGGTGCGGTCTGAAGCACGGCCTGCACAGGCGTCGGGGTTTCGAAGGACCAGGGCGTGTGATCGGGCCAGACTTGATCTTCGGGATGCGTCAGCGCGTCGGACAGCGCGTCCGCCATGGTGACCGGGCTACGCGAAGCGACGCTGTCTTCGCGATACTTGTCAAAGCCGCCCCCCCCTGCGGCCCGGAACTGGTTTGTCACCAAAAGGAACGGCTGATCCTTTGCAACGGGTCGTCCCTCGTGGCTGATGGAGGTAATCCGCTGTCCTGGCACGGGTCGGGTCAATGCGGCAGGTCAGACCGAAGATGGTATCGAAATTGAAGGCAGGCACATCGGGATCGGTCAGGCTTTGGTCGGGGCGGCCCGGATGCAGCGTGGCGAAGACCAGTGCGGATTGTTCAAGCATGTTGTGCAGGCATGCGCCCGTCACCCGCAGCGCCCAGATTTCATTGGCATAGGGGCTGAGGCCCGTCAGGTGCCGACGTAGCATCGGACCTTTGGGGACAAAGAGGTAATTGTCCGGCCCGTCGCGCCCTCCGGCGGTATGGGCCGGTACGGCGGCAAGCAGGGGCAGGTCCGCGTCCGGGGTCCCTGCGACCGCTGCGCGTATCACCCGTGCCTTCGCGCGTGCCGTAAGCGCGCAGGTGGCTGTGGGCATGGCCATTGAAAAGTAGTTGTGGAGGGTTGACGCTGTCCGGCCGACCGGCGTTGCCAGATGGTTGCGGACAGCCGAATGGGCAGGTGTGCAGGCAGCGATGATGGCGGGATCGGGGGCGGTGTCCGCCCGGTTGCGGCGCAGGCGGCTGTCGTGGCCGACGACCTGCCAGGTGCCGTCGGGGCGCTGGGTCAGGGTCAGGTCAAGTACGGCCAGATCGGACCCGGCATAGCCCGGCATGATCGCAGGCAACTGCGCGAGGGTGCCGCTGTCGGCATCCACGCCGGCCCGGCTGGCGTGTTCCGCCCCCGGAAAGCGTTGATGCGTGTGCCCTGTGATCACCGCGTCGATGCCCGGCACCTCTGCAAGGCGCAGGGCATTGTCCTCGGACGCGTCCGAAAGCGGGCTGCCGATGCCCACATGCGCCAGGAGGATGACCAGGTCCGCGCCTGCAGCCCGAAGTTTCGGTACCTCGAGGTGCAGGGCCGTCAGGGCCGGATCCACATCAGCCCTGCCCTTCAGCAGATGCCGGTTCCAGACCGCCGTCTGTGCAGGTAGCACCGACAGTACGCCAAGTCGGAGGGCGCGCGGCGTTCCCTTGCGGACAGAGGGAAGCACGCAGTCGATCAGGGCCGACTGCCGCAAATCTGGCAGACCCTCGCGCGGGGTGAGATTGGAGCAGATCACAGGCATGTCGAGCTTTGCCGCGACCTGCTGGAGGTAGTCGAGGCCATAATCGAGATCGTGGTTACCGACGCCGATGGCGTCGTAGCGCAGGTGATTGAGGCTTTGCACCACCGGGTGTCCGGCATTGACCTTCTGCCCCGCGATCCAATCGCCCAGGGCACTGCCCTGAAGCATGTCGCCGTTGTCAAAGAGCACGCATCCGCGATGTTCCGCGCGGGCCTCGGCCCGTGCCTGCGCGATCAGGGTCGCGATCCCGGCGAGCCCGTGATGGTCGAGTTTCCGTTCGGCCACATAGTCATGGCCAAGCAACTGCATGTGGATGTCCGTGGTCGCCAGCAGCCGCAGATTGGCGGTGTCAGCGGTGCGGACGTCACTGCTCGGCGCAGCGGGGTCGGACTTCTGTACTCGTAATCCCACTCGACATTCCGGCTTGGCAATGGGCCTGCAACCCATGATTGACTAATAGTGTCAACATTCCCGTATATTCGCAAGGGCCATCGGGATTGCCTTTGCGCTGCGCTCCGTGGCACTGCTTTGCAAAAGACGCGACAGAGCGGTTCGGAAGAGGGGCAGGACGATGCGGCATGCGGAAGAGGTGACATTCGGGGGCTCAGCGCTGGACCGGGCAGGCGAGATGCGCGCCGACCCTGCGGCAGTGGCGGCTGCAGCGGTGCATCCGGACAGCCGCGCGATCCTGTTCTGGCGGGGCAAGCCACTGATCTCTCCCGCGCGGCCCACCGGGCTGGTGCGCCTGCCGATGGATCATCCGGTGCTGGCAGAGGCTTCGGCGGACAAGGTGCTGCTGGGCCGCGAGCATGGTGCCGCGCGCTTTGCCTGCGACCTGTCGGGCTGGGTGCCGGAGGATCTCGAAGCGGCGAACCTTGGCGCGTTCCTCGACCCAAGCGAGCAACGCCATCCGCTGCTGGACGAAGGCATGGCCTTTGCCGAGCTGCGTCGGGTGATGACCTGGCTGGACCCCCGCGATGCGGAGCTGGCGGCGACCGGCAAGGCGATTCTTGGCTGGCACGAGACGCACCGGTACTGCGCGCGCTGCGGGAGCGAGAGCGATCCCACCCAGGCCGGGTGGCAGCGCGTCTGCCGGACCTGCAACGCGGGGCATTTCCCACGGACCGACCCGGTGGTCATCATGTTGATCACGCATGGCAATTCGGTCCTCATGGGCCGCTCCCCCGGCTGGCCGCAGGGGATGTATTCGTTGCTGGCGGGCTTCGTCGAACCCGGCGAAACGCTGGAGGCCGCCGTGCGCCGCGAGGTCTTCGAGGAGGCAGGCGTGCGGGTCGGGGCCGTCAGCTATCTGGCAAGCCAACCCTGGCCGTTCCCCGCCTCGCTGATGTTCGGCTGCCGGGGCGAGGCGCTGGACACCGACATCACCATAGACCCGGTGGAGATCGAGGATGCGCAGTGGATCAGTCGCGAGGAAATGATGCAGGTTTTCGCCGGGGATCATGCGACGATCCTGCCGTCACGGAAGGGCGCGATAGCACGCTTCCTGCTGGAAAATTGGCTTGCGGACCGGTTGGATTGACGCAAGGGTACTCCAATAAAGGTTGACGATTTCACGTTGACTGCGCAGGCACGAGGCAGAGGCATGATCTTTTCAACCAAGGAAGACATAGAGGCACCGATTGACGCGGTATTCGAGATGCTGTGCGATTTCGAGAGTTTCGAGCGCTCTGCCATGCGGCGCGGGGCCGAGGTACAGCGGCTGGACCGGCTGACGGCACCGGGCGTCGGGATGATATGGAAGGCGGCGTTCCAGATGCGCGGTCGGCGTCGCGAGGTTCAAGTCGAGATGGTGACCTTCGACAAGCCCAACGAGATGGTACTGGAAAGCACCTCTCCGGGGTTGATCGGGCAGATGCGGTTCGAGCTGATGGCCCTGTCGCGCAGCCGCACACGGATCAGTGCGGAACTCGAGGTGAAACCCCTGAACCTCTCGGCGCGGCTCATGGTGCAGTCGCTCAAGCTGGGCAAGAACCGTCTGATGAAAAAGTACAAGCTGCGCGTTGCGGAATATGCCAAGGGCATGGAAGAGCGTTACGGCCGGACTGCGTGAGACGCTGTTACTTGTCTTTTCTGTGCTGCTTGACAGGGACAAGCCCGCGGGAGATTTCGCTCGTCAGCACGATGTCCGCGCCTTCGGAGGTTTTCATCAATTTCTACCGACCGGGCGGACCGCTGCGCACCGGAACCATGGGCGGATGACCGATCCCGCGGCGCTGATGTGGGGTATTTTCGGGGCGCGGCAGCGTGCGCTCCGCAGACTCGTGGTGTGACGACCGACCGGGTCAAATCTGTAGACCAACTGCATTGCTGCTCCCGCAGGCGCATTTGGCCGGGAGTCCTAAGACGGCGGCATTCTCTCGAAAGTCACAAGCTGCGGGTCGTGCATGTCCCAGGCGTGTCCGCTGCTTGCATAGGTCCGCAGCGTCGGGGCGAAGTGTTCGGGATCGTCAAGGCTTGAGGCATGAATGGCCGTAACCCCCGGCGTGGCAGGAAAAGTCAGGCAAACGGGGGTGCCGCAAACGGAGCAGAAGGCGTGGTCCTTGCGTTTCCCGCTGTCGCCCGCGATGGTCCAGACGGTGGGAGTACCGGTAATGTCGACCGCACCTCCGCCCGCGAAGACGAGGTACGAGCCATGACCCGTGCCGCTACGCATCTGGCAATCACGGCACTGACAGTGGATTTGGGCAACCGGTTCGGTGGTCGCGGCGTAGCGAATCGCGCCACAGGCGCAGCCACCCGAGAATATGCGGATCTTGTCCTTTTCCATCTCCATGATCAAAGGTCCATGCCCTGACCGGTTTCGAGGAAAGACTTGAGGCTCGAGAGTACAAGCGGCCAGCCTTTGCTGATGCCTTTCACCATACCACTGCCGGGCTGAAGCTGGTCGTGACTGACCACCAGCTTGACCATGCCGCCGTCTGCTTTTTCGATCTCGAAAGTGACACGGCTCTCCTCGTCCGCATTTCCGACGTTCGACGGGTCCGACCAGGTGATGACGAGACGATCTGGCGGGCTGCTTTCCACCACCTTGCCGACAATATCGACCTTGCTCCCGTCGCTCGTCCGCACGTGCTGCCAGTCTGTGCCCGCGCGCCATTCGGAGACGTTCTCGTGACCCCAGTAGCGGCGCGTGACCTCGGGAAGGGTAATCGCCTCGAAAACCTTCTCGGGTGTGGTGCGGATATAGGTCACGTATACGAAGCTGGCAGATTTGTCCGACATTCGATTTCCTCTCGGGTTTTCAAGTTCAAACTTCAGATCATGCAGAAGGCTGAGGCGCCCTTCCTCGAATTTCCGGACCCATCGTTCATAGACATCGTGCAAGGGCACGGGGTTGATGAAGTGCAGCTTTTCGCGGCCGCGACGTGACGTGCTGATCAGGTTCGCCCCCTCCAACAGGCCGAGGTGTTGTGTGACCGACTGTCGCGTCATGTCCAAGGCATCGCACAACTCCCCCAATGTCTGCCCGTTTCTCCGTTGCAAACGGTCCAGCAGTGTCCTGCGGTTCGCATCTCCCAGCGCTTTGAACACCTTGTCGTCGTCCATCCTCTTCCTTCCACTTTGATCCCTTATATGCAGTTAAATGCCTGCATGTCAAGTGCAGGTATTTAACTGCATATAAACTTGTTTGAGATCCCGGGACGGCGTGGCGTCTCAGCGGCGTCCAATGCTGCATTGATGATGACGAAAGAGACCCGGCAATCCCGGTTTGTCTGCGGGTCTATCCCCGCCCGGCGCTTGCCGGGTAGACCCCCAGAACGTCCAGCATGTTGGTGAAGTACCGCAACTCCTCCAGTGCGCGCTTGACCGGCGGGTCCTCCGGATGGCCTTCGATGTCGGCGTAGAACTGCGTCGCGGTGAAAGAGCCGCCGACCATGTAGCTTTCCAGCTTGGTCATGTTCACCCCGTTCGTGGCAAACCCGCCCATGGCCTTGTAAAGCGCGGCGGGAATGTTGCGGACTTCGAAGACAAATGTGGTCAGCATCTTGTCGCCCCGACGGGTGAGGTCGATTTCCGGGGCCATCAGCAGGAAGCGCGTGGTGTTGTGGTCCATATCCTCGATATCGCGGGCCAGCACCTGCAATCCATGAATGTCGGCGGCCACTTCGCTGGCCAGCACGCCTTCACGCGAATCCGCAGCCTCGGCCAGATCGGCGGCAGCTCCGGCGCTGTCGGCGGCGGCCTCGGAAGTGATGCCATGCGCGTCGAGGAAGGACCGCGCCTGCGGCAGCAGGACCATGTGGGCGCGCACGTGACGGACCTCCTCCAGCGTCACGCCGGGGCGGGCCATCAGAGCGATGCGGACGCGCACGAAGGCCTCGGCGATGATGTGCATGCCGCTTTCGGGCAGCAGTCGGTGGATGTCTGCCACACGGCCATAGGTGGTGTTTTCGACCGGCAGCATGGCCAGATCGGCGCGGCCCTCGCGGACGGCGCGGATCACGCCTTCGAAGGTCTTGCACGGGACGGGAATCATCTCCGGGAGCGTTTGAAGGCAGGCTTCATGGCTGTAGGCGCCTGGCGCGCCCTGAAAGGCGATGCGCGGGTTGGAGTCGGCTGACATGATCTCAATCCTTGGAATTTCTCTGCGGGCAGGGCAATTGGTCGCGGTAACTACACCTTGCCTGAGCCAAGGGAAAGCAATAGTAACGCCGCTAAAGTCGCCTGATACCAAGCAGTGGAAACCGTCCCCATGTTCGACACGATGACCGTCACGAAAGTTGCCGCCGGCCTTTTCGGAGCCTGGCTGATCCTCCTCCTGGGCAAATGGGCAGGGGAAGAACTTTACGCGGCGGAAGCACATGGTGAACCGTCCTATGTGATCGAAGTGGAGAGTGCCGGTGGCGACGCAGCCGCAAGCGACGCGCCCGATTTCGCGACCGTGCTGGCCAGCGCGGATGTCGCTTCGGGCGAGAAGGTGTTCAAGAAATGCAGCGCCTGCCACAAGGCTGTTCAGGGTGAGAACGCCGTTGGTCCGTATCTCCACGGCGTCGTCGGTCGGCCCGTCGACTCCGCCGAGGGCTACACCGCTTATTCCGGCGCGCTGGAGAAGGTTGTGGATGTCTGGACGCCGGAACACCTGAACGAATTCCTGGCAAATCCCAAGGGCTATGCGCCCGGCACCGCAATGGGGTTTGCCGGTCTCAAGAAGGTCGAAGAACGGGCGGACGTGATCGCCTATCTGGAAACCCTGAAATAAATATGCGCCCTGAGCGCTGCAAAGGCCGCCTCCAGGGCGGCCTTTTTCATGCCCGATGGGTAGATGACGGCCAGATAACATATTCGCAACTTGTATCTTGGCCCCCTGCACCTTTAGCCTACGTTTCAACGCCGAGATCACTTTCAGCGAACCAGAGGATGTGCCCGATGACCCGTCACCAGACCCGTACCGCCACCCGCGCCGCTCCTGCCCTGAAAGCGATGCAATGGACCGCTCTCCTGACTATGGGCGCCGCGCTGATCTGGGGCGCGGCCGCGCGGGCGCAGGATGACAAGATGATCGAGAGCCACGGGTATTCCTTTTACGGCAACCT
This sequence comes from Rhodobacterales bacterium, assembly GCA_038257185.1. Taxonomy (GTDB): domain Bacteria; phylum Pseudomonadota; class Alphaproteobacteria; order Rhodobacterales; family Rhodobacteraceae; genus Sulfitobacter. The sequence continues at coordinate 4,736 of JBBSJO010000042.1, read as the reverse complement.
GAAGTACCCCGCCGATTACACACATTTCGACTACGTGAACCCAGATGCGCCAAAGGGCGGTGAAATCTCGTTCTCCGCCCTCGGCACCTTCGACTCCATGAACCCCTACAGCCGCAAGGGCCGGGGCGGGGCGCTGTCCACCATCATGTACGAAAGCCTGCTGGGCGAGGGGACGGGCAATGAACCCGCCCCGGCCGATGTCTATGACGAACAGTACTGCCTCCTCTGCGAGAGCCTTGAGTATCCCGAGAGCAAGGCATGGGTGATCTTCCATATGCGCAAGGATGCGAAGTTTTCCACGGGCGATCCGGTAACGGCCCACGACATCGAGTTTTCGCACAACCTGCTGCTGGATCAGGGTCTGCAATCCTATGCAGACGCGGTGCGCAAGCGGATCCCCAAGGTCGAGGTGATCGACGACTATACCATCAAGTTCTATTTTACCGAAGGCATATCCCGGCGCAGCCTGATCGATCAGGTCGGCAACGTGCCCGCATGGTCCAAGAAGTGGTACGAGGAATCCGGCGCGCGGCTTGACGAGAGCCGGTTGGAAGCGTCGCCGGGGTCCGGCCCCTACGTGATCGACAACATCGACGTGAACCGCCGCATCACCTACAAGCGCAACCCGGACTACTGGGGCAAGGATCTGCCGTTCAACGTGGGCCGGAACAATTTCGACACCATCCGCGTCGAGTATTTTGGCGATGATACAGCCGCCTTCGAATCCTTCAAGGCCGGGGAATACACCTTCCGCGCGGAGGGCGATTCCAAACAGTGGGCGACGGGCTATGACTTCCCCAAGGTGCAGCAGGGCCATGTGATCAAGGAAGAGATTCCCGACGGCTCGCCCCCGACGGCGAGCGGCATCGTGTTCAACCTCGATTCCGCGCCCTTCAAGGACCGAAAGGTGCGCGAGGCCGCGGCGCTTGGGTTCAACTTCGAGTGGACCAACGAGTCGCTGCAATACGGGCTTTTCGCGCCGCGCGCCTCCTTCAGCCAGGATACGCCCCTGATGGCCAAGGGCATGCCCGAAGGCGCAGAGTTGGCCTTCCTCAAAGACCTCGGCGAACTGGTGCCGGAGGAGATCTTTACCGAAGAGGCGGTCATGCCGCATACCTCCGATGCCTCCCGCCTTTTGGACCGGGGCAACCTGCGCAAAGCAATGCGTCTGCTGGATGACGCGGGCTATACCGTGGGCAGTGATGGCAAACGCGTCGGACCCGACGGTCAGCCGCTGAAACTCACCTTCCTGCTGAACTCCTCCGGATCACCAACACTGCGGGCGGTGGTGGAGAACTTCATGTCGAACCTGCAGAACATGGGCATCGATGCGGTGCTCGAGAACGTGGACAGCGCGCAATACACGCTGCGCGAACGTGACCGCGACTACGACATGGTATTCGACGCCTATCCTGCGCTACTGGGAACGGGCACGGGCCTTGCGCAGCGCTTCGGATCCGAAGCGGCAAGCTACTCGCTCTTCAACCCTGCCGGTCTCGCCAGTCCGCTGATCGATGCCATCATCGAAAAATCACTGGCCGCGCAGACACAGGAAGAGGAGAACGCCTCCATCACAGCGCTCGACCGCGCGCTGCGGCATGAGTTTTTCATGATACCGGTTTGGTACAGACCCACTTACTGGGTGGCCTACTACGATCAGTACGAGCACCCGGCGGATCAGCCCGCCTATGCCCTGGGTTACCTCGATTTCTGGTGGTACAATGCGGAAAAAGGCGAAAAGCTGCGTGCCGCGGGCGCGCTGAGGTAAACATCCGCCATGGGCGCCTATATCCTTCGACGTCTGCTGCTGATCATCCCCACGCTGATCGGGATCATGATCATCAACTTCGCACTGGTGCAGTTCGTGCCCGGCGGCCCCGTGGAGCAGGCCATCGCCCGCATCCAGGGCGGCGGTGACGTCTTCGGGGGCTTCGCGGGGGGGGACGATCAGGGCGGCGGCAACGCGGCGCTGTCGAACGAGAACTACATCGGCGCAAGGGGCCTTCCGCCGGAGTTCATCGCGGAACTGGAGAAGGAATACGGCTTCGACAAGCCGCCCGTCGAGCGTTTCTTCAACATGATGTGGAACTACATGCGCTTCGATTTCGGGGAGAGCTACTTCCGCTCCATCAGCGTGATCGAACTGATCAAGGAAAAGCTGCCCGTGTCCATCACGCTGGGCCTGTGGTCCACAGTGATCGCCTATATCGTGTCAATCCCGCTGGGCATCGCCAAGGCGGTGCGCGACGGAACCGGTTTCGACACATGGACATCGGGTGCCATCATCGCGGCCTATGCGATCCCCGGGTTCCTCTTCGCGATCCTGCTGCTGGTGCTTTTCGCGGGCGGGTCCTACTGGCAACTCTTCCCGCTCAGGGGCCTGACCAGCGACAACTGGCAGAGCCTCTCGCCCGTCGGCAAGGTGCTCGACTATTTCTGGCACATCACGCTGCCGGTGCTGGCCTCCACCATCTCTGCCTTCGCGACGCTGACGCTGCTGACCAAGAACAGCTTTCTGGACGAGATCAAGAAGCAGTACGTGATGACCGCCCGCGCCAAGGGCCTGTCCGAACGCAAGGTGCTTTATGGCCATGTCTTCCGCAACGCGATGCTGATCGTGATCTCAGGCTTTCCGGCGGTCTTCATCGGCGTGTTCTTCGGCGGCTCGCTGATCATCGAGACGATCTTTTCGCTCGACGGACTGGGGCGGTTGGGCTTTGAGGCCGCCGTAGCGCGGGATTATCCCATTGTCTTCGGCACGCTCTTCATCTTCGGCCTGATCGGGCTCGTCGTCGGTATCCTGTCGGATCTGATGTACGTGCTGGTCGATCCGCGCATCGACTTCGAGCGGCGGGAAGGCTGATGACACAGGTCGACCTGATGCCAGAGCGCTCCCCCGGTCAGGATGCACACCCTCCGGTGCCAAAGGCACCGCGGAGCTTCCTGTCGCCGCTCAACAAGCGGCGCTGGCGCAACTTCAAGCGCAACCGCCGCGCCTATTGGTCGATGTGGATTTTTGCGGTGCTCTTCGGCATTTCGCTGTTCGCGGAGTTCGTGGCCAACGACAAGCCGATCCTCGTGAACTACCGCGGCGAATACTACATGCCGATCTTCAGCTTCTACCCCGAGACCGCCTTCGGCGGCGACTTCCAGACGGAAGCCGTCTACCGCGACCCGGAGGTGAAATGCCTCATCGCCACAGGCGGGTTGGAGCAGTGTTTCGACGATCCCGACAAGTATATCGCCGAGGCGCAGACCGGCACCGTGGACGGCGAGGCGATAGAGAAGGGTTGGTCGATCTGGCCGCTCATTCCCTATTCCTTCAATACCGCCGTGGACCGACCGGGCGCTGCACCTCTGCCGCCGAACCGCCAGAACTGGCTGGGGACGGACGGCACAAAGCGGGACGTGCTCGCCCGCGTCATCCACGGTTTCCGGCTGTCGATCCTGTTTACGCTGATCGTGACGGGGCTCGCCTCCGTCATCGGTGTCATCGCGGGGGCGGTGCAGGGGTTCTTCGGCGGCTGGACGGACCTGATCTTCCAGCGGGTGATCGAGATCTGGTCCTCCACCCCGTCGCTTTACGTGATCATCATCATGTTCGCGATCCTCGGTCGATCCTTCTGGCTGCTCGTCTTCCTGCTGGTGCTCTTTTCGTGGACCTCGCTGGTGGGGCTGGTGCGCGCCGAATTCCTGCGGGCGCGAAACCTCGAATACGTCCGCGCGGCAAGGGCACTTGGCGTCGGCAACGTGACGATCATGTTCCGGCACATGCTGCCGAATGCCATGGTGGCAACCGTGACGATGCTGCCGTTCATCGTGACGGGCACCATCTCCACCCTCGCGATCCTCGATTTCCTCGGCTTCGGCCTGCCGTCGTCCGCCCCCTCGCTGGGGGAGCTGACGCTGCAGGCCAAGCAAAACCTGCAGGCGCCCTGGCTCGCGTTCACGGCCTTCTTCACCTTTGCGATCATGCTGTCGCTGCTGGTGTTCATCTTCGAGGGCATCCGCGATGCCTTCGATCCCAGAAAGACATTCTCTTGAGCCTGCTGGACGTGAAAGATCTGACCGTTTCCTTCCGGCAGGACGGCGAAGTCACGAAAGCCGTGCGCGGCGTCAGCTTCAGTCTGGAGCGGGGAGAGACCGTGGCGCTGGTGGGCGAGAGCGGATCGGGCAAGTCTGTCTCCGCGCTTTCCACCGTGTCGCTGCTGGGCGATAGTGCGACCGTGACGGGGTCGGTGACCTACGACGGGCAGCAGATGATCGGGGCGAACGACAAGCTGCTGCGCAAGGTTCGGGGCAACGACATCAGCTTCATCTTTCAGGAGCCGATGACCTCGCTCAACCCGCTGCACACGATCGAGAAGCAGCTGGCGGAAAGCCTTGCCCTGCATCAGGGACTGGCAGGGGATGCTGCGCGGAAGCGGATCCTCGAACTGCTGGACAAGGTGGGGATACAGGACGCCGAGAGCCGGTTGGGCGCCTATCCGCACCAGCTTTCGGGCGGCCAGCGGCAGCGCGTGATGATCGCCATGGCGCTGGCGCTGGAGCCCGCGCTGCTGATCGCGGATGAGCCGACGACGGCGCTGGATGTCACCACGCAGATGCAGATCCTTCGGCTGATCCGGGAAATCCAGTCGCGGCGCGGGATGGGCGTGATGTTCATCACGCATGATTTCGGCGTGGTGGCGGAAGTCGCCGACCGCGTGTGCGTGATGTACACGGGGAAAATCGTC
>JBBSJO010000041.1:0-24026 GCA_038257185.1 Rhodobacterales bacterium | reverse complement strand
CAAGGTCGAGAACGTGACCGCCGAAGGCAATCGCGTGACCGCCGACGTCAAGGAATACGAGCCCACCTTCTTCAAGTGGATGTCCTTCCTCACCGGCTACGTCCTGCCCAAGAAATACTACGAGGAAGTCGGCGCCGAAGGATTCGAGACCGCGCCCATCGGCACCGGCCCCTACATGGTCGAGAAGTTCGAGCGCAACGCCTTCGTGCGGCTCAAGGCCAACCCGACCTACTGGGGCGGCAAGCCGGATTTCGAGACTGTCACCATCAAGTTCGTGACCGACGCCGCCTCCCGCGTCGCCGAGATCGAGTCGGGCAACGCGCATGTGACGCTTGAGGTGCCATACGAGGAGTTCGACCGCCTCAAGGCCAAGGACGGCATCGACGGGGTGGCCGAGCCGATCTCCGACATCGGCATGATCTTCCTCAACGACATCGACGTGATGACCGACCCCAACGTGCGCAAGGCCGCGGCGCATGCCATCGACAAGCAGCTGATCATCGACCGCCTGCTGTCGGGCTACGGCGTGCCGATCGACACGTTGGAGACACCGGACTACGCCGCCTACGATGAGACGATCAAGGTGGCCTATGACCCCGAGATGTCCGTGAAACTGCTGGCGGATTCTGGGTACTCCACCGACAACCCGGTCAAGTTCACGATCCAGACCACCAAGGGCTTCAAGCCCAAGGACTACGAGATGATCCAGGCCATCGTCGGCCTCTGGCGCAAGGTCGGGATCGAGGCCGAGATGGAGGTCTACGAGATCGCCAAGCACTACGAGTTGCGCGCGGCAGATCAACTCGCCCCGGCGGCCTTCTACAACTGGGGCAACTCGGTAGGCGATCCGACCACATCGACCGGATTCGCCATGTTCGGCCCCTCGCCCCACTCCGTCTGGGACGGCGAGGAGACGCTGAACATGATCCTGCCGCTCTGGGGCGAAAAGGACGAGGCCAAGCGTATCGACGGCTGGAAAGCCGTATCGCGCTGGATCGCCGAGGACGCGGAAGTGATCCCGCTGCTGCAATACGTCCAGCCGATCCTGTCGGTCTCCGGCGTCAAGGTACAGCCGCATCGGTCGGGCGCTCTGCTTCCGCACCTGATGACGCGGGCGTAGGCCAACCTTCCTGAACTGACGGGGCCGCATCGTCGGCCCCGTCCTTTTGTCCGGACACCCATGACCCTGCTCCGCGCGATCCTCATTCGGCTGATCACAACCGCGATCACGCTCTTCGGCGTGGCCGTAATCGTTTTCGTCGTGATCCGCGTTGTCCCCGGCAACCCCATCGCCATGATGCTGCCCCCCGGCGCGACCGAGGCCGACGTCGCGCGATTGCAGGCGCAATACGGCTTCGACAAATCCATTCCCGAGCAATTCCTCATCTGGCTGGGCGGCGTGGTGCAGGGCGACTTCGGCACATCCATCTCGCTGCGGCAGCCCGTCAGCTCACTCGTGTTGGACCGTCTGCCCGCCACGCTGGAACTGAGCATCGTCGCATTGCTGATTGCCGTGCTAATCGGTGGCACGATGGCCCTGCTCGGGACGCGATATCGCGACACCAAAGCCGAAGGTGTCGTGGATGTGAGCGCGGGAATGGCACTGTCGATCCCGGATTTCCTCTGGGGTCTGGTGCTGATCCTGCTCTTTGGTGTGCTCTGGCCCGTGTTCCAGATTTCCGGGCGCATCTCGCCCTCGCTGAACATCGACTTCACCACCAACTTCTACCTCTTCGAAGCCTTGCTGCGACTGCGTTTCGACGTGCTGGCCGACCTGATCGGCCACATGTTCATGCCCGCGCTTGCCCTCGCCATCCCGCTGGCCGCGATCATCGCGCAACTCCTGAAGCAGAGCCTGAAGGAAACGATGCACCTCGACTACGTCACTCTCGCCCGCACAAAGGGCTACGCCGAGCGCACCGTGATCACGCGCGAGGCGCTGCCCAACGCGATCCTGCCGACGCTGACGCTGGTCGGGGTGCAGTTCACCTTCCTGATCGGCGGCACGGTGATCATCGAGCGGCTGTTCAGCTACGAGGGGCTGGGCAACATGGCAATCGACGCGGTGATCAACCGCGATCTGCCGCTGATCCAGGGCATCGTGATCCTTTTCGCCTTGATCTTCACGTTGGTGAACCTCGCCGTCGACATGCTGTATGTCGTTTTGAACCCCCGGCTACGTCATGCGTGACGCCCGCTCCGAGGTAATACGCCCCGTCGGCGCGCGGCTCTGGCTCGCCGGCGGCTGGCTGACGCTGCTCGCGCTGGCTGCGATCTGCGCGCCCCTCATCGCGCCGCAGGACCCTTTGGCGCAGGACCTCTTCATGGGTCGCCTGCCGCCCTTCTGGGAAAGCGGATCGGAACCCGGGTTCTGGCTCGGAACGGACTCACTCGGACGAGACGTTCTCTCCCGCATCCTCTACGGCGCGCGTCTGGCGCTGATCGTGGCGCTGGTGGCCGGCACGCTCACCTGCATCTTCGGCGCGACGCTGGGGCTGATCGCGGGGTTCTACCGGGGCTGGCCCGACCGCATCATCAGCCGCTTCGTCGACATCTGGATGGCCTTCCCGCCCGTGCTCTTTGCAATACTGCTCATCGCGGTGATCGGCACGGGGCTGACCTCGATCATCATCGCCATCGTCATCATCGACTGGACCCGCTTTGCCCGCGTGGTGCGTGCCGAAGCGATGAGCCAGGGCGCGATGGACTACGTCGCCTCCGCACAGGTCGCAGGCCGCACACGTTTCGGCACCATGCTGACGGAGATCCTGCCAAACGTCCTGCCCACCATCGTGGCGCTACTGACGCTGGAAATGGGCATCGCGGTAATCGTCGAGGCGATCCTGAGCTTCGTGAACCTCTCCATCTCCACCGACAGCCCGACCTGGGGCGGCATGATCGCCGAAGGCCGTGTGTCGGTCTATCAAGCGTGGTGGGTGCTGGTCTTCCCGCTGATCACCCTGTTCCTGACAGTGCTCAGCTTCAGCCAGCTTGGCGAAGGTTTGAAGGACCGCTTCGACCCGGTGCTGCGATGAGCGCTTATCTGTCGATCCGCAACCTGTCCGTCACGCTGAAAGGTGGCGGCCCCATCCTGCGGTCGGTCTCGCTGGAGGTGGCGGCGGGGCAAGTTCACGGCCTGGTCGGCGAATCCGGCGCGGGCAAGTCGATGATCGGCAAGGCGGTGCTGGGCACCCTGCCCCGCGCGCTCGCCGTCACGGGCGGGGAAATCTGGCTCGACGGCGTCAACCTGCTTCGGCTTTCGCCCTCCGACCGGCGCAAGCGCATTGGCGCCACCGCTGCCCTGATCCCGCAGGACCCGCTGACCGCACTCAACCCATCGCACCGCATCGGGCCACAGATCACCAGGCGTCTGGTCGACATCCTCGGTTGGACCAAGGCCGACGCCCAAGCCCGCGCGCTGGAACTGCTGGGCGAGGTCAACATCCCCGACCCGCCCCGCGTCATGCGCACCTACCCGCACGAGTTGTCGGGTGGCATGCGGCAACGCATCCTCATCGCCTCCGCCTTTGCCGCTGAACCCAAGCTGATCATCGCGGACGAACCCACCACGGCGCTGGACGTCACGGTGCAGAAACAGATCCTCCGTCTTATTGCCGAGATGCAGGCGCGCCACGGCACGGCCCTGCTCTTTGTCACCCACGATCTCGGCGTGGTGTCCAAGGTCTGCGACACGCTGTCGGTCCTGTACGCCGGAAAGGTGGTGGAGGAAGCGCGGATGCGGCGGTTCTTCATGCACCCGATCCACCCCTACTCCGCCGCCCTGCTTGCCGCGACGCCGACCTACACCGACCCCACCGGCAGCCTGACCCCGGTGCCGCAATCGGTGATCGACGGCGTGGAGGCCGAGGTCGATGCCCACGACAGGCGGCGTGCGTCATGATGTACGAGATCCGCGATCTGCACCTGTCACTGCCCGACATGACCCGGAAACCATTATTGGGCGCCGCGCCGCGCATCGACATTCTGAAAGGGCTGAGTTTCGACGTACCCAAAGGCGCGGTGCTGGGCATCGTCGGCGGCTCGGGCTCCGGCAAGTCCACGCTGGGTCGCGCGATGCTGCGGCTGCTGGAGCCGACGGGCGGGACCATCCGTTTCGACGCCACCGACATCACGCACCTGACCGAAGACGCCCTGCGCCCGATGCGGCATCGTTTCCAGATGATCTTTCAGGACCCCATGTCCTCGCTCAACCCTCGCCGCCGGGTGGGCGGCATCATCGCGGGGCCACTGCGCCTGCAAGGGGTCGAGAACCCCCGCGCCAAGGTGGATGCAGCACTCGACATGGTCGGCCTGCCGCGCACCTTCGCGGGCCGCTACCCGCACGAGTTGTCGGGCGGCCAGCGCCAGCGCGTCGGCATCGCACGGGCCATCGCGCTCCGGCCCGACTTCATCCTCGCCGACGAGATCGTCTCGGGCCTCGATGTGTCCTCACAGGCGCAAGTCCTGAACCTGCTCGAAGAACTGGTCCGCGAGCTGGGTCTGACGCTGGCCTTCATCAGCCACGACCTGTCAGTCATCCGCCGCCTCTGTAGCCGCATCATCGTGCTTCATGCGGGCCAAATCGTGGAAGAATCCGAAACCGCAGCCCTCTTCGCCGACCCGCAAGCCGCCTATACCCGCGAGCTCTTGCAGGCGATTCCGCTGCCCGACCCGGACCAGAAATGGCTCTGAAAGTCCCCTTCCATGGCTGACCCTGCCGCCGACCCCGGCTTTTACCTCTAAAACTCCATCCGCCAGTGTCGCCGCAAGGCGCAAGACATGGCCATCACCCTCACCGAGTTCTCGGGCACTTGGATGACGCCCAATGGCCGTTTAAGAACCGCTGCATTAGGTCGATCGCGCCTCCCCGACCACAACTTGCAAGCTTTCCGCCTCCATCACGACGCTCGTTTGAAGCGACGCTCCGGATGGATCGGCCTGCGGGTTTGCTTGCGACCTGGTATGCCTGCGCTTACACCTATGGTGGGGCGTGAGGAAAGGGTCGGATATGGGCAGGATAGCAGTCGTAACGGGGGCGGCCGGCGGCATGGGCCGGGCGATAACGGCGCAGTTGATGAGCGACGGCCTGCACGTCATCGGGCTCGACATCGACCGCAAGGGGCTTTCGGGCATGCAGGGCGAAGGTTTCACCGGCATGGTCATCGACCTGACCGACGCGGGTGCCATCGGCGCGGCCTTCGACCGGATCGCCGCGGATCACGGCGGGGTCGATGTGCTCGTGAACAACGCGGGCACCTGCTTCATGTCCGAGTTTCCGGATATCCCGGCGGAGGAGTTCGAACGGCAGATGACGCTGAATTTCTCCGGCGCCTTCCATTGCTGTCAGGCGGCGATCAAACAGATGCTGGCGCGCGAGGGCGTGCGCAAGATCGTCAACATCTCCTCCAACGGGGCCTATAATTTCGACGTCTTCGACCCGCCGCACTACCGCGCATCAAAGGCAGCGCTGGACAACCTGACCAAGGACCTTGCCCGCCGCTATGCGCGCGACAAGATCGCCGTGAACTCCATTGCGCCTGCCATGACGGAGACGCCACTTTTCGGGGTGCTCTCGGAAGAGGTACTGAACAAGGCCATCGCCCTGATGCCCCACGGCCGCGCCATGCAGGCGTCAGAGATCGCAGCCTGGGTCGGATTTCTGGTATCCCCCGCGGGAGATGTTTCGAGCGGGAACGTGATCGTGCTGAACCAGGGGCGTGACGTGCGATAGAAGCGCGCTACTCGAACCAGTCCGGTGCTTTGCGCAGATCCCGCCATTGCTCCGGGCTGTGTCCGTAAATCACCAACGCATCCCGTTCCGCCGCCAGTTTCATCAGGCGGTCGCCATGATGGATCGCCTGTTCCACGTCCCATGACCCGGCGAACTTCTCATCCACTTCGGACGCGCGGCTGATCGCGTCGGAAGTCAGCAGCACCCAGCCCGTCTGCGGCAGCTTCACCATGAAAGCCAACTGTCCCGGCGCGTGGCCGGGGCAGTGCAGCACCTCGAACCCCTCGCCCAGTTCGAAATCCTCCGTCACCAACCGGTAGTCTCGATCCGGCCACTCCATCGCCTGCTTGCCCGACCAGTAGAGCGGGCGCGGCAGGGCGCGTTCGTCCGCTGAAATGAGGATCGGAGCCTGCGGGTATCCGGCCATGTCTCCCACGTGGTCGATATGTGTATGGCTCTGGATCATCAGCGTCATGTCGGACTTCTTCAGCCCCAACAACGCCAGTTGCTGCCCCGGCATGTTGTCGCGCGTCACTGACAGAACGCGGCCGAAACTACCCAGATCATCCTCCGCCGTCGCCGCCGCCGCGTCTTCGGCGTATTTCTGGGGGAAACCGGTATCGATCAGCACCACCTCACCTGCGTCCGTCTCGATCGCCGTCCCGCAGATGCCGATGGTGCGGGGGCCCGCGTAAACCTCGAACAGCCCGTAATCGAGAACCGCGAGCCGTCTTGGTTTGCCCTTCAGTCTGAACTGGCTATTCATGGTTCTGCCCCTAAGTCGTGTGGGGCAGGTTTGGGGGAGCAGGACAATGAAAGTCAAGATACACACGCTGTTCCAGTATCTGCTCGACACCACAGAGGCGGAGCCGGAGGCTGTCGTGGGGTTCTCACTCTCCCGCTCTCCGGTTCTGGGTGACTTCCTCGACGATCTGGACCCGGCGATGTCGCTGGACTGGAACAACCGCGACTTCCGGGGCCTGCCTGAACTACGTGCGCACGTGTTGCGGCAGGCGGGGCTGGAGGGCATGTGCACCCCGCGCGACGTGCTGATCACCGCCGGGGCGGCGGAGGCGAACTACCTTGCCATCATGCAACTTCTTCAACCGGGCGACGAGATCGTGGTGGAATCCCCCGGCTGGCCGCAGGCGGAGGTGCTCGCGCGAGCCATCGGCGCCCATGTCGTGCGCGTGACGCGGGCCGAGGCCGACAACTGGCGTCTGCCGCTGGATCATCTGGCGGCCTGCGTCACGCCGCAGACGCGGATGATCTTCCTCAGCAACCCGAACAACCCAACGGGCGATCTGCTGAACGGCGACGATATCGCGGAGCTCGTGCGCATCGCGGATGGCGTCGGCGCATGGTTGCTGATCGACGAGGTCTATGCAGGCCTCGAGTGGAACGCCCCCCGCGCGCCCTCCGTCGCGGGGATGTACGCGCGCGGGATCACCACAGGGTCAGTGAGCAAGGCGCTTGGTCTGCAGGGGCTGCGCACCGGCTGGCTGATCTGCCCCGACGCGCAGATGGTGATGGACGCGGTGATCCTGCGGGAGAATTCCTCCGAGATCATGAACATCATGGGCGAGGTGATCGCGGAAGTCGCCCTGCGCCCCGACCGCTATGGCACCACAATGGAGCGCGCGTGTTCCGAGGGTGCTGCGAACCTCGCGCAGATGAACGACTGGGTGGCGGAGCAGGAGGGGTTGAGCTGGGTCTCCCCCCGCGCGGGTCTGATCGGCCTGGGCCGTCTGCCGGAAGGGATCGACAGCGACGCCTTCGCAAAGATGCTGCTGGCCGAGCCCTATCGGACCTTCCTGCTGCCGGGAAGTTGCTATGACCAGCCCGGGCATATCCGGCTCGGCGTAGGCGGCGGGGCGGGAGTGAACCTGCAAAAGGGGCTCGACCGGGTGGCCCAGGCGTTACGGGATTGGCCACCACGCTGAAACTGCGACCACGGAAACTGCGTCATCCTCTCATTCGGTTTGAATGAGGATATGTTTAGGCGCTAACATTACGCCGAGCGGCAACAGGGAGGGGATACGCGTGTATCTGGGACTGGATCTTGGCACATCGGGGCTGCGGGCCCTTCTGGTGGACGAGAGCGGGCAGGCCGTCGCCTCCGCAGAGGCCGCCTATGCCGTCAGCCATCCCCATCCGGGGTGGAGCGAACAGGACCCGCAACACTGGCTCGACGCCGTCGCTGCGACGCTGACCACGCTGCGCCGGGACCACCCGGCGGCGATGGACAAGGTGCAGGGCATCGGCATTTCCGGCCACATGCACGGGGCGACGCTGCTGGACCGGGCTGGAAAGGTGCTGCGCCCCTGCATCCTCTGGAACGACACCCGCAGCCATGCGGAAGCGGCGGTGCTGGACGGCGCCGCACAGGTGCGCGAGCTGTCAGGCAATATCGTATTTCCCGGCTTCACCGCCCCCAAGCTGATGTGGGTCGCGGCCCATGAACCGCAGATTTTTGCGCAGGTCGACAAAGTGCTGCTGCCCAAGGACTACCTCGGCTTCTGGTTGACCGGAGAACCCGTGTCCGAGATGTCGGACGCTGCCGGCACCTCCTGGCTCGACGTCGGCGCGCGGGACTGGTCCGACACGCTGCTGGTGGCTTCCGGCATGCGCCGCGACCAGATGCCCCGCCTTGTCGAAGGCAGCGCCGTGGCGGGCGTGGTCAGTGCAGCGCGGGCACAGAAACTTGGCCTGCCGTCCGGCGTCAAAGTCGTCGGCGGCGGAGGCGACAACGCCGCAGCGGCCTGCGGGGTCGGGGCGCTGCGCGAGGGCGACGGATTCGTCTCCTTGGGTACCTCCGGCGTGCTGCTCGCGGCGCGGGACAGCTTTGCCCCCGCCCCAGCCTCTGCCGTGCATACCTTCTGCCACGCGATCCCGGACACCTGGTATCAGATGGGTGTGATCCTCGCCGCGACCGATAGCCTCAACTGGCTTTCGGGCATCCTCGAATCCCCCGCCGCCGATCTGGCGGGCAGCGTAGGCGACACCCTCGCCGCACCCGGCAGCCTGCGGTTCCTCCCCTACCTCTCCGGCGAACGTACACCCCACAACGACAGCGCCGTGCGCGGCGCGTTCCTCGGCCTCGACATCGGCACCGACCGGGCGGCGCTCGTACGCAGTGTCATGGAGGGGGTCAGCTTTGCCCTGCGTGACAGTCTGGAGGCGCTGAAGTCTACCGGGGCTTCGCTGGACTCCGTGCTGGCCATAGGCGGCGGTGCGCGGTCTGCCTATTGGGTGGAACTGCTGGCAACCGTGCTCAACCTGCCCGTGGCACTCCCAGAGAAGGGCGAATTCGGCGCGGCGCTGGGTGCGGCCCGGCTGGCCATCTGCGGCGTGACGGGCGCCGACCCGCTGGATGTGATGACAAAGCCCGAGACGGCGAAGGTGTTGCAACCGCGCGCGGACCTCGTGCCAGACTACGACGCCGCCTACGGCAAATTCCGCGCCAGCTATCCGGCGTTGAAGGCGCTGCTCTAGGCGACCAGATGCCCGGCGCTCCATGCGGATTTCATCACTGGACCCCCGGAATAGAGACTGAAACGGATCACGTCCGCCCGCAGGCCGGTCCGCAGAACGCCCCGGTCGGTCAGGCCCACCCGTGACGCCGGGGCACTTGTTACCGTGGCGATGCCGCGCGCCATGTCGTCCCAGACCTCGCCCAGTTGCACCGCCGCCATCAGCAGCGCGGCGGGGACATAATCCGACGACAGGATATCGAGCCGACCCATCTCAGCCAGTTCGCGGGCCGCGACGTTGCCGGAATGCGACCCGCCCCGCACGAGGTTCGGCGCGCCCATGATCACGCCGATATCCGCCGCGTGACAGGCATTGGCCGCCTCCACCGTTGTCGGAAACTCCGCCATAGCGACCCCGTGCGCCTTCGATGTCGCGACCTGATCGGCGGTGGTGTCATCGTGGCTGGCCAGGGTCGCCCCATAGCGCCCCGCCGCCGCGACTGCCGCCGCTTCGTGGGCCTCGCCGAAGGAGGCCCGGAGACCATAGAGAAATTCGACATAATCTCCGAAACCCTCGCGCGACATGCCGTGCTTGCCGCAGACGTAGTCCTGGTATTTCGCGAGATCCGTAAACTGGCGCTGACCGGGCGTGTGGTCCATCAGTGACACGATGCCGACGCGGTCCTCGGGTCCGAAGTCGTCAAGTTCATCGAGCAGGGTCTCGGAGCAGATCTCCGCCCGCAGGTGCAGCATGTGGCTGATCTTCAGCAGCCCCGCTTCGCGCGATTCGAGTATCTCGTTGGCCATCTGCCGCGCGTATTTGCCGTATTTCTTGCGGTTGTCGGTCACGATGGACCCAACGCGGATCGCATCGAAGACCGTCGTGATCCCGGTCCCCGCCAGTTCCCTGTCATGGGCGATAATCGCCGCGCGGTGCGGCCAATGTACGCCGGGACGCGGGACCATGTGACGCTCCAGATTGTCGGTGTGCAGCTCGATCAGGCCAGGGCTGACAAAATCGCCCCCGCAATCAATCGCCCCCGGCACGGCAGTTCCGCCGGTATCGACATCTGCAATCCGCCCTTCGGCCATGCGCAATGTGCCGGTGATGACCGCTTCCTGAAGGATCAGGCGGGCATTGGTGAGGATGATTTCTTTCGACATCAGTGCGGCACCTTTGCGGGCGTAAGAAGATCGAGCGCGCGGGCGACCATACCGCGCATCACGCTGTCCTTGCCGACACCCGAAGGGCCGACGATAGCGATCAACCTGCCTTTCATGCTGCCTGTTCCGTTCCCTCCCGGTCCCGCCGTCCTGAATACCCAATGTTCAGGGCACCATTGTCAAGTTCTTGCGGCTCGCTGGTGAGGCCGTCGCTTTGCGAATTTCAGGCGGTCATTTCGTTAACATAATCAGCGGATGGACCGAGGGGGTCCGATCAGGATTGCACATTCGACCAGTTGGCACTGGTCTATTGGCCGGGGTCGGCGGGGGCGAGCGGCGAATTGTTTGCGAAATAGGCAACCCACCGTCGCAGCGGCAGAGGGTTGCCAAGCGCGCAAACCGCTTTGCGCGCGGGGGTGTCATGCGCTAACAGGGAATCGACTGGCAGGCCCCGCGCACCGACAGACCGCGTGTTCCAAGATGACAACCGAAGGGTTCGACGATGATATTGTGTTGCGGCGAGGCGTTGATCGACATGATCCCCGCCCCCACACTTGGCGGTGCCGAGGGCTTCGTACCCCATGCAGGCGGCGCGATCTTCAATACCGCGATCACCCTGGGGCGGCTTGGCACGCGTGTCGGCATGCTGACGGGGCTGTCGCGAGATCTCTTCGGGCAACAACTGCGCGCCGTCCTGACCGAAAGCCATGTCGACACCTCGCTCGTCATCTCGTCCGATCTGCCCACCACGCTGGCCTTCGTGAACCTTGTGAAGGGGCAGGCGACCTATACCTTCTACGACGAGAACTCCGCCGGGCGCAGCCTGACCGAGGGCAATCTGCCGCCCCTGCCCGGAAACGTGACCGCTCTGTTCTTCGGCGGCATCAGCCTGTGCAGCGAACCGGGGGCCGAGGCCTATCGGGCATTGGCCGAACGGGCGGCGGGAACGCGGACGATCATGCTCGACCCCAACATCCGCCCCGGTTTCATACAGGACGAGGCACGGTACCGGGCCAGACTCGACCGGCTGCTCGCCTGCGCCGACATCGTGAAGGTTTCGGGCGAAGACCTCGACTGGATCTATCCCGATGCCGCACCCGAAACCGAAAAGGCCGCCCGCCTGCGCAGCGCCGGCCCATCGGTCGTGCTGCTGACGCAAGGGGGCGAAGGAGCTCTGGCCTTCACTGGCAGGGCAGAGCCCCTGCATGTGGCAGCCGCGCGGGCCGAGGTCGTCGATACCGTGGCCGCAGGCGACACGTTCAACGGCGCATTCCTCGCACGACTCGCGCAAGGCGATTGCCTTGGTAAGGCAAAGGTCGCGGACCTCTCACACGAGGTCCTGCGCGGCGCGATGGACTACGCCGCCCGCGCCGCCGCAATCACCGTCTCCCGCGCCGGGGCGAATCCGCCCTGGGCGTCAGAGATGACCTAGCTGCCGTGCAACGCCGCGACGGTCTTGAGCGTCGAGAACCCATAGAGCGCCTCGAACCCCTTCTCGCGTCCGTGGCCTGACAGCCCGGTCCCGCCGAAGGGCAGTTCAACGCCCCCGCCTGCCCCGTAGTTGTTCAGAAACACCTGCCCGGCCCGCAGCTTGCGCGCCAGCCGCATCTGCCGCGCCCCGTCGCGGGTCCAGACGGAGGCAACCAGACCGTAGTCAGTGCCGTTGGCGATCCGCACGGCCTCTGCCTCATCCTCGAAGGGTATGACGACCTGCACGGGGCCGAAGATTTCCTCCTGCGCAAGCACATGATCGGGAGACACGCCCGCGAAAAGAACGGGCGCGATATAGCTGCCGCCTTTGGGAGCATTATCAACGACCGTACCGCGCGCTACTTCCTGCAGGTCGCCCCCTTTGTCGAGGTAACCCTGCACGATCTCCTTCTGTCGGGCCGAGATCAGTGGCCCGAGGTCGAGATCATCCATCGCCGAACCGACCCTGAGCGCGGAGTACCGCGCTGCCATAGCCTCCACCACGCGGTCGTAGACGCCGCGTTGAACAAGGATTCGCGAGGACGCCGAACAGGTTTGCCCCGCGTTCTGGATGCCTGCGTTCACCAGGAACGGCAAAGCTGCGTCGATATCCGCGTCGTCAAACACCAGTTGCGGCGACTTGCCACCCAGTTCGAGCGTCACTGGCACGATGTTCTGCGCCGTGCTTTGCTGGATCATCCGGCCCACGCCCACGGACCCGGTAAAGGACACATGATGCACCCCCGGATGCGCCGTTAGCGCCGCGCCCGCTTCGGCCCCCAGCCCCGGCACGACGTTCAGCGCACCCTCTGGCAATCCGGCCCGGCGAGCGAGTTCCGCGAAGGCCAGCGCAGTCAGACAGGCCTCCTCAGCCGGTTTCAAGACGGCGGCATTGCCCATCGCCAGCGCCGCGCCGACGGAGCGCCCGATGATCTGCATGGGGTAGTTCCACGGCACGATATGCCCCGTCACCCCGTGCGGTTCGCGCAGGGTGTAGACGGTGTAGCCGTCGAGGTAGGGTATCGTCTCCCCGTGCACCTTGTCCGCCGCACAGCCGTAGAACTCCATATATCGCGCCAGTGCCAGCACATCGGCGCGTGCCTGCTTCAGTGGTTTGCCGACGTCGCGGGCTTCGAGCTCGGCCAGCTCCTCCACGTTTTCCAGCACCAGCACCCCAATGCGCGCCAGCAGGCGACCGCGTTCGGCGGCGGGTGTGCGGCCCCAACTGCCTTGCATCGCGGCCTCGGCAGCATTGACCGCCCGGTCGATGTCGTCCGCACCGCCCCGCGCGATGGCACAGAGCGGCTCTCCGGTGGAGGGGTCGATCAGGTCGAGCGTCTGGCCGCCCTCCGACGGCCCCCAGGCGCCGCCGATGAAACAATGGGAGGGGTCAATGCCAAGCGGTTTCATCGGTTCAGCCTTTCCGGACGGTGTCGATCATCAGTTGCACGTTTGCCGGGTCCGCATCGGGCGTGATTCCGTGCCCGAGGTTGAAGATATGCGGCCCGCCCGAGAAGGCCTCCACGATGGCGCGCGTCTCGCGCACGAGGTCATCGCCGCCCGTCACCATGTGAGACGACGCGAGGTTGCCTTGCACGCAGCCCGCGGTCTGCACGTTCTCGGCGGCCCACCGGGCACCGACGCCGTCATCAATGGCGATGCACTCTGCCCCTGTGGCGGCATGCGCTCCGACATAGCGTTCGCCTGCTCCACGCGGGAAAGCGATGACCGGGACGTTGGGGTAATTGGCCTGCACGGCGGCGGTGATCTTCTGCATCGGCTTCAGCGAATAATTGTCGAAATCCTCGCCCTTCAGCGACCCTGCCCAGCTGTCGAAAATCTTCACGACTTCCGCACCCGCTTCGATCTGCGCGCCGAGGTAGGCGATGGTGGCGTCGGTGATCCGCTCCATCAACCCGTCGAAGACCGCGCGGTTCTCGTCTTTCAGCAGATGTGCGGGCGCCTGATCCGGCGTGCCCCGCCCCGCGACCATGTAGGTCGCGACGGTCCAGGGCGCGCCAGCGAAGCCGATCAGCGCGGTTTCCTCCGGCAGTTCCTTGGCCAGAATGCCGACCGTCTCGTAGACGGGCGCAAGGTGATCGTGGATCGCGTCCGCCGGTTTCAGCGCATCCAGCCCCGACTGGTCGGTGATCGTGGACAGGCGCGGCCCCTCGCCCGTGACGAACCACAGGTCGGCGCCCAGCGCCTGCGGCACCAGCAGAATGTCGGCAAAGAGAATCGCCGCGTCGAACCCGTAGCGCCGAATCGGCTGCAAGGTCACTTCCGCGGCCAGTTCAGGATTGTAGCAGAGCGACAGGAAGTCCCCCGCCTTGGCCCGCGTGGCGCGATATTCCGGCAGGTATCGGCCCGCCTGCCGCATCATCCAGATCGGCGGAACGGGCAGGGTTTCGCCCGCAAGCGCGCGCAGCAGAAGTTTTTCAGAAGGCATCAGGGCAGGTTCTTTCGGTTTTTTGCATTGCATACACCGTGCACGGCAGGGCAGGGCAGGCACAAGAGTTGTCAGAAAAAGTCTACGTCATTAGGGATGATCCATGACCATTGATTTACCCACCCCGGCCCAGACCCTCAAGATCGGCACGCGCGGTTCTCCGCTGGCGCTGGCGCAGGCCCACGAAACCCGCGAACGGCTGGCGAAAGCCTTCGATCTGCCATTCGAGGCCTTCGAGATTGTCGTGATCAAGACCACGGGCGACAGGATCATCGACCGGCCCCTGAAGGAGATCGGCGGCAAGGGGCTGTTCACCCGTGAGATCGAGGACGCGCTGCTGGCCGGTGAGATCGACATCGCGGTGCATTCCATGAAGGACATGCCGACGCTGCAACCTGAAGGCTTGCTGCTGGACACCTACCTGCCCCGCGAGGACGTGCGCGATGCCTTCATTTCGCCGCGCGCCAAGGGGCTGGGCGAACTGGCGCCAGGGACGGTCGTTGGCACCTCCAGCCTGCGGCGGCGCGCGCAGCTGAAGCTGCGGCGGCCCGATCTGGAAGTGGTCGAATTTCGCGGCAACCTGCAGACGCGGCTGATGAAGCTGGATCAGGGCGTGGCGGCGGCGACCTTCCTCGCCATGGCAGGGCTGAACCGGTTGGGCATGGACGAGGTGCCGAAGTCGGCCATCGAGGTGACCGACATGCTGCCCGCCGTGGCGCAGGGTGCCATCGGGATCGAGCGGCGCGGGAAAGACGGGCGTATGGCGGAGATGCTGGCGGCGATCCACGACGGCCCTACAGGGCAGCGGCTGGCAGCGGAGCGCGCGTTTCTGGCGGCGCTCGACGGGTCCTGCGAAACGCCCATCGCCGGTTTGGCGGAACTGGACGGCAGACAGTTGCGCCTGCGTGGCGAGGTCCTGCGGCCCGATGGCTCAGAGGCGATCAGGGAAGACATGACCTGCGCGGTAGAGGATGGCCCGGACGCGGGCCGCGAGATGGCGCGGAAGTTGCTGGCGGAGGCCGGTGAAGGGTTCTTCGACTGGCGGTCGCCAGCCTAGCACAACGCCCGGTCGGCCTCGTCCTCTTTTGACAGCTTGAACGACATGTTCGACATGGCCTTCTTGTCATCGAGATAGGTCTTGAGGAACTTGCTGGCATCTGGTCAAGTCGCGGCCCATGCCGCATATCAATATCTGAATGAAGAACCTCGCGCGCCTGACGCGCCTCGTGGCACCGAGCGATACCTGAATGACGATATACATCCCCACCTGGATCGACGGCGATCTGCATCCTGTCGAAAAGCTCGAAGCGCACCGGCGCGGGCTGCGTCACCTCGCCGTGTCGGTCTTCGTGATGGATGGCGACCGCGTGCTGATCCAGCAGCGGGCCCAGGGGAAGTACCATACGCCGGGGCTTTGGGCGAACACCTGCTGCACCCACCCCGAATGGGCCGAGGACGCGCAGGCCTGCGCAGTGCGGCGGCTGCATGAAGAGTTGGGAATCACCGGCTTGACCCTCGACCTTCGCGGCCAGGTCGAATACCGCGCCGATGTGGGCGGCGGGTTGATCGAGCACGAAGTCGTGGAGGTCTTCGTGGCGCAGGCGGGTGAAGACCTGTCCGTAACGCCGAACCCGGCGGAGGTAATGGCGACGAAATGGATCTCCCTGCCAGACCTGAGACGCGCAATTGCTGACGCGCCGAATCGGTTCACACCCTGGCTGCGCATCTACCTTGAGGACCATGCAGAGGTGATTCTGGGGGGATTGTTGGACTGAGTCGAATTTCAACCGATCGCGGTGGAAACTGAAGTTCTTGCTGCCGTCTCCTCGACTTTTCAACCGGCAAGAACATTGACCGGAAATGGCGATACAGATGCATCGAAGTCATCCAAACGATCAAGAGCATGGATTCCCGGCCGATTAGCGTCGATAACGGGCGCATTACAGGTCACGGGACAGGCAGATGACAGAAGAATTCGTTGAAGAGCGGCAGCAGGCCGCCGCATGGTTTCGCGAGCTGCGCGACCGCATCGTCGCGGAATTTCACGCGCTGGAAGACCGCCACAGCGGCGCAAGCCCCGCAGGCCGGGTCGAGGTCACCAGCACCACCCGCACTTCGGACGACGGATCGGACGCGGGCGGCGGCGAGATGAGCGTGTTGCGCGGCGGTCGCGTGTTCGAGAAGGTCGGCGTCAATATCTCCACCGTCTACGGCACGCTGGGCGAGCGCGCGCAGGCCGCGATGGCCGCGCGCAAGGGCATTCCGGGCATGGCCGACGATCCGCGCTTCTGGGCCTCCGGCATCAGCCTTGTCGCGCATATGCAGAACCCGCATGCTCCGGCGGTCCACATGAACACGCGCATGTTCTGGACCCCCCACGCCTGGTGGTTCGGCGGCGGGGCGGACCTGAACCCCTGCATCGAATACGACGAAGACACCGCGCATTTTCACGACCAGATGCGGCAGGCCTGCGATCCACATGGGGAAACACTCTATACCGAGCTGAAGGAATGGGCCGACACCTATTTCTATATCCCGCACCGCAAGCGCGCGCGGGGCGTCGGCGGCATCTTCTATGACGACCGCAACACCGGCGACTGGGCGGATGACTTCGCTCTGACGCGCGACGTCGGCGCGGCCTTCGTGCCCGCCTTCGTGCCGCTGGTGGACCGTCGGCATGAGACACCCTGGACGGAAGACGACAAGGACGTACAACTGCGGCACCGGGGTCTCTATGCCGAATACAACCTCGTCTACGACCGGGGCACCAAGTTCGGGCTGGAGACAGGACACGACCCCGACGCGGTGCTGATGAGCCTGCCACCACTGGCAAAGTGGTACTGATGTACGACCGTTACGCGATCTACTACACGCCCACGGGCGCGCTGGCGGATCTTGGAGCGCGTTGGCTGGGGTGGGATGTGGCAGCAGGCGCGGCGTGCGATCATCCTGTGGTGCCGG
This sequence comes from Rhodobacterales bacterium, assembly GCA_038257185.1. GTDB lineage: Bacteria > Pseudomonadota > Alphaproteobacteria > Rhodobacterales > Rhodobacteraceae > Sulfitobacter. The sequence goes on along the minus strand of JBBSJO010000041.1, from coordinate 6,778 downwards.
GGCTCGATGTCGCTGCACTGACCGCGACACCGCGCAAATACGGGATGCACGGAACGGTCAAGCCGCCCTTCGTGCTGGCGGAAGGTCACACGGAAGCGGAGCTTGCCACGGCCGCACGGGACCTCTGCACCAAGCTTGCGCCCATTACCTTGGCGGGACTGTCGCTGAGGGCGATGGGTGGTTTTCTCGCCCTGACGCCGGAGGGGGATCAAGCCGCCCTGCGTGATCTGGCTGCGGAAGTCGTGCGCAATCTCGACCCTTTCCGCGCGCCGCCGGCTGAGGCCGAGTTGGAGCGTCGGCGGCGACACAGGCTATCGCCGGAACACGAAGCGAATCTGGAGCAATGGGGCTATCCCTACGTGATGGATCAGTTCCGCTTTCACATCACGCTGACCGGCCGCCTGCCGCGCGCCGAAGTGGATGAGGTCCGCACCCGCATCGCGCTGCTCTTTGCGCCGCACCTGCCCTCGCCTTTCGTCATCGACAATCTGACCCTCGCTGCTCAGCGCCGGGACGGGATGTTCGTGGAAATCGAGCGCCTGCCCATCGGAAGCTGACCAACGCGCACCAAGGTCGACATCTGCCCGCCTCAGGCGGCGGGCTTGTCCGAAGGTTTCTCGTCCGGATCGGGAATGATCTGCGCGTCCTCGATGTCGGCATCTTCATCGACCGCCACCACCCCATCCGAGCCAGACTTGCCCTCCAGCGTGCCCACGATCAACGGCAGCATCTGCACGCCTGCGGGCATCGCCACTTCGGACATGGGCGGGCGGGTCCAGGCCAGCGTGTCGAAGCTCTTGCAGTTCTCGCAGATCGGTTTCCAATCCGCATGGATGGTGTGGCAATTCTCGCAGATCCACTGCGGGCCCCGCGACACGGTCAGCGCGCGCGCCAGCCAGCCTTTGACCACGGTGTCCGAAGCGCCCTCGCCCCTCTCGACGGCGGCCATCAGGGTGACGGACCGCGCGGTCGGGTCTGTCTCCACCAGATTGCCCAACGCACGCCGGGCCTGCGGGAAATCTTCGTTGGCGATGTGCAGTTCGGCCAAGAGCATCTTTGTCTCGGGGTCCTGCGGCTGCGACTTGGTCAGCGCGGCAAACCGCTTGAGCCGCTGTGCCGGAGTCTCATCCGGCGCAATCGCCGCAAAGGCGGCGGCAAGGTCGGGATGGGGATGCACGCTCCACGCCTTTTGCAGCAACCGCGCCGCATAACGCGGCTTGCCCTGCTGAATGTAGCTGTGCGCGGCCATGACCGCCGCCGGAATGAGATCGGGCGAAAGCCGGTTCGCCTCGATCGCCGCCTCACGGGATTCGATGCTGTTGCTCTCGGCAATGACGTCCTTTGCCTCGGACAGCGCCAGCACCGCATCGCGCCGCTTGTGAACGTCGCGCGGCAGGTGCCCGTTCTTCAGTTTCGCGCTCAGCGTCTGACGCGCGCCCGCCCAGTCTTCCTTGCCGGCCTGCAACTGGAGCAGGATGTCCCCCGTCTCCTCGTGCTTGGGTTTGAGGGCAAAGGCTTTCTCGGCCAGTTTCAGCGCCGTCTCGGTATCACCCTCGGCCAGCTTCTGTTTCATGATGCCGCGCACGCCGACAAAGCGGGTCTTTTCGTCCGTCACAAGCTTGCGATAGGCCTCTTCCGCCTTGCGGCGATCCCCAGCCAGTTCCGCCGCCTGGGCAGTCAGCAGATTGGTCAGCGCGGGCCGGTTCAGGTACTTGTCCGCCTTAGCGGCCTTGGTCATCGCCAGACGCCCCTCGCCGCTGGCAAGCGCCATCAGCCCCTCGGACAAGGCGTCGTAGCCCTTTCGTTCCCGGTTACGGTCGAAATAGCGCGAAAGCGCGGTGTCGTCGCCGTTGAGGAAATGCCAGGTTGCAAGAAGCAGCGCCAGAACCTTGAGCAGCACCCAGACCGCCAGCATCAGCAGCGCAACCGCGATCACCGATTGCAGCGGGCCAAAGTTGTACTCCGTCCCCAGCACAGTGACCTGGATACCACCCTGGCTGGCCAGAAGATAATCCGCGCCCCAGGCCAGCAGCGCCACAACACCAACGAAAAGGACGATCTTGATCAGTGACCACAGCATAGGTTCAGTTTCCTTGGGTTGCTGTCAGGCGGTCTGACAGGTCTTGCACGGCAGCGCTCGCGGACTGGCGCGCGCGCGCATCCGCCAGCCAGTCGGTCATCGCGGCTTGGGAGCTTTCGGGCAGGGTATCAACCTCTGCAAGTGTGTCACCCAAACGGCCATCGCGAAGGGCTGCCTCGGCACGGGACAGCACCGCGTCGGGATCGTTCCCTTCGCGCGGAGCGACCGACCGCGCGCCAAGCTGACGGCGCATGAAACCGAGGATCCCGGCATTCTGGTCCCCGGCCCCATTGGCACGGGCATCGGCAAGCGCTGCGCGGGCGCTATCAGGGAACCGCGCCTGGAGACTGTTCAACGTCGCCACCCCGGTATCGGCACTGGCGGTCAGCGCGTCGGGAATATCCGTCACGCCGTCCATCTGAAGTTCGGCCAGCGATTGAGCAAAGGGCCTGCCCTCGCTGATGGCCGCCGTGATGCCGGTCAAGGCCGACTGAAGTGCGGCACCCCGCGCAGCATTCTCTGTCGCCTCCACGACGGTCGTCGCGTTGTCCCGAAGTGCTTCGATCTCGCGCTGCTGCTCGGCAACCGACGCCTGAAGTGCCGCGAGGTCACGCTCATAGGCGGCGACCGCCTCGTTTGATGTTCCTTCGCCAACCGGCCGCTTCTCGACCGCGGTGAGGCGCTGGTCGACCTCGCCAAGCCTGCCGGAAAGTGTCGCCAGATCGTCCTTCAATGTCACGACCTGCGCGGTCAGGTCATCCAATGCGGCGTTGTCAGACCCGGATTGGGCACTCTGCGGCTCTGCCGATTCGAGCGCCGCGAGGCGTTGCTGCTGATCGGTGACGGTGCTGCGCAACTCTGCCGTACCATCATCTCCGCGCAAGCCGAGCAGGTTCAATTCTGCCGCCCCGAAACCGATCCCGCCCGCGACGATTCCGCCCAGAACCAGCGGCCAGAAGATGCCACCCTGCTTCTTGGACTGCTGCTCGGGCGCGCTCGGGGTCACCGTCTCGGCCTGCGGCTTCGTCGCAGCCTTCGGCACATCCGTCTTCGCATCGGCTCTCGCTTCCGCCACAGCGGTTGCCACCAGCGTGTCAGAGGCAGGCGCGGCTTTACTGGCTGCGAATTTCTCCAAGGACGGCTTTGGCGGCGTGTCCGCGATCGGCTTTGCGGATTCGGGTGCTTTCGACGTCTCCTTGCTGGCGGCTCTGGACGCCGAAGAGCTCCCTGCTGAAGCCGTAGGCGATGCGGGGTCTTTCACGGGCTCCGCAGACTGGGCTTTCGGATCGGGATTGGGAGACTTGACCGGCTCTGCAAGAGCTGTCGGGGATACCGGTTCAGTTTTTGGAGGCGTTGCCGCTGACTCCGGGCTCGTCGTCGCCTTTGCTGCGGCGCTTCCCTTGTCTTCCGGCCTGGCTGCTGCCGCGTCTTTGCCATCGGTTGATGTCGGTTTCTTCGCTCTTGCCACGTTCCACACCCTTCCGATTCTGACCCGTCGGCCAGCCTGCTCGAACAACCTTATCCGTCAACTCCCTGCCCCTCAAGGCAAGCTGGCGTCAACCAAGGCCTTTTCAACCCTCGACACCATATCTTTCGTCGTTGGCGCCCGTGCCACCAGCACTTCCGCGAGCCGCGTCGAACCGAGGCTCGCAGCCACCGCATCGCTCAGCGCGACGGCAACTGCGCTCGGCGCGGAATGGACCTCGGCGGCAAATTGCGCGGCGGTACGGGGAGAAAAGAGGGGTAGGATCACGGTGGCATTGCCTGTCAGCAGCAACTTTGCCTCCGCCGTCAGGTCACGGGCCTGTTGATCGTAGAGCGTCACGACCTCCGTCGGCCTACCGTTCTCCGTCAGCCGCGCTGCGATGTCGCCGCGCCTGTGCTGCCCGGCGAAGTGAACCAGTTTACGGGGGGAGATATCCTCCATTTGCGCGATAAGATCCTCGGCCGTTTCTGCGGTCAGACGAACCTGCCAGCCCGCCGCCCCTGCGGCCTCCGCCGTGCGCGCGCCCACGCAGAATGCGTCTCTGTGCAGGGCGTCCGGTGCCAGCGGCACAGCCTGAGCAGAGGTGAAGATTGCCGCCGCGCCGGGTGCAAGTTCCGGTAAGGTGCCCGTCGGCACAATCTCTATCAACGGCGAGAATATGCACGCCACACCCTGCATCAATTCCGGGTCGAGCCGAGAGACAAAGGCGCGCGCTTGCGCCACGGGCCGGGTCATCAACAGCGACGGCTTGGTCATGGCGGCCCTTCAGGAGTACGTGGCAGCATTGTTTGACGGTGTCAGCGGTGTTACCTGCGCAGGGACGGCGTTGCAACGGAAAGCACAGATGCGCGGCACCATGACAATCCTCGGGCTGGAAAGCAGTTGCGACGACACGGCAGCCGCCGTCGTCCGGGTTGCCGATGGCATCGGTACGGTTCTGTCTTCCGTCGTCACCGGGCAGACGGACCTGCATCTGCGTTTCGGAGGCGTCGTGCCCGAAATTGCAGCACGTGCCCATGCCGAAAAGCTGGATCTTGCCGTCGAAGAGGCTCTGTCACAGGCGAAAATGCCGCTTTCCGCCATTGATGCCATCGCTGTCACGGCGGGACCGGGACTGATCGGGGGGGTCGTTTCAGGGGTCATGTGCGCCAAGGGCCTCGCAGCGGCGACCGGAAAACCGCTTTACGGGGTCAACCACCTTGCAGGTCATGCGCTGACCCCCCGCCTGACCGATCAGGTGCCCTATCCCTACCTCATGCTCTTGGTGTCCGGCGGCCATTGCCAGTTCCTGATGGTCAACGGACCGGACAGCTTCGCCCGCCTCGGCGGCACGATCGACGACGCCCCGGGTGAAGCTTTTGACAAGATCGCTCGCCTGATCGGCCTGCCACAACCGGGAGGGCCTTCCGTGGAGAAAGCGGCTCTGACAGGCGACGAAACGCGCTTTGTCTTCCCGCGGCCTCTGCTGGACCGGCCCGGATGCGACCTGTCATTTTCCGGCCTGAAGACCGCTGTATTGCGCAGGCGCGATGCTTTGGTAGCTGATCAGCGGGGGTTGACGATGCAGGATCAGGCGGACCTCGCGGCAGGGTTTCAGGCTGCCGTGGTAGACGTCCTTGGACAGAAGGCGGCGCGCGCCTTGCAATCCTGTCCCGGCGGCGTACCAGGCCACTTCTGCGTCGCGGGCGGGGTCGCGGCCAACAAGGCAATCCGTGCCGCGTTAGAGACTGTTTCGGAAGACGCAGGCGCGGCATTCATCGCTCCGCCTCTGGCGCTTTGCACGGACAATGCGGCGATGATCGCCTATGCTGCGGCAGAACAGATGGGCGACCGCGCTCCGGATGGTCTGGCGCTGTCCGCGCGCCCCCGCTGGCCCCTTGATACCGCACAACCGGCCATGCTGGGCAGTGGCAAGAAGGGGGCAAAGGCATGAGTGTTTCGGTCCTTGGCGCGGGCGCTTTCGGCACAGCTCTGGCGATTTCGCTGGCGGGTCGGGGGCCGGTCACTCTCTGGGCCCGTGACCCCGGCGACATGCAGCACAGCCGCGAGAATACCACCCGGTTGCCGGGGTGTCTGTTGCCCGACGGGATCACCGTCACGGGCCAACTGAGCACCGCTTTGCAGAACGACATCCTGCTATTGGCCGTGCCGATGCAGACACTGCGCGGGTTCCTCGAAAGCATCTCCGCCACACTTTCCGGCAAGCGGCTCGTCGCTTGCTGCAAGGGCTTCGAGCTTGCGACTGGGGACAGCCCCGTTACCATCATCTCGCAGACATGCTCCGGTGCCGTCCCTGCGATCCTGACCGGCCCGAGCTTTGCCGCAGACATTGCGCGCGGGCTTCCGACGGCTCTGACGTTGGCTTGCGCAGACGATCAGGCGGGGCAAGCCCTGCAACAGGCACTTACCACCGCGAATCTGAGGCTCTACCGGACCACCGATACCATCGGCGCGGAGTTGGGCGGCGCGGTCAAGAATGTCATCGCCATTGCCTGTGGGGCAGCGATGGGGGCGGGTCTGGGCGAAAGCGCCCGTGCCGCGCTGATGACGCGCGGCTTCGCAGAAATGCAGCGGCTCGCCGCCTTTCGCCACGCCGACCCCGCGACGCTGGCGGGTCTCTCGGGGTTCGGGGATCTGACGCTGACCTGCACCTCGGAACAGTCGCGCAACTACAGACTGGGTCTGTCGCTTGGCAAAGGGCAGGACTTCGATGCCTCCACGACGGTTGAAGGTGCGGCGACCGCCCGCGCGGTGCACGACCTTGCCGTGCGCCACGGGATCGACCTGCCGATCACCGCCGCCGTTGCGGGATTGTTGGATGGCAGGTTAGATGTGCAAAGCGCGATGGCGGCCCTGCTGACCCGACCGCTGAAGGAAGAATGACCCGGCCCATGGCACGACCCCTTTGATACGGAAGATTCTCTGATGGCATATTGGCTTTTCAAGTCCGAACCCGGCACCTGGAGCTGGGACGACCAGCTTGCCAAGGGCAAGGCGGGCGAGGAATGGGACGGCGTGCGCAATTATCAGGCCCGCAATTTCATGCGGGAGATGGCGGTCGGCGACCTTGGCTTCTTCTACCATTCCCAGACCGAAAAGGCCGTGGTCGGTATCGTCGAAGTCTGCGCCACGGCGCACCCCGACAGCAGCACCGACGACGCACGCTGGGAATGTGTGGATATCCGCGCGCTGCGGGGCTTTGAGGAACCGGT
>JBBSJO010000040.1:0-24603 GCA_038257185.1 Rhodobacterales bacterium | reverse complement strand
CGGTCTTCGAGGGGGATTGAGCGTGGGAACCGGGGGAGCCTCCGGCGGGAGTTTAGGGGGCAAGGTGATTATGGGGGGATGTGCGCGTGGCTGATCGGTCGTTTCTGACTTGGCCCTTCTTCGAGGACCGGCATCGCGAGTTGGCCGAGGCGCTGGACAACTGGGCAGCGCGGGAGTTGGGCGGCGTTGATCATTCGGATACCGATGCAGCCTGTCGCAAGCTGGTCGCGATGTTGGGCGAGGGCGGTTGGCTGCGCCATTCGGCGGCGGAGGGCGACGAGGTGCTCGACGTGCGCTCGCTCTGCCTGATCCGCGAGACGCTGGCGCGTCACGACGGGCTGGCGGATTTCGCCTTTGCGATGCAGGGGCTGGGGACCGGGGCACTGTCGCTGTTCGGCACGCCTGAGCAGAAGGCGGAATGGTTGCCGAAGACCCGCGAGGGTCGCGCGATCTCGGCCTTCGCTCTGACCGAACCGCAGTCGGGATCGGACGTGGCGAACTCTACCATGACGGCGGAAAAGGACGGCAACGGGTTCGTGCTGGATGGCCGCAAGACCTGGATATCGAATGGCGGCATCGCGGATGTCTATACTGTCTTCGCGCGCACCGGCGAGGCGCCGGGGGCCAAGGGGCTGTCTGCCTTTGTCGTGCCTGCCGACACGCCCGGTCTGAAGGTCGAGGAGCGGTTGGAGACCATTGCCCCGCACCCGCTTGCCACTCTCCATTTTGACGGTGTGAAGGTGCCGGGATCGGCGCTGATCGGTGGAGCGGGGCGTGGCTTCGGCATTGCCATGTCGGTGCTCGACGTCTTTCGCTCCACCGTCGCCGCCGCCGCCCTCGGCTTCGCCCGCCGTGCGCTGGACGAGGCCATCGACCGCGTCACCGCGCGCCACGTGCAGGGCAAGCCGCTCTCGGACCTGCAGATGGTGCAGGGCCACATCGCCGACATGGCCGTTGATGTCGACGCCAGCGCGCTGCTGATCTACCGCGCCGCCTGGGCCAAGGACAGCCGCGCGCCGCGTGTCACGCGTGAGGCGGCGATGGCCAAGCTTTTCGCCACCGACCACGCACAGCAGGTCATCGACAAGGCCGTGCAACTGCATGGCGGCGACGGCGTACGGCACGGGGCGGTGGTCGAAAGGCTCTACCGTGAAATTCGCGCGCTGCGCATCTATGAAGGCGCATCCGACGTGCAGCGCGTCGTGATCGCGCGCCAGACCCTGGGGAGATAGACGATGTACGCTTCCGGCCACGAGGACACTTTTTCGCGCGATAACCTGCCGCCGCAGGATCAGTGGCCCGACCTGCTGCTGGATGGGTTCAGTTACCCTGAGCGGCTCAACATCGGGGTGGAGTTGACCGACGCCATGGTCGCGCGGGGCTTTGGCGACAATACCGCACTGATCGGCAACGGGCGGCGGCGGACATACAAGGAGCTCAGCGACTGGACCAACAAGCTGGCGCGGGCGATGGTCGAGAACCTTGCGCTGAAACCGGGCAACCGGGTGCTGATCCGGTCGGCCAACAACCCCGCGATGGTGGCCTGCTGGCTGGCGGCGACCAAGGCTGGCGCGGTGGTTGTGAACACCATGCCGATGCTGCGTGCGGGCGAGCTTTCGGCGATCGTGGACAAGGCGGAGATCAGCCACGCGCTTTGCGACACGCGCCTGATGGACGAGATGGCGGCCTGCGCCAAGACGTCGAAATTCCTCACCACTGTCGTGGGCTTTGACGGCACCTCCAACCATGACGCGGAACTGGACCGTCTGGCGCTGGAGAAGCCCGTGAAGTTCGCCGCCGCCAATACCGCGCAGGACGACGTGGCGCTGCTGGGGTTTACATCAGGAACGACCGGTAACCCCAAGGCCACCATGCATTTTCACCGCGATCTCCTGATCATCGCGGACGGCTATGCGAAGGAAGTGCTGCGCGTCACGCCGGAGGACATCTTCATCGGATCGCCGCCATTGGCCTTCACCTTCGGGCTCGGCGGCCTCGCTGTCTTCCCGCTGCGCTTCGGGGCGGCTGCAACGCTGCTTGAAACGGCGAGCCCGCCCAATATGATCGAGATCATTGAGAAATACAAAGCGACGGTCTGCTTCACTGCGCCCACCGCCTACCGCGCGATGTTGCAGGCGATGGAGCAGGGTGCCGACCTCTCCTCCCTCCGCGCCGCCGTAAGTGCGGGGGAGACCTTGCCCGCGCCCGTCTTCCACGACTGGAAGGAAAAGACCGGCAAGCCCATGCTGGACGGGATTGGGGCGACGGAGATGCTGCATATCTTCATCTCCAACCGCTTCGACGACCACAAGGCGGCCTGTACCGGCAAGCCGGTGCGGGGCTACGAGGCGAAGATCATCGACGAGAATGGCGCGGATGTGGCCACGGGCGAAGTGGGTCGTCTGGCGGTGCGCGGTCCGACGGGCTGCCGCTACCTCGCTGATCCGAGGCAGGCGGAATACGTAAAGGACGGCTGGAACATCACTGGCGACAGCTTCTCCATGGACGAGGACGGCTACCTGCATTTCGCCGCGCGCAACGACGACATGATCATCTCCTCCGGCTACAACATCGCGGGGCCGGAGGTGGAGGCGGCCCTTTTGAGCCACCCCATGGTCAGTGAATGTGCCGTTGTGGGCAAGGCCGACGAGGCACGCGGGGCCATCGTGCAGGCGCATGTGGTGCTGGTGGAGGGAGCAAAGGATTCTGAATTGATGATCAAGCTGTTACAGGATCACGTCAAAGCGACCATTGCCCCTTACAAATACCCTCGCGAGGTCCGGTTCGTCGAGACCCTGCCCAAGACGGCGACCGGGAAAATCCAGCGTTTTGCGCTGCGGGAGAAGTCATGAGCGATTTCGGCGAGGCGTCAGAAGGTGCCAAGATGGATTTCGCCAAGGACATGTCCTACGGCGACTATCTGGGCCTGGACGCCATCCTGTCGTCCCAGCATCCGCTGTCGGATGCCCATGACGAGATGCTCTTCATCATCCAGCACCAGACTTCGGAGTTGTGGATGCGGCTGGCGATCCATGAGTTGAAGGAAGCGCGCAGGGTGATGCAGGCGGACGATCTGCAACCGGCCTTCAAGATGCTTAGCCGCGTGGCGCGGATCTTCGAGCAGCTCAATAATGCCTGGGATGTGCTGCGCACCATGACGCCCAGCGAATACACGATGTTTCGGCCTTCCCTGGGCAACTCCTCGGGTTTCCAGTCCCACCAGTACCGTCTGGTGGAATACCTGCTGGGCAACCGCAACGGCGCGTTGATGAAGCTGCATGAGCACAAGGATGCGGCCTTTGCCGCGCTCAAGGCGGAACTGACGCAACCGAGCCTCTATCAGGTGGCGATTGAAGTGCTGACGCGGCGTCTGGGGCAGGACGATCTGGCTGGCGCGCCCGGCGCGACGGCCTGGGAGGCGAGGCCGCAGGTGCAGGATCTCTGGCAGAGGGTTTACGAAGAGCCCGCAACCTATTGGGAGTTATACGAATTGGCGGAGAAGCTCGTCGATCTGGAGGACTACTTCCGCCGCTGGCGCTTCAACCATGTCACCACGGTGGAACGGATCATCGGCTTCAAGCGCGGCACCGGGGGTACATCGGGCGTCGGATACCTGCGCAAGATGCTCGAAGTGGAGCTTTTCCCCGAGTTGTGGAACGTAAGAGGAGCCTTGTAAGTGGCTGATGTATTGAAGAAAGACGCGTTCATCTTGCCGGAGGGCGTGATTTACCTCGACGGCAACTCTCTTGGGCCGATGCCAAAGGTGGTGCCGGAACGGGTGGCGACCACGATGACCGGGGAATGGGCGCAGATGCTGATCCGCGCCTGGAACGCCGCCGACTGGATGGGCATGCCCGGACGCGTCGGCAATCAGGTCGGTCGGCTGATCGGTGCGCCGGAGGGGTCTGTCGTCATGGGCGACACCCTGTCGATCAAGGTGTTTCAGGCGCTGGCCGCCGCGGTCAAGATGCGACCGGAGCGACGGGTGATCCTCAGCGACAAGGGCAACTTTCCCTCCGACCTCTACATCGCCGAAGGGCTGGTGGGTTTGCTGGAGCAGGGCTACGAACTGCGCACCGTGGCGCCTGAGGAGGTCGCAGGGGCGATGACGGATGACATCGCCGTCGTGATGCTGACCGAGGTGGATTACCGCACCGGTCGCAAGCACGACATGGGCGCGATCACGAAGCTGGCTCAGGACAACGGCTCTGTCATGGTCTGGGATCTGGCGCATTCGGCGGGGGCGATCCAGGTGGATTTGCAGGGGTCCAACTGCGAATTCGCGGTGGGCTGCACCTACAAATACCTCAACGGCGGGCCGGGCGCGCCCGCGTTCATCTACGTCCGGCCCGATCTTGCCGATTTCGCCGAACCTGCGCTCAGCGGTTGGCTGGGGCACAAGCAACCCTTCGATTTCGATCTGAACTACACGCCCGCCAAGGGGATCGAGCGGATGCGCGTCGGCACGCCGCCAATCCTGCAGATGGCAGCGCTGGAGGCCGCGATGAGCGTCTGGGACGGGGTGGACATGGGGGACGTGCGCAAAGCCTCCATTGCCTTGCAGGAACAGTTCATCGAGGAGGTGGAGCGCGAGGTGCCGCAGCTGACGCTGGCCAGCCCGCGGGATGCGAAGGTGCGGGGCAGTCAGGTGTCGTTCAGGTTCGAACACGGCTATGCCGCGATGCAGGCGCTGATCGACAGGGGCGTGATCGGTGATTTCCGCGCGCCCGACATCATGCGCTTTGGCTTCACGCCGATGTATCTGGACGCGAGCGATGTGAGCGGGGCGGTCGCGATCATGAAGGATGTCATGGACAACGCCTTGTGGGACAACGACAAATACAAGACCCGGTCACGCGTGACGTGACTGAAGGGGCGGCTTGCTCTTGCGGGCAGGCGCGCGCCAAACGATAGTGCATTCTATGGGGCCCGGAGCAACGAGGTCCTTCACACCAAGGGAGAAGACGATGAAATTCAAGACACTGATAACCGCAGCGGCGATTGCCGCGCTGAGCGCCGGGACGGCGCTGGCCGATGCCCACGGGGGCAAGGTCAAGGTCGGCATGATCACGACGCTGTCTGGCGGCGGTGCGGGCCTCGGCATCGACGTGCGCGACGGCTTCATGCTGGCGATCAAGGGCGACGACATGATCGAGGTCGTGACCGAAGACGACCAGCAGAAGCCCGACATCGCGGTGCAGCTGGCCGACAAGATGATCCAGTCCGAGAAGGTCGATGTGCTGACCGGCATCATCTGGTCCAACCTCGCCATGGCCGTGGTGCCGGCGGCGACGGCGCAGGGCAAGTTCTACCTGTCCCCGAACGCTGGTCCCTCCGCACTTGCCGGCAAGGGTTGCAGCCCGCTCTATTTCAACGTGGCATGGCAGAACGACGCCTTCAACGAAGCGGCGGGCATGTGGGCCAATGACAACGGCATCAAGAAGGTATTCCTGATGGCGCCGAACTATCCCGCCGGTCAGGACATGATTGCGGGCTTCAAGCGGACCTACACGGGCGACGTGGCCGCCGAGGTCTATACCACGCTCGGCCAGACCGACTATGCCGCCGAGATCGCGCAGATGCGTGCAAGCGACGCCGACACGGTCTACTACTTCCTGCCCGGCGGCATGGGGATCTCCTTCATGAAGCAATACGCAGGGTCCGGCGTGGACAAGCCCGTGATGGGCCCGGCCTTCAGCTTTGACCAGGGCATCCTCGGCGCCATCGGCGACGCGGCGATCGGGGTCAAGAACACATCGCATTGGTCCAAGGATATCGACAACGAGGCCAACAAGAAGTTCGTGGCCGATTTCCAGGCTGAGTACGGGCGTCTTCCCTCGCTCTACGCGGCGCAGGGTTATGACACCGCACTGCTGCTGCAGTCCGCGATGGGCAAGGCGGACGTGAAGGACGCAGCGGCATTCCAGGCGGCACTGGAAGCGGCGGACTTCGCATCCGTGCGCGGGAAGTTCAGCTTTGCGCCGAACCACCATCCGATCCAGGACATCTTCATGCGCGAAGTGTTCAAGGAGGGCGACGTTGTGACCAACAAGATCATCGGCGTGGCCGCGACGGATCACACCGATCCCTACGGCGTCGACTGCAAGATGTAATCGGCAGGGCCCCGGCGACTTGCCGGGGCCATTGCTCAAGGCCATGACCCGGGGTGCGCCCCGGTCATAAGGAATGCGCGCCTGATGACACCTATCCTTCTTGTCGAACAGGTCCTGAACGGGCTGCAATCGGGGATCATGCTGTTCCTGATGGCCGCCGGGCTGACGCTGATCTTCGGCGTCATGGGGCTGATCAATCTGGCGCATGGGTCGCTCTACATGGTGGGGGCCTTTGCGGCGGCATCCGTGGCGGCGGCGACGGGGTCGTTCCTGCTGGCCCTGGTCGCGTCGCTTGCAGCGGCGGCGGCGGCTGGGGCGGTGATCGAGCTGCTGGTGATCCGCAGGCTTTACGACCGCGACCATCTGGATCAGGTGCTCGCGACCTTTGCGCTGATCCTCGTTTTCTCGGAAGGCACGCGATTTCTCTTCGGGTCTTTCCCGCTGTACCTCAATGTACCAGCGATGCTTTCCGGCCCGGTGACGCTGCCGGGAGGCATCCAGTATCCGGCTTACCGGCTGATGATCATTGCCGTGGGGCTGCTCATCGCCGTGGGGCTCTTCGCCCTGATCGCGCGGACGCGTGTCGGCATCCAGATCCGTGCGGGCGAGGCGGACCGTGAGATGATTGCAGCACTCGGCGTCGACATCTCCAAGCTCTACACGATGGTTTTCGCCCTCGGGGCCGCGCTTGCGGGATTGGCCGGCGCGCTGGTGGGGGCCATCCAGTCGGTGCAGGTGGGCATGGGTGAACCCGTGCTGATCCTCGCCTTCGTGGTCATCGTCATCGGTGGCATCGGGTCGATCAAGGGCGCGTTGATCGGCGCATTGCTGGTGGGGCTGACGGATACGCTTGGCTCCGTCCTGCTGCCGATCCTCTTTGCCAGCTTCATGGAGCAGTCCTCCGCCACCGCCATCGGTTCGGCACTGGCGTCGATGTCGATCTACATCCTCATGGCCCTGGTGCTGCTCTTCAAGCCCACTGGCCTTTTCGGGGAGGCCTGAGATGCGGCGCGAAGCCCTGTTGAACGTCGTCCTCTTCGTCATGCTGCCGGTAACGGCACTGGCAGCATGGGCGTTGGACGAACCCTTCATCATTACGCTGGTCACCAAGGCCGCGATCCTGGCACTCGCAGGTGTCGGGCTGAACATTGCCCTTGGCTTGGGCGGGCTGATCAGTTTCGGCCACGCGGCGTTCTTCGGCATCGGCGGCTACGCCATGGGCATCCTCGCCAGCCACGCGCAAAGCTACACGCCGCTGATGGAGGTGCCCTTCCTGATCGAGGGCACCAAGTCGATGCCGGTGATCTGGCTCGTGGCCATCGTCTCCAGCGCCATTGCCGCGCTTGCCATCGGGGCCCTCAGCCTGCGCACCTCGGGTGTCTATTTCATCATGGTCACGCTCGCTTTCGGGCAGATGCTGTTCTACTTCACGATCTCATGGCCGGCCTACGGCGGGGAGGACGGGCTGTCGATATACGTGCGCAACGGTTTTCCGGGCCTGAACACGCTCGATCCGCTGACCTTCTTCGGCATCTGTTTCGCGGTACTGGCCTTGGTCCTCTGGGGCGTCGGGCGACTGGCGAAATCACCCTTCGGCCTCGCGCTGAGTGCCGCGCGCCAGAACGCGGAGCGGGTGGAGACGGTCGGCCTCGCACCCTACCGCCTGCGCCTCGTGGCCTTCGTCATTTCCGGGGCTGTGACGGGGCTGGCCGGGGCACTCTTCGCCGATCTCAACCGCTTCGTCAGCCCCACGATGTTCAGCTGGCAGACCAGCGGCGAGATCATGGTCTTCGTCATCCTCGGCGGCGTCGCGCGGCTCTTCGGGCCTTTGGCGGGGGCGGCGCTGTTCATCCTGCTGGAGCATGTCCTGGGCGGTCTCAGTGAGTTCTGGCACATTTACCTCGGTTTGCTGCTGCTCCTCGTCGTGCTTTTCGCGCGCGGAGGGATCATCGGCACACTGGCGGGCCGGGAGGTGGCGCATGACTGACGCTATCCTGGCACTGAAGGACCTGCACAAGCGTTTCGGCGCGTTGAAGGCGACAGACGGCGTGTCCCTGACCCTGCGCCCCGGTGAGATCCACGCGCTGATCGGGCCCAACGGGGCGGGCAAATCGACGCTGATCAAGCAGATCGCGGGGGGGATGCGGTCGGACTCCGGCACCGTGCATTTCGCGGGGCAGGATGTTACGGCGCTGTCCACCGTTGCGCGGGCGCGGGCGGGTCTGGGGCGGACGTTTCAGATATCCTCGCTGGCGATGGAATATACCGTGCTGCAGAACGTCGTTTTGGGGGCCTTGGGACGCGAGGGCAGGGTGATGCATTTCTTCCGCCCGGTGATGTCCCGCGCCGACCTGCGGGAACGGGCGATGCAGGCGCTGGAGCGTGTCGGTCTGCAGGACCATGCCGCCAAGCGGACCTCGGACCTCTCCCACGGCCAGCGGCGGCAGCTGGAGGTCGCGGTTGCGCTGACGCTCTCGCCCAAGGTCTTTCTGATGGACGAACCGATGGCGGGGCTGGGGGCGAGCGGGTCCAAGCGGATGACAGGCTTTCTCGACGGGCTGCGCACCGAGGCACCGATCCTCTTGGTCGAACACGACATGGACGCGGTGTTCGCCCTCGCCGACCGGATCAGCGTGCTGGTCTACGGGCAGATCATCGCGAGCGGGACGGCGGACGAGATCAAGCGCGATCCGACGGTGCGCGAGGCCTACCTCGGCTCGGAGGAGATCGCATGAGTTTCCTTGTGCTGAACGGCATCACCGCTTCTTACGGGCCGACGCAGGCGCTTTTCGGCGTCGACCTGGCGCTCGAGGCCGGCGAGGTCTGTGCCCTGATGGGGCGCAACGGGATGGGTAAATCCTCCACCATCAAGGTGATCTGCCGGTTGCTGAAGCACTCCGCCGGGACGCTGGAATTTGACGGGCGCGACATCGCCGCCCTGCCGCCGCACAGGGCCGCGCGGGCGGGGCTGGGTCTGGTGCCCGAGGGGCGGCGCTGTTTCGGGCCGCTGACGGTGTATGAGAACCTGCACGCTGCGGCGCGTCCCGGCGATTGGGACTACAGCAAGGTCTGCGCCCTGTTCCCCCGCCTGGGCGAGCGGCGCGAACAATTGGCGGCGTCGCTTTCCGGCGGCGAGCAGCAGATGCTGGCCATCGGGCGCGCGCTGATGACGAACCCGACGCTGCTGATTCTCGATGAGGCGACCGAGGGGCTGGCCCCCGTCGTCCGGCAGGAGATCTGGGCCGCCGTCGCCACGCTCAAGCGCGACACGGGGCTGGCGCTGTTGGTAGTGGACAAGTCGCTGGCCGAGCTGCGCCAGATCGCCGACCGCGCCGTTATTCTGGAACGCGGCCGGACCGTCTGGGCGGACCGTATTTCTGTGCTCGATCGGGGCGTGGCCGATCAATACCTGGGTGTCTGACTGATGAAACTGAAAGGAGCCTGACCATGGCGCATCGTACAATCCAGCCCGAAGGATGGCTGCCCGCCAAGGGCTACGCCAACGGCATGCTAAGCTCGGACGGACATCTGTTCGTCGGCGGCCAGATCGGCTGGACCGCCGAGCAGAAGTTCGAGGCGCATGATTTCATCGGGCAGATGACGCAGGCATTGAAGAACATCCGCGCGGTGGTGGAAGCCGCGGGTGGCACGCCCGAGGATATCATGCGGCTGACCTGGTACGTGACCGACAAGGCGGAGTATGTGGCGGCGCAGGCGGACGTGGGGCGTGCGTACCGTGAGGTGATGGGGCGGCATTTCCCGGCGATGGCGATGGTCGTGGTGGCGGGACTTGTGGAGGACGAGGCCAAGGTCGAGATCGAGGCGACGGCGGTGATCAAGTGACACCGCTTGCGCGGCTGCAGGTCAAGCCTGTGGAAGCCCGTTGTAAATTTCAGCGGCAGACCGGTTGCTGAGAAGGGCCATCGTCCGCCCGTGGGGTGGCGATTCCACCGTTGATCCGTCCCACTTCATCGTTCGGCATAGCGTTCGCCATCCGACTTGATGCCAAGCCTCACCAAATCACCAGCCCGCCGGAATGGGCAGGCGATGGCCCGGCGGCTTCGCCTTGTTCCGGGCCGGGGTGATCTACCAGCCCCTGTGTCGAGGAAGACCTCCGTTGTGTAACCTCACGACCGGCGTAGCAAAGGCCCCACTGCCGCCGACAGTGCGAACAACCCCGCCGCAACCGTCACGATGCTCGGGCCCGTTGGCGTATCGAAAGCAAACGATCCCGCCAGGCCTCCCAAGGCTGCAACCGCCCCGATTCCGACCGCCCAGAATGCCATTGCCTCCGGCGTCCGCGCAAAGGGGCGCGCGGTGGCGGCAGGGATCACCAGCATCGCCGCGATCAGCAATGCTCCTACGACCTTGATGGCCACCGCCACGGTGATCGCCAGCGCCACCGTCAGGATCAACTGCTCCCGCCGCGGACGCCCGCCCGACGCGGTTGCCATATCTGCACTCAACGTCGCCACCAGCAACGCCTGCCAGCGCCATGCCAGCAGCGCCACGACGACGACCGCTCCTCCCCAGATCACGGCAAGGTCGATCCGGGTCACTGCGAGGATTTCGCCGAAAAGGTAGGCCGACAGGTCCACCCGCTGCCCCGGCATCAGCGACACGGCCACCAGCCCGAGCGCCAAAGCGGCATGGGCCAGCACGCCAAGAAGCGCGTCGGTGCTCACGTGCCGCTCCGACAACCCGCTGACGATCAGCGCCATGACCAGTGCCACGATCAGCACGCCCGCTAGCACTGGCAGGTCCGTCGCCAACGCCAGCGCCACGCCCAGAAGGGCGGCGTGGCTGGTAGCATCGCCGAAGTAGGCCATCCTGCGCCAGACGACAAAGCAGCCAAGCGGGGGGGCGGCCAGGGCCACGCCCAGCCCGGCGAGTGCGGCACGCACCGCGAAATCGTCCAGCATCAATGGTCTCCGTGTTGGTGGTGCGCGTGGTCGTGATCGTGCCGGTAGAGCGCCAGCGCGCCTTGCGTCCCGGTGCCGAACAGCGCGCGGTATTCGGGCGCGTCGGCTACGATCTCCGGCGCGCCCTCGCAGCAGACGTGGCCGTTGAGGCAGAGCACCCGGTCGGAGGCAGCCATGACCACGTGCAGGTCGTGGCTGACCATCAGGACGGCGAGGCCGAGATCGCGGCGCACTTCCTCGATCTGCCGATAGAAGGCTGCGGCACCGGGTTGGTCGAGGCCCTGGGTTGCCTCGTCGAGAATGAGAATGTCCGGGTCGTTCAGCAGGGCGCGGGCCAGCAGCACCCGCTGGAACTGGCCGCCGGAGAGGTCGGCCATCTGCCGTGTGGCGTGATCCTCCACGCCCGCGCGCGCGAGGGCAGCCTGTACGATCGCGGATGTCTGGCGCTTGGGAAGGTTCAGGAACCGCTGCACGGTCAGGGGCAGCGTCGCGTCGATTTGCAGCTTCTGCGGCACATAGCCGATGCGCAGGCCGGGCGCGCGGGTGACGCTGCCCCGCGCCGGTTTCAGTGCCCCGATCAGGGCGCGCAGCAGGCTCGACTTGCCCGATCCATTGGGGCCGACAACAGTGACGATCTCGCCGCGATCGATGGTAAAATCGACATCGCGCAGCACCATCTGGTTGCCGTAGCGCAGGGTCAGGCCCGCTGTCGAGATGAGACTCATGCGGCGTCGTCCTGGCAGGCGGGGCAGAGGCCCTGCGCCTCGATCACCGTGTGTTCGATTACGAAGCCCGCGTCGCGCGCGGCCGCGCCCAGACGGCCCTGCGTGGCTGCCGTGTCGGTCTCGGCCACCGATTTGCAGGCGCGGCAGATGAGGAAGGCGGGTGCGTGATCCGCCCCCAGATGCGCGCAGGCGATATAGGCGTTCAGAGCCTCGATCTTGTGCGCGAAGCCTGCCTTGACGAGGAAATCGAGCGCGCGGTAGGCGACGGGCGGCTGGCTGCCCAGCCCTTCGTCGGCCAATACCGACAGCAGGTCGTAGGCCCCCAGCGCGCGGTGCTCGGCCAGCAGGATCTCCAGCGCGCGGCGGCGCACGGGTGTCATGCGCAGACCGGACTCGGCACAGCGCGCCTCAGCCTTGGCCAGCGTGTCGTGGATGCAGGCGGTATGGTCGTGACGTTCAAAGCCGATGGCGGGCATGGGGGTCTCCGGTGTATTTCGTGTATTGATATGTTATAACATCCACGCTAGCAACTGTGATAGTATAACACAGAGGTTGCCATGATCAGAACTTTTCTTTCCGCCGTCCTGTCCCTTGGCGCGCTGGCGGCACATGCCGAAGTGCCCCGCGTCGTGGCCGACATCGCTCCGGTGGGGGCCATCGCCGCCCGAATCATGCAGGGAGTCGGGGTGCCCGACGTGCTGATCCCCAACGGCGCGTCCCCCCACGACTATGCCTTGCGCCCGTCTGAGGCGCGAATGCTGGCGCAGGCGGATATGGTGGTCTGGGTCGGGCCGGGCCTGACCCGCTGGCTGGAGGGGCCGCTCGATACGCTGGCGGGAGACACCGAACGCCTGACGCTGATGGAAGGCCCGATCACCTTGCTGCCTTTCCGCGAAGGGGAGGATTTCGGCGACGAGGGCCACGCGGGCCATGACGATCACGACCCTGACCACGACCACGACCATGGGCAGGACGACCCGCATCTCTGGCTCGATCCCGCAAACGGAATTGTCATCGCCGCCCTGATCGCTGACAGGCTTGCGACACTGGACCCGGAGAACGCCACGCGCTACCGCTCGAATGCCACGTTGTTTTCTGAGCAACTGAAGGCCGAGATTCTAGAGATAGAGGCAGAGATTGCACCGGCGCGCGGCAAGCCGTTCCTGACGTTGCACGATGCGCTGCAGTACTTCGAGGCGGCTTTCGATCTGCCCGCCAGCGGAGCGATCTATCTGGGTGACGGCGGTGCGCCCGGTCCCGCGCGGCTGTCGGATATGCGCGACCGTCTGGGGCAGACCCCGGTTTTCTGCGCCTTTGCCGAACCGCAAATGAACGCCGCGCTGATCGAGACCCTGACGGAGGGGCAGGATGTGCAGGTGGTGACGCTGAACCCTATGGGCGATTCGGGCCTGCCTCTGACCGATCAATACCCGGCGCTGCTGCGCGAGATGGCAAGGGGTATGGCAGCGTGTCTGGGGCGGTGACGCCCCTGGCCGCGTGGCGCAGGGTGAATAGGACCCCGCCGGGTTGCGGCGGGGTCCAAACATACTGAAATAATTCCTCTACAATGTGGCCGGACCATGCCCCACTGATGTGACGAAAAGGCGACGAGATCATGGCAGGGCGGTGACTGGTCTGAATTGGGTCTTATGTGCAACTCAGGGTGTTGCGCTGCGGAATCCCGCGATCAGCTGGTGCAGGCCGAAAGCCGCGCCCAGGGCGATCCCCGCCAGCGTGAGGGGTGCGCTATAGGCGAGGGTGGCGGCGGCCGAGATGCCCTGGCCGATGGTGCAGCCCATGGCGATGACGGCCCCCATACCCATCAGGACGGCGCCGACGATCTGGCGGCGCAATTCGCGGGGGTCCTCGCAGGCCTCCCACCGGAAACGTCCTTGAAACAGCGCACCGATGGCGGCCCCGGTCACGACGCCCAGAACGGAGCCGACCCCGAAGCTGAGCGGGCGGGCGGAGCCCTGCATGGCGTAGAGCAGTGTTTCACCCACAGGGGCGGCGAAGGTATGCGAGATGAGGTTTTGCGGGGCGAACCCCTTTGCGGCGATCCAGGCCGTCGCGGCCCAGCCCAACACGATGGCGAGCGCCACGACAGCGGACCAGAGAACCTGGGACGGATGCCGAAGCAGCGGACGCGAGAGAAGCGCGATGGCGCAGATCAGCGCTCCGATCCCCAGTCCCGCGCCGGTCAGCGACAGACCGCCTGCGCCCGCCAGCAGATGCGCCAGCCCGTCCGGCGTGCCCACATTGGCGCTGCGGGGAAACAGCAGGGCCCGGAGGGGGGCCAGGGGTCCGATGAGTGTGGCATAGGCCGACAGCCCCATGACCACGACGATCACGAAGGCGCGGATGTCGCCGCCCCCGAGCCGCGCAAGGGCGCCGAAGCCGCAGGTGCCCGCCAGTGCCATGCCATAGCCGAAGATCAGCCCGCCCGTCAGGGCGGCGGGCCAGGAGAAGGCAAAGCCAAGATAAAAGGCCGTGGAGATGTCGATGAAGCCGAGCCCATGCAGCCCGAAGCTGCCAAGGATCGCAAGCCCGATCGCCAGTCCCCACATCCGAAGCCGCAGGTCCGATCCGCCATAAAGCGCGTCTTCGATTGCGCCCAACGTGCAGAACCGTCCAACCTGTGCCGCCAGCCCCAGCAGGACGCCCCCGAAGCCGCCCAAAAGGGCCGCCGTCAGAGGCTGGCCCAGAAGGTCAATCATCGGTGCAGAAGAGTTCGTAGACCAGTTCGAGCATCTTGCGCGGGCGCTCGTCGGCCAGGCGGTAATAGATCGTCTTGCCCTCGCGCCGCGGGATCACGAGGCCCTCCAGCCGCAGGCGTGACAATTGCTGGCTGACGGCGGCCTGCCGGGCGGAGAGCAGCTCCTCCAGTTCGGTCACGGACTTCTCGCCGGTCACAAGGTGGCACAGGATCATCAGCCGCCCCTCATGGCTGATTGCCTTGAGGAAGTTCGACGCCGTCACCGCATTGTTCAGCATCCGGTCCATGTCGTCGTCGGAGATATCGGGGCGAATGACCGGTAGTGGCATGCAGTGGCCCTCAGAACGCCAGATCGTCGGCGATGGCGTCGATGCCTGCTTGGGCGCAGACGTCGTCGGCGTCACCTCCGGGCGCGCCTGAAACGCCGATGGCGGCCACCAGAGCGCCTTCGCCGTCCTGCACCATCAGCCCGCCGCCCAAAGGCAGCGCCAGCGACAGTTCGCGGATGGCAGAGGCGGGCAGGCCCGCCTGCGTGCTGGCCGCAAGTTCGGTGGTATTGGTGCGGAAACTGGCGGCCGTCCAGGCCTTGCGATAGGAGGTCTCATAGACGTGGCTTCCTGCGAAGCGCGCCTTGAGGAATGCCTGCGGGACGCCGGATTTGTCGACCACCGTGACACCGACCTGAAACCCCTGTTCCTGGCAATGGTCCATCGCCGCCTGCGCCATGCGCAGCACGAACTCCGGTTTCAGGCTGCGGAATTCGACGAAGGCATCGTCGGGCCCTGCAAGGGCCGCGGGGGCCAGCAGGGCTAGGCCGAGGGCAAGACGTTTCATTCGGTCGCTCCTTTGAAGTCGGTGGATTGGCGCAGCATCTCGTCCAGCATCGGCCAGAAGAATTCATCGCCCGCGTAGCCTTCGAGCCGGGCTTTCTCCACCCCGTCCTCCACCACAAGGAAGGTGGGGGTAAAGACGACGCGGCGGGCGACTTCGACCGTATCCTCCACCGCGCGGATGTCGACGCGGCGCAGGGGGGCAAAGGCGCCCTCGGCGGTCTTTGAATAGATCGGCGCGATCTGCTTGTCCCAGCGCGCGCAATAGATGCAGCCGGCCTGTTCGACCATGACAAGCTCCACCGCCGCAGCGGGCAGGGCGAACAGCAAAAGCAGGCCAAGTCCGGCAAGCGCGCGCATCGACAGGTATCCTGATTGACGAAGGGACAACACTCAACGTAATTTGAATATGTGAATTGATCAAGCTGGACGCGGGGGGAGCCATGTTCGACATCAGCTACCTCGGCGCGCTTCTCGCTGGACTGCTCAGCTTCTTCACGCCCTGCATCCTGCCGATGGTGCCCTTCTACCTGTCCTACATGGGGGGGCTCAGCGTATCGGAGCTGCGCGGCGATGGTGTGATCGCACCGGGGGCAAAGCGGCGTCTTGTGCTCTCGTCGGTGCTTTTCGCGCTCGGTGTCAGCACGATTTTCGTCATGCTGGGCATGGGGGCGACCGCGCTCGGGCAGGTCTTCACACAATACCTCGACCCGCTGAGCTGGGTCGCAGCGGCGATCCTGATGGTCTTCGGGCTGCACTTCCTAGGCGTGATCCGGGTGCCGCTGCTTTACCGCGAGGCGCGGATGGAGGATGGCGGCAAGCCCACCTCCGTCTGGGGCGCCTACGTGATGGGGCTGGCCTTCGGTTTCGGCTGGACGCCCTGCGTGGGTCCGGCACTCGCCTCGATCCTGATGCTGGCCTCGGGCATGGGCGAGGTCTGGCGGGGGGGGCTCTTGCTCCTGGTCTACGGATTGGGCATGACTGCGCCGTTCGTCGTTGCAGCCGCCTTTGCCGGGCCGTTCCTGCGATGGGCCGCGCGCAACCGCGCACTGGTGGGCATGGTGGAAAAGGCGATGGGGGTCATGCTGATCATCTTCGCCGTGCTGATCGTCACGGGTGGTGTGCGCTGGATCGCCGACGCCATGATCCGCTGGTTCCCGGCCTTCACCACGCTGGGATGAACTGAGACAAGGAGAGAGCCATGAGACTGTTGAGCGTTCTGTTTTCCCTGCTGCTGGCCCTGCCGGTCCTTGCAGCCGAAATCGGCGACGACGGGCTGCACAAGGAGCCCTGGATGCGCGAGACCTTCAAGGACCTGCGCGAGGATCTGGACGAGGCCACTGCCGAGGACAAGCGCCTCCTGATCATGTTCGAGCAGCGCGGCTGCGTCTATTGCACCAAGATGCATGAGGAGGTCTTCCCGCGCCCCGAGATCGCCAAATACATCGAGGACAATTACTTTGTCGTGCAGTTGAACCTGCATGGCGATGTCGACGTGACTGACTTTGACGGGGAGACCCTGAGCGAGAAGGCCATGGCGCGCAAATGGGGGATTCTGTTCACCCCCACCATGATGTTCATCGACAAGGCGGTCGCCGAGGGTGCGACGGGCCCGCGCGCGGCGGTGGCAATGATGCCGGGGGCTTTCGGGCCGGGGACCACACTCGATATGCTGACATGGGTGGTGGAGGAACGCTATACCCTTGACAGCGAGGAGGATTTCCAGCGCTATCATGCCCGCCGCATTCAGGAGCGCGACAACGGCAAGACGGACTGACGCACCATCCGGCGCCGGAGCTATTCAAAAATCTGAATTTGTTCTTGCGCCTCCGGGCCCTGCTGCCCTAGGCTGTTTGTAACGGAGTCACACGCTGATGTGATCCCACACCAAGGGAGGAGACACTGGCAATGAAGACATGGATCGCAGTTGCGGCGCTCGTCGGGTCGGCTGGAATGGCCAGCGCCGAGATGATCGCGCCGACGGACGTGAAATTCGGTGATGCCGGAGCCGTGGAACAATCGCTCAGCGGTGCGCCAGGTGACGCCGCGAATGGGGCGCTGATTGTCGGTGACAGGTCGCAGGGCAATTGCGTGGCCTGCCACATGATCAGCGCATTGCCCGATGTTCCATGGCAGGGCGAGATCGGGCCGCCGCTCGATGGTGCCGCCGAGCGCTGGACGGTAGAGGAGCTGCGCGGTATCGTCGCCAACTCCAAGATGACATTCCCGGACACGATGATGCCGTCCTACTACAAGACCACCGGCTTTATCCGCCCTGGCGACGAATTCACCGGCGACGCGGCGACGGAGCCGCTGGCCCCGATGCTGGACGCGCAGATGATCGAGGATGTCGTGGCGTTTCTCGCCACGCTCAAGCAATAACGTGGCGTTCTTTGCCGCGCTGAAGGAATAGCGCGAAAGCGCACCCCATGCACAAGGAGAGAAAGATGGATTTCTCACGACGCGACACTTTCGGGCTGGGTTTGGGCGCGCTGGCGCTTCTGTCCCTGCCTGTCGGCGCCTCCGCGGCCGCGGTCGACGACCTGATCGCCGAATTTACCGGTGGTGCGGCGCTTGCCGATACCGGCATCACCCTGACGGCCCCCGAAATCGCCGAGAACGGCAACACTGTCCCGATCGAGGTCGAGGCCCCCGGTGCTTCGGCAATCGTCGTCTTCGCGACCGGCAACCCGACTCCACCCGTTGGCACGTTTACCTTCGGTCCGCTTGCGGGAGCGCGATCTGCATCGACGCGCATCCGGCTGGCCAAGACACAGGATGTCGTTGCCATCGCCAAGCTGGAGGATGGCACCTTTGCCCGCACCTCCGCCGAGATCAAAGTCACAATCGGGGGCTGCGGCGGCTGAGGCTGACCGGCACCCCAATCAGGAGATAACCCAATGGCAGACGGTGTAACCCCCCGTGTGAAGGTCCCCAAGAGCGCCGCGGCAGGCGAGGTGGTGACGATCAAGACGCTGATCAGTCACCCGATGGAATCGGGCCAGCGCAAGGACGACGACGGCAACGCGATCCCGCGGTCGATCATCAACCGCTTTACCTGCGACTTCAACGGCCAGAACGTGATCGACATCAAGATGGAACCGGCAATGTCCACGAACCCCTATTTCGAGTTCGATGCCACGGTGCCCGAAGCGGGCGAATTCACGTTCAAATGGTTCGATGACGACGGGTCGGTCTACGAGGACAAGAAATCCATCACCATCGGTTGAACCCCTTGAGGTGCGATGATGACAGATGGCATGAGGGAGGAGACGTTATGAATTTCAAGGCAACGGTCGCATGGGCCGCACTGCTGGCATCGGCACCTTTCGCCGCCTTCGCGGACGAGGATGCGGAACTGGTCATCAACGGCGACGTCAAGATCGTCACGACGGCACCCGCGCCTGCGCACCTTGATGGCGTGCTGGGCGACGAGATCTATTCCGGCTGGAATTTCCGCACGGACGAGACGCAGGTGCTCGAGATGGACGACTTCGACAACCCCGGCATGATCTTCGTCGATCAGGCGCAGGCGGTCTGGGATACGGTGGACGGCAGCGAGGGCAAGTCCTGCGCGTCCTGCCATGACGACGTGGCCGAAACCATGAAGGGCGTTCGCGCGGTCTATCCCAAGTGGAACGAGACGGCCGGGGAAGTGCGCACGCTGGCCCACCAGATCAACGACTGCCGCGAGACCCGAATGGGCGCGAAGGCGTGGAAGTACGCAGGCGACGAGATGACCGCGATGGAGGCGCTGATTTCGGTGCAGTCGCGCGGCATGCCCGTCGATGTGGCCATCGACGGCCCGGCCCAGTCGACCTGGGAACAGGGCAAGGAGATGTACTACACGCGCTATGGCCAGCTTGAGCTGAGCTGCGCCAATTGCCACGAGGACAACTGGGGCAACATGATCCGCGCCGATCACCTGAGCCAGGGCCAGATCAACGGCTTCCCTGTGTACCGATTGAAGAACACCAAGCTGAACCAGGTGCAGGACCGCTTCAAGGGCTGCATCCGCGACACCCGCGCCGAGACGTTCAGCCCCGGTAGCCCGGAGTTCGTGGCGCTGGAGCTTTACGTGGCAAGCCGTGGCAACGGTCTGTCGGTATCGGCACCTTCCGTCCGTAACTGAGCGGCACACCTGATGTAGGAACCATGTCTGAACGGCCCCGCCTTGGCGGGGTCGCCCTTTCCCCATGACCGGAGTGTCCCCGATGCTGTGCCGCCGCGATTTCCTGCAAATGTCCATGGCTGCCGCCTCGATCACCGGGGCCAGCGGCTTTGGCAATTGGGCGAAGCTCGCAGCACAGGACAAGTTCGATCAGGACGCGCTGCTGGAGTTCGAAACCTTCGGCAATGTCACGCTGATGCACGTCACGGACATTCACGGGCAGCTCAAACCGATCTACTTCCGCGAACCTTCCGTCAACATCGGCGTAGGGGACAACCGGGGCGAGGTGCCGCACCTGACGGGCGAGGCGTTCCGCATCCGCTATGGCGTTGGCGGTGGCACACCGCTGGACTATGCCTTGACCTCCGACGATTTTGTCTCGCTGGCACAGGCCTATGGCAAGGTCGGGGGGATGGACCGCGTTGCCACCGTGATCAAGGCCATCCGCGCGGCGCGGCCCGACGCGCTGCTGCTGGATGGCGGCGACACCTGGCATGGGTCGATGACCTGTCTCAAGACCCAAGGGCAGGACATGGTGAATGTGATGAACGCGCTCAAGCCCGACGCGATGACGTTTCACTGGGAATTCACGCTGGGGTCAGAACGGGTGCAGGAGATCGTCGAAGGTCTGCCCTTCGCTGCATTGGGCCAGAACATCTTCGACGCAGAATGGGACGAACCATCGGAATTGTTCAAGGCCTACGAGTTTTTCGAGCGCGGCGGGGTGAAAATTGCCGTGATCGGACAAGCGTTTCCCTATATGCCGATCGCCAATCCGGGCTGGATGTTCCCGGAATACTCCTTTGGCATCCGCGATGAGCACATGCAGGAGATGGTGGATGAGGTCCGCGCGGCGGGTGCGGAACTGGTCGTCTGTCTGAGCCACAACGGCCTTGACGTGGACAAGAAGATGGCCGGGATCGTCACTGGCATCGACGTGATCCTCTCTGGCCACACCCACGACGCGCTGCCCGAACCGGTGCTGGTGGGAGAGACCTACATTGTCGCCTCCGGGTCCAACGGCAAGTTCGTAAGCCGGGTCGATCTGGACGTGCGGGACGGGCGGATGATGGGCATCAAGCACAAGCTGATCCCGATCTTTTCCGATCTGATCATGCCCGACCTGGAGATGACCGCCCTCATCGACGCGCAGCGGGCGCCCTTCATGGATGATCTTTCCCACGTCGTCGGCAAGTCCGACGCGCTGCTCTACCGGCGCGGCAACTTCAACGGCACCTGGGATGATCTCATCTGCGACGCGCTGCTCAGCGAGCGGGACGCGGAGATCGCCCTTTCCCCCGGCGTCCGCTGGGGCCCCTCGATCCTGCCGGGGCAGGACATCACCCGGGAGGATATCTTCAACGTCACCGCCATGACCTATCCCAATGCCTACCGCACCGAGATGACGGGGGAATTCCTTAAAGTCGTACTGGAGGATGTCGGCGACAACCTGTTCAACCCCGATCCCTATTATCAGCAGGGCGGCGACATGGTCCGCGTCGGCGGCATGGGCTTCAAGATGGACATCGCCAAACCGCAGGGCGAGCGCATAAGTGAGATGACGCTGCTGTCGAGCGGAGAGGCCATCGACCCCGCCCGGTCCTATGTGGTCGCAGGTTGGGCCTCTGTCAACGAGGGCACCGAGGGGCCTCCGATCTGGGACGTGGTGGAGAGCCATATCGCAAGGCTCGGCACAGTCGGCGAAGGGGCGCGGACGCCTGTTGCGGTCGTCCTGCCTGAGTGAATCTGCGCAGAAAAGGGGTTCCCAGATGTCTTTAAATTCAATAAACTGAATTTGTAGATGTGTGAGGGGTCCACCATGGCAGCGTCGTTCAAACCAAAGCCGAGCAGGCGTGCGTTTCTGACCGGGGCCGCGGCGACCGGGGCGGGGCTCGCCACGTCGGCCTCGGCCAGGGACCCTGCGATTTCCGTCCAGCCCTGGATGCAGGAACTGGGCGACGGGGTGGATGCCGCCCCCTACGGGATGCCGTCCCCCTTCGAGAAGGACGTCAAGCGTCGCACGGTGGCGTGGCTGACGGCCGATCCGGTCTCTTCGATCAACTTCACCCCGCTGCACGATCTGGACGGAATCATCACCCCCAACGGCTTGTGCTTCGAGCGGCACCACAGCGGCGTGGCCCGCGTCGACCCGGCAGAGCATCGGCTGATGATCCACGGTCTGGTGGACCGTCCGCTGATCTTCACCATGGAAGACCTCAGGCGTTTCCCGCGTGAGAACCGCGTGTATTTCCTCGAATGTGCGGCAAACTCCGGGATGGAGTGGCGGGGCGCGCAGCTCAATGGCTGCCAGTTCACCCACGGCATGATCCACAACGTCATGTACACGGGCATTCCGCTGCGCCTGATACTTGAAGAAGCGGGTGTAAAGCCTTCCGGCACATGGCTTTTGGCTGAAGGCGCCGATGCCGCCGCCATGACGCGCTCGATCCCGATGGAAAAGGCGCTGGACGATTGCATGGTGGCCTTCGCGATGAACGGAGAGGCGCTGCGGGCCGAGCAGGGCTATCCGGTGCGGCTGGTGGTGCCGGGCTGGGAGGGCAACATGTGGGTCAAATGGCTGCGCAGGCTCGAAGTCGGGGACCAGCCCTGGCAGCACCGCGAAGAGACCAGCAAGTACACAGACCTTTTGGCAGACGGTGTGGCGCGCCGCTTCACCTGGGAGATGGACGCGAAGTCCGTGATCACGAATCCCAGCCCACAGGCTCCGATCACCCATGGGAAGGGGCGGACGGTCCTGACCGGTGTCGCCTGGTCCGGGCGTGGCACGATTCCAAGGGTGGATGTGACGCTGGACGGCGGCGTGAACTGGCATCAGGCGCGCATGGACGGGCCGTCCTTCGACAAGTCGATGCACCGATTCTACTTCGAATTTGATTGGGACGGCGCAAAGTTGCTGCTGCAAAGCCGGGCGCATGACAGTACGGGCTATGTGCAGCCGACAAAAGAGGCCCTGCGCAAGGTGCGCGGCGTCAATTCGATCTATCATAACAACGGCATCCAGACCTGGGCCGTGGATGCTGACGGGAGGGCGGAGAATGTCGAGATTTCTTGAAGCAGCACTGAGCGTGGTGCTGCTGGCGACACCGCTGGCCGCCGAAGGGCTGGGGCGCACCGCCACGCCCGAGGACATCGCCGTCTGGGACATCGACGTGCGCCCCGACGGGCTGGGCCTGCCGCAAGGGCGCGGCACGGTGGAGCAGGGCGACAAGATATTTCAGGAACGCTGCGCCACCTGCCACGGGGTCTTCGGTGAAGGGGCCGGGCGTTGGCCCGTACTCGCGGGCGGGCAGGGCAGCCTGACGGAGGACCGGCCCGAAAAGACCATCGGCAGTTACTGGCCCTATCCGTCGACGGTCTATGACTACGTCAACCGCGCCATGCCCTTCGGGGCGGCCCAGTCGCTCACACCGGACGAAGTCTATGCTATCACGGCCTATCTGCTTTATCTCAACGACGAGGTGGAGGAGGATTTCGAACTCACATCGGACAATTTCGCGGCGCTGCACCTGCCCAACGAGGATGCCTTCAAACCCGATGACCGGCCCGAGACAGAACTGGCGCTGTTCCGCAGGGATCCCTGCATGGAGAACTGCAAGCCTGCCGTCGAAATCACCATGCATGCCTCGGTGCTGGACGTGACGCCGGAGGAAACGGCGGCCAGGGAGGCAGAGGTCGTGAAGGTCAATGCCGAGGTCGCGCCCACGACTGAGACTGCCCCGGCCGTTCAGGAAACGGCGGTGGACCCCGCTCTGGTGGCCGAGGGCGAGAAGGTCTTTCGCAAATGCAAGGCCTGCCATCAGATCGGCGCAGGGGCCAAGAACCGCGTCGGTCCGGTGCTGACGGGTGTCGTGGGCGGGCCCGCCGGCGCTGTGGAAGATTACAAGTATTCCAAGGCCTTGCAGGGTGTGGCGGCAGATGGATTGATCTGGACGGAGGCCGCGCTGGCCGATTTCCTGCGGGGGCCGAAAGCCTATCTCAAGGGGACCAAGATGTCCTTTGCGGGGCTGCGCAAGGACGAGGAACTCACCGCGATCATCGCCTACCTCCGGTCGGCAGGCGGCTGATCCGATCCCCGATACGCCTGCCCGGACAGATGAGATGCCTGCCCCCCTTGAACCCCCAAACCGGGGCGACTAATCTCTGGGTAAGGGTTTTGCGGGTATGGTCCTGCGAACGCGCATTGCAGGCAGGCTTATATGAACGATCCCTATGATACCTATATGAACACGCTCGTCCCCATGGTGGTCGAACAGACCAGCCGGGGCGAACGTGCCTATGACATCTTCTCGCGGCTGCTGAAGGAACGGATCATCTTCCTTTCCGGTCCCGTGCACGACGGCATGTCCTCACTGATCGTGGCGCAGTTGCTGCACCTTGAGGCTGAGAATCCTTCCAAGGAAATCTCCATGTACATCAACAGCCCCGGCGGCGTAGTGACCTCGGGTCTTTCGATCTACGACACGATGCAGTACATCAAGCCCAAGGTCTCCACGCTGGTGATCGGGCAGGCGGCCTCCATGGGATCGCTGCTGCTGACGGCGGGTGAGAAGGGCATGCGCTTCTCGCTGCCCAACTCCCGCGTGATGGTGCACCAGCCCTCCGGTGGCTATCAGGGGCAGGCGACGGACATCATGATCCACGCCCAGGAAACCCAGAAGCTGAAGGACCGGCTGAACGAGATCTACGTCAAGCATACCGGCCAGAGCCTGAAAAAGGTGCAGGACGCGCTGGAGCGGGATAATTTCATGTCGCCCGAGGACGCCAAGGAATGGGGTCTGATCGACGAAATCGTCGCCAGCCGTGGCAAGGCGGACGATCCGGATGCGCCCACGAAGGGCAAGAAGGACAAGTAAACCATGATCCCGGCGCAGTCGATTTTACGATTGTAGCGCCGGGGTCCCTGTCTTAGGGTTGGATGCAATAACAGCATCCCGGCCAAGGGGCGCAACAGAACGCACACCTGAAAGGGTTAAGATGGCCAGTAATTCCGGCAGCGACAGCAAGAATACCTTGTACTGCAGCTTTTGCGGCAAGAGCCAGCATGAGGTGCGCAAGCTGATAGCGGGGCCGACCGTGTTCATCTGCGATGAATGCGTCGAGCTTTG
>JBBSJO010000039.1:0-24784 GCA_038257185.1 Rhodobacterales bacterium | reverse complement strand
GCCAGGATCAAACTCTCAAGTTGAAACGATCTTGCGACCGTATCCTTGACGTCGAACCTCTGCACATCGACCTGTAATGCTTACTGAACATCACAGGCGTCTTTTCTGTTTGTTGTGCTTCAGGTTGTCGAAACAACTAGAAACCGTCCAAACAGTGAAGCTGACACTACATCATCGGACCGAAGCCCTAGTAGCGCGATATGAAGAGGTTGATCCATCGAATGAACCAAACCGCCCACATATCTCTTCAGATACTATCAATTTCAAAGAGCGTAGAGACAAAAGTGACTGAGATGCGCCCTATCTTTTTGGCGCGCCCCGCCTCGTTTACCTCTGATTTTATTCTTACGTCTCGTTTCCGTCTGGTTCGTTTCCGTTCCGTCTGGCCCGTCTGGCGTCCCGTTGGAGCGTCGCTGCTCGTCCGGTAAGGGGGGTTCTAGAGTTAGTGGCTGAGACCCGCAACCCTTTTTTTCGGGAAATATGCATTTTTTGCGACAGACCCTGTTTTTTGCTTAAAATCATGCACTTGGGTGAAGAAAAAGTCTTCGGGGAGGCCGTTTCCGCAGCATTATTTCGCTTACCCAGGGTCAGTTTGGGCCCGAGACTCGGTTGATTTGTGGTTATCAACAGGTCGATCCGCGAGTCTTTAGCCGTGTCGGGGTGTTCGCGCCAACATATTTGCCCCGATTCACCCGACTCGGGGACTCCGATTCACTAATTCCGCCCAGATCAGCCCGATTTTGCGGGAATCGGATGGCCGATTCACTGCGCGATGCGCCGACTCGCGCACTCAGCCGCGGATTCGTGGCTTCTTTGCGAAGATCGGGAGCCTCAGTGCCAGCAGTCCCAGAATCACGGCCAGATAGAGGAGAGGCTCCAGCTGGATGCCCTTCACCACCATGAAGAAGTGCAGCCCGCCCAGGATCACGGCCAGGTAGACCAGCTTGTGCAGGCGGCGCCATGTCGCCCCCAGCTTGCGGACCGACCAGTTGTTCGAGGTGACGGCCAATGGAACCAGCAGGACGAATCCGGCCATCCCGATAGTGATATAGGGCCGCTTGAGAATATCCGCCCACATCTGTGCCCAAAGCAGGCTCATGTCGAGCGTCACCCAGACAGTCAGGTGCAGGACGACATAGATGAAGGCCAGCAAACCGAAGGCGCGCCGAAACTTGAGAAGGTTGAGCCCGAGATATCGGCGCAGCGGCGTGATCGTCAGGCCTATGATAAGCAGCTGGAGCGCGATCTGCCCCAGTTCGTGCTCAAGCGCCTTGACCGGATCAGGACCAAGTGCGCCGGTCTGTGCCTGATAGAGCAGCCAGGGGACGGGCAGAAGATAGAGTATATAGAGAACCCATGTCGGCAGCTTGCGCGCCAGACCGTTTACCCGATCCACCAGTACACCCATCCGGTCAGCACTTCCCGCCGCTCCGGGGATCGTTTTCCTTGAAGGAAAACGGCCCGGAATTTTTCAAAAATTCCGTTCCCGGCCTCAGAAGTTCGCCTTCAGGTCCAAGCCGTCGTAAAGGCTCGCCACCTCTTCGCCGTAGCCGTTGAACATCAGCGTCGGGACCCGACCGGCGAACAGGCCGCCCCCGATGGGCCGCTCCGAGGCCTGCGACCAGCGCGGGTGGCTCAGATCTGGGTTCACATTACTATAGAATCCGTATTCCCTCGCGTTCGCCTTGTTCCAGCTTGTCGCGGGCTGCGTGTCGGTCAGGGTGATCTTGACGATCGACTTGATCGACTTGAATCCGTACTTCCACGGCACCACCAGCCGCAGCGGCGCGCCGTTCTGGTTCGGGATCGGCTTGCCGTAGATGCCCGTTGCCATGATCGTCAGCGGATGCATTGCCTCATCCAGCCGCAGACCTTCGACATAGGGCCACTCCAGCACGCGATACTTCACCCCACGCATTTCCTCCGGCCGCAGCACGGTCTCGAAGGCCACATACTTTGCGGACGACTGCACGCCTGCCATGTTCAGCAGGTCCGCAAGTTCGAACCCGTTCCATGGGACCACCATCGACCAGGCCTCGACACAGCGGAAGCGATAGATGCGCTCCTCCACCGTCATCGCCTTCATGATGTCCTCCATGGCATAGGTGCCGGGCTTGTCCACCATCCCGCCGATCTCGACAGACCAGGGCGTGGTCGTCAGCGTCCCGGCATACTCAGAAGGGTCCGACTTGCCGGTCCCGAATTCGTAGTAGTTGTTGTAGGTGGTGATGTCCTCGTAGGAATTGGGTTCCAGCCCTGCCGTCTCGGCCCGCAGGCTGCCGCCGATACTGGCCATCCCGGCGCCTGCGAGAGCGCCTGCCATGATCTGCCGTCGGTTCAGGAATGCCACCTCGGGGGTGATGTCCTTATGTGTCAGCGTATTGATCCAGCGATTGGCCATGGGGCACTCCTTACTATACTATATACATGTATCTAGCGTCCCGAGGGTGAGGCACCAAATCCTTTCGCCTCACATTTCAGCCACCACACCCGATTGTCAGCATCCCAGCAAGCCGGAGATCCCGTCATGAAACGCTTCCTCTTCGCCGCCCTCATCGTCGCCGCCCTGCCCGCTCAAGCGCAGGACGTGGTCACCTATACGACCGATCAGAGCTTTGATGACGTGGTGTTCGGCGTCGAAAACGCAATCATCGATCAGGGGCTCCTGGCAGAGAACGTGAGCCACGTAGGCGAAATGCTGGAGCGCACCCGCGCCGATGTCGGCTCCGACGTGGTCCTGTTCGAAGCGGCCGAGGTTTACAGTTTCTGTTCCGCCGCCCTGTCACGCAAGGTGATGGAGGCGGACCCGCTGAACATTCGCTTCTGCCCCTACACCATATTCGTGATGCAGGCGGCGGGCAGCGACGAGGTGACAATCGGCTACCGCAGCTTCCCGGAGGGGCCCATGCAGGAAGTGCAGGCCTTGCTTGACACGATCGCCAAAGCCGCGATCGGGATGGAGTGAGCCCGCCGCGCGTTGTTGATGCCTGGAAGACCTCTGGTACGTGAACGCGAGAGAACCCCCTTGTTGCAAAGGCCTTCACAGCCGAAAATCTGCTTCCCGGGTCACGGGTAATTCACATATTGTTTTGTGGAAATATCGGACGTCGAACGCTTAGCATCGTGCACCTGCCGATCAAAGGCACCAATTGCCGCACCCCCCGAAAATATTGCCGATCCGCGCCCTATGTCCCTGCGTAGTTGATCTCGATGCCAATGACGGCATTGCGATTCTCAACCCAAGGAGGACATCATGTTCCGCACTACAGCAATTGCCCTGACGACCGCCGCTGCCTTCAGCACCTCTGCGCTGGCCGACGCCCACATGTCCAAGGACATCGTCGACACCGCAACCGAGGCAGGGTCCTTCACCACACTTCTTGCCGCCGCCGAGGCTGCTGGTCTCGTCGAAACCCTAAAGGGTGAAGGCCCTTTGACCGTCTTCGCGCCGACGGATGAAGCGTTCGCTGCGTTGCCCGACGGCACCGTGGATACGCTGCTGATGCCGGAGAACAAGGACAAGCTGACGCAAATACTTACGTATCACGTCGTGCCGGGCAAGGTGATGTCCACCGACCTGTCCGACGGGATGGAAGCTGAAACGGTCGAAGGCTCCGCCGTGACGGTCAGCATGGGCGACAGCGTCATGGTCAACAACGCCACCGTGACCACGCCGGACATCGAGGCCTCGAACGGTGTCATTCACGTGATCGACACCGTCCTGATGCCGGGAAGCTAACTCGAAACAAGGCCCGAGTCGGGCGTGCAAAAGGAACGGCCCGCCGGATCACTCCGGCGGGCCGTTTTTCGTCTGCATATATATAGTGTGGTCAGTGGACCGTGGCATCGTCCGGTTTGGCCCTGTTACTGGCTGCGATGCGATCGCCGATGATCAGACCCTCCGACCCGGCGGAAACAGGAATGGTATCCCCGTCCTTTACATCCCCCGCCAGCAGCATCTCTGCCAACGGGTCCTGTAGCGCACGCTGGATCACCCGCTTCAAGGGCCGTGCCCCGAACACCGGATCATAGCCTTCGTCCGCGAGCCATTTCTTTGCGCCCGCGTCCAGTTCTAACGCGATCTTCCGTCCCGCAAGCCGCTTGAGCAGCCGCCCCATCTGCGTCTCGACGATGCCGGTCATGTCGTTCCGGGTCAGCCGGTCGAAGATGATGGTCTCGTCCAGACGGTTCAGGAACTCCGGCCGGAAGTGCGCGCGCACCGCGTCCATCACGTCGCGCTTGGCCTGCGCCATGTCACCGCCGTCCGGCAACTGGCTCAGCGCCTGCGCGCCAAGATTGCTCGTCAGAACGATCAGCGTCTGTTTGAAGTCGACCCGGTGGCCCTGCCCGTCCGTCAGCACCCCGTCATCGAGCACCTGCAACAACACGTTAAAGACATCCGGATGCGCCTTTTCCACCTCGTCGAACAGCACCACCTGATAGGGCCTGCGCCGCACGGCTTCGGTCAGCACACCACCCTCGTCATAGCCGACATAGCCCGGAGGCGCGCCGATCAGACGGGCGACGGAATGCTTCTCCATGAACTCGGACATGTCGATGCGCACCATCGCGTTGTCGTCGTCAAAGAGAAACTCCGCCACCGCCTTGGTCAATTCGGTCTTGCCGACGCCCGTTGGCCCGAGAAACAGGAAGGACCCCAAAGGACGGTTCTCGTCGTTGAGACCGGCCCGCGCCCGGCGCACCGCATTCGCGACGGCCCGCACGGCAGCATTCTGGCCGATCACGCGACCATGCAGCTTTTCCTCCATGCCGAGCAGCTTTTCGCGCTCGCCTTCCAGCATCTTGCCGGCCGGAATGCCCGTCCAGCGCTCCACCACGCTCGCGATCTGCTCCGGTCGCACGGCTTCCTCAACCAGGACATCATCCTCCTGCTTCTCGGCAGCCTCAAGGTCGCGCTCCAGCGACGGGATCACGCCGTAGGACAGCTCTCCGGCCTTTGCCAGATTGCCTTCGCGTTTGGCGATCTCCAGATCGGCGCGGGCGCGGTCCAGCTTTTCCTTGATGTCACGGGCGCCCGCCAGCTTGTCACGCTCGGCCTGCCAACGCGCCGTCATCTCGTCCGACCGCTCCTGCAAGGCACCGAGATCCTCCTGAAGGTTCGCCAGGCGATCCTTCGACGCGTGATCATCCTCCTGCTTCAGCGCCTGCTCCTCGATCTGCAACTGCAGGATCTGACGATCCAGCGCGTCCAGTTCTTCCGGCTTGCTGTCCACTTCCATGCGCAGACGGCTTGCCGCCTCGTCCATCAGGTCGATGGCCTTGTCCGGCAGGAAACGGTCAGTGATATAGCGATGGCTCAGTGTCGCGGCAGCAACCAAGGCGCTGTCCGTGATCCGCACCCCGTGGTGCAGCTCGTACTTTTCCTTGATGCCCCGCAGGATGGAGATCGTATCCTCAACCGTCGGCTCGAGCACCATGACCGGCTGGAAACGCCGCGCCAAAGCCGCGTCTTTTTCGACGTACTTGCGATACTCATCCAGCGTCGTGGCGCCCACGCAATGCAACTCACCCCGCGCCAGCGCAGGTTTCAGAAGGTTTGAGGCATCCATCGCCCCATCCGCCTTGCCCGCGCCCACGAGGGTGTGCATCTCGTCGATGAAGAGAATGACTTCCCCGGCGGCTTGGGTCACTTCGGTCAGAACCGCCTTCAGCCGCTCCTCGAATTCGCCGCGATACTTGGCACCTGCGATCAGCGCGCCCATGTCCAGCGCCAGCAACCGCTTGTTGCGCAGGCTTTCGGGCACATCGCCATTGACGATGCGCAAGGCCAAGCCTTCCGCAATCGCGGTCTTGCCCACGCCAGGTTCACCAATCAGCACCGGGTTGTTCTTGGTCCGGCGGCTCAACACCTGCATCGTGCGCCGGATCTCCTCGTCGCGCCCGATGATCGGGTCGATCCTGCCTTCGCGCGCACGCTCGGTCAGGTCGAGGCTGTATTTCTTCAGCGCCTCGTACCCTTCCTCAGCCGAGGCAGTGTCCGCAGTCCGGCCCTTGCGAATGTCGTTGATGGCGGCATTCAGACCCTGTGCCGTGACTTTGCCTTCATCCAACGCCGTCTTGGCCCCGGATTTCACCATGCAAAGCGCCATCAGGATACGCTCCACCGTCACGAAACTGTCGCCAGCCTTCTGGGCCAGCGCCTCGGCCTCGGCCAAGACCTTGGCCGTCGTGCCGTCCAGATAAACCTGAGCGGCGTCGCCACTGACTTTCGGCATCTTGCCGAGCGAAAGCGCCAATGCCTCCACGACCCGCGCGGGTGTTCCGCCGGAGGCGCTGATCAGATTGCTTGCAAGCCCCTGATCGTCGTCCATCAATGCTTTGAGAATGTGCTCGGGTGCCAGCCGCTGGTGACTTTCCCGGGTGGCAATCGTCTGCGCCGCCTGAATGAAGCCGCGCGATCTCTCCGTGAACTTGCTCAAGTCCATGGTTCTCTCTCCTTGTCCAAAGCGCCCATCCAGACAATGCCTGCCATGCAGCACATCCCCCTTGGGCCTCACGTTCAATTTGGGGTCTGGAAACGGTGATACAAGGGCCTGGTGCCCACAACGAAAAGTCGAAATGCCGTTTAGTCTTCCCGCCCCGCCATGAGTTTGACGAGAATGCGGAACCGCTAGGAACGAGAGCTATTTCACGGTTTTTTTTTGCGATCCATCGATCAGAACCGGAAAAACAATACATTATTATATGATTGTTTCTAAGTGTAAATTCACAGTTATCCACAGAAATCGAAGAAAGTTGAAACCTTTTGGCCACATCAGACGTTTAAGGTTGACAGCGAACAAAGCTACGATTCGCACAAGAAACACGACGATGATCTGTTTGAGGTGAAAACGATGCATACCCGGCCCATCCAGTTGACCGAAGTTATCTACAACGCCGCTGAACGCTGCTTCGAAGCACTCGTGACCGTCCACGATGAGGACAGCGTGCGCCGCTACCCCTGCGCGATCAGGGCGCCGATCACAATGTCCTACGCCGAGGCTGCCGAGGGCCTTTCCAGACAGGCGCTGCGTCGCCACACCCATCGCGGCGGCATCTTTTCCGAAGTGGCACGACACGTGCCTGCGGTACGCGCCGGACGCAGGTCGTTCGACCCGAAGAACTGGTTGGAATCGATCATCCAGCTTGCCGGTCGACGCGCCGCCTGAAGCCTTCCGCGCGGCACTGCCTGCTGCGCGGATTTTGCGGAAGCTATGATAGCGCGACACTGTCCCCGCGCTGTCATCCGCATGACAGAGACGTTTGCCTGCCTGCACGTTCTCTGACACTGGCCCGGACACGCATCATGCGTTGTCCGGGCTTTTTTTTGCGGGATTTCAAATGCATCGTTCAAAAAAGATGCGCGGTCCCGCATTTCAGCATGGACATGAGCCATCAGCGCGCCTAATGCACGACCGTTTGCCCAGAATTCAAGAAAGGAAACCCCCATGTCCGATGACCGCCTGATAGTCGCCCTCGACGTTCCCCATGCCGTTGCGGGGCTGGATCTGGCCGAGCGCCTGGGCGATGCGGTGTCCTTCTACAAGATCGGCCTCGGCATGCTGACCGGGGGGGGGCTCGCACTGGCGCAGGAACTCAAGCAGGATCATGGCAAGCGGATCTTCCTTGATATGAAGCTCTTCGATATCGGTGCCACGGTGGAGGCGGCGGTGCGCGGGCTGGCGCAGTTCGACCTCGATTTCCTCACGGTGCACGGCGATCCCCATGTCGTCGCCGCCGCGATGCAGGGCGCGGCGGGCAGCGATCTCAGGATCCTCGCCGTGACCCTTCTCACCTCGGTCGACCGCGCCGATCTTGATGCGGCGCTCATCCGACCTGGCGATCTGGCCGATCTGGTGGTGGAGCGCGCGGCCCGTGCCTTCGCTGCGGGTGCCGACGGCGTCATCGCCTCCCCGAACGAGGCCGCCGCGATCCGTGCGCTGCCCGAGGCCGCAGGCCGTCTGATCGTCACGCCCGGCGTGCGCCCCGCAGGATCTGCCCTGGGAGATCAGAAAAGAGTAGCGACTCCGGCCCGCGCAATCGCAGATGGCGCCGATCACATCGTCGTCGGGCGACCCATCTGGCAAGCTCAGGACCCCGCCGCGGCCGCGCGCTCCATTCTGGCAGAGATGCGGGAGAATGCCTGAAATTCAACCACAGACTGTAGTAATTCCACAACAGAAAGGCTTTTGTCAGGCAGGTGGGGAATTCCAGACTATGTCATAGATTATCTTCATGCTACCTTTGACACAGGTGATACTCCCCGACGAACTGGTTCTTCCTGATGTTCGTCACCTCCCCCCGCTTAAGCCAGCGGGGGGCCTTTACGTCGGGACCTTTCCTTCATCCATAATCGCACTCGGTCCTGAAGGAATGTTATCCCGTTGGGATGTTTGAGAAAATCCGTCTCTTGCATTAGCATCCAACGCTGTCCTTCGTTGCCGAAGACCACATCTGCCGCGGCCTCCGTCGGCAACTGCGCGACAAAGAACCATCGCCGCTGTCCCTCCACCACAAAGCTGTAGCGCCAGATCAGGGCGGTTTCCGGAACATCGAGTCCCAGCTCCTCCCGACACTCGCGCCTTACGCAAGCTTCCGGGGTCTCCCTTCCCTCCCGACCGCCACCGGGCAGATCCCATTGCCCGCGATACGGTAGGCCGGGAATGTCGTCACGCAGGATCACCGCCAGCCTGTCGCCGATATAAAGCGCCATCTTCGCGCCCGTGAATTCGGTATTCATCAGCTGCCCTCCGGGCTATGGTCACGCATCCGCAACAGCACCCTGTCGCCATGCCCGCCCTCTGCCGCGATTGCCTGTCCCAGATCGAACCTCAGCGCCGCTGCCCCGCCTGCGGCAGCCCCCGCGTGCTGTCTCACCCGGAACTCTTCGATCTGTCCATAGCACACATGGACTGCGATGCCTTTTACGCCTCGGTGGAAAAGCGCGACAATCCCTCCCTTAACGGCAAGCCCGTGATCATCGGCGGCGGGCGGCGCGGCGTCGTGTCGACTGCCTGCTAT
This sequence comes from Rhodobacterales bacterium, assembly GCA_038257185.1. Taxonomy (GTDB): domain Bacteria; phylum Pseudomonadota; class Alphaproteobacteria; order Rhodobacterales; family Rhodobacteraceae; genus Sulfitobacter. Next base: position 15,763 of record JBBSJO010000039.1, on the reverse strand, counting down.
GTTGCGCGAATCCGTGGTGTGCGTTCGGCCATGCCGATGTTCAAGGCGCTCAAACTCTGCCCCGACGCGGTGATCATCAAGCCCCGGATGGAGGCCTACGTCGAAGCCTCCCGCGCGATTCGCGCCATGATGGAGGATCTGACGCCCGCAATAGAACCCCTGTCGCTGGACGAAGCCTTTCTCGACATGACAGGCACCGCGCGGCTGCACGGCGCACCGCCCGCCGTGATGCTCGCCCGCCTGGTGCGTCGGATGAAGACAGAACTGGGTCTGACCGGCTCCATCGGTCTCAGCCACAACAAGTTCCTGGCCAAGGTCGCCTCCGACCTCGACAAGCCGCACGGGTTCTCCGTCATCGGGCAGGCCGAAACGGGCGCCTTCCTGCGCGACAAGCCCGTTCGGCTGATATGGGGCGTGGGAACCGCGGCCCAGACAGCGCTCGACAAGGCAGGCATCCGCACCTTCTCGGATCTGCTGCGCTGGGAAAAGACCGATCTGGTTGCGCGATTCGGCGGCATGGGCGAACGCCTCTGGCACCTCGCGCGTGGTCAGGACCGCCGGCGCGTCTCGGCCCACGAGCCCGTGAAATCCATCAGCAAGGAAACCACATTCAACGAGGACACCTCCGATCCCGATCTCCTCGACGGCCACATCTGGCGGCTCAGCGAACAGGTGTCCGACCGGGCCAAGGCCAAGGGCCACGCGGGCCGCATCGTGACGCTCAAGCTCAAGCGCGCGGATTTCACGCAGCTCACCCGCCGTGTCTCGCTGCATGACCCAACCCAGCTGGCCGACCGCATCTACCGTCACGCGCGCGCGCTTTTCGATCAGTTGATTGACCCCGGCCCCTACCGGCTGATCGGCGTCGGCATCTCCGACCTCAGCTCCGCCGAAGGGGCAGACCTGGCAGGTGACCTGCTGGACCCCCAGGCCGACCGCCGCAGCCGTGCGGAACGGGCCACAGACACCATCCGCAACCGCTTCGGCACCCGCGCCATCGTCAAGGGCCGCGCGCTGCGCTGACGCTCCCCCCCTTCATTCACTTTGCCAAATCAACTCCCCGCGGAGCGTCCCGCCCTCACAGCAAAGACAGACCACAACACGGTGGGCTCACGCCGCCAAACCACCAAGGAAACGTGTCGCGCGTCAGCGCGTCCGCAGGATCACTCCGCCGCCAGCGGTATCCGCCCCTGACCGATCTGCGCGACTTCCGCCACCACCTGCCTCAGGGCTGCCTGCACCGTCTCGAAATTCCGGTTGGGTCGGATCAGCGCCTCGTTCATGTAGATCGAGCGGTCGATCTCAACCTGCACCGCATGCTGCCCGCGCGAAGGTCGTCCATAGGCCTGCGTGATATAGGCGCCCGCAAAGGGCGTGTTTCGCGTGACGGTAAACCCGGCTGCCGCAAACGCCGCCTCGATACGATCCACAACCTCGCCACCCGCCGCCGCGCCGAAACGGTCGCCCAATACCACGTCGGGCCGCGCCATACCTGCCCGCGCAGCCCCATCCATTGCTTCGTGTGGCATCGAATGACAGTCGATCAGCACCGCCTGGCCATGCCGCTGATGCGCCTGATCCAGCAGTTTCTGCAACATCGCGTGATAAGGTTGCCAATAGGTGTCGATGCGGTGCTGTGCCTCTTCCAGACTCATCTTTCCGCGATAGATCGCACGTCCGTTGGCCACCACCCGCGGAATCACCCCGAGGCCCGAGGCCACGCGCGGATTGTGCCCCTGCCGCCGCACGCCTTCGATCAGCGCCGGGTCCAGTTCGTCAGACGAGCGGTTGAGGTCGACGAAAGCGCGCGGCGCACCGGCCTTGATAAAGGTGGCACCAAAGTGGGGCGCACAGTCGAAAAGAAGGTCCACAAAGGCATCTTCGGAAGACCGGATCGCCTGTTCGTCCAGCATCGTGTGGCGCAGGAAGGACCAAGGGTAGTCACAACCCGAATGCGGCGAGGCGAACACCACGCAGGACCGGCTCCGGTCAGGATGCAGAACGTCATAGGCGGTCTTTGGCATGTGCCCCCCTTTCCCCCTCCACAGTAGCCATATTCTGCATTTGCCAAAAGCCCTTGATCATACCCCCGACTCCTTTTATAGCACCCGAACCGGCGCGGCATTTCGCGCCCCATTTTGTTTGGGGCTGGGGTTTCGCGTGACGTAACGTGGGTGATTAGCTCAGCGGTAGAGCACTTCGTTGACATCGAAGGGGTCACTGGTTCGATCCCAGTATCGCCCACCACCTCATTCACTGGCCCCGCCTTGCGGCAGGGTCGCCCGCAACCCGGCGCTGGTCCTTGTCTTAATCAGATCAAGGCGGGGCCACAGATGGAAGGATAGGAACATGAAAGTTCGCAATTCGCTCCGCTCGCTCAAAAACCGGCACCGCGACTGCCGTGTTGTGCGTCGCAAAGGTCGCGTTTACGTGATCAACAAGACGCAGCGCCGGTTCAAAGCCCGCCAGGGCTGAGACCTGATGCATGTCCGATCAAAGCCGCCCCCGGGGCGGCTTTTTTCGTTGTTGCACCCGGACCGCGACACGGCCACCTTGCGCCCGACCCCCGTAAGGTGGGCGCGCAGCCCACCCCACTTTTCAGGAGACAGAGATGACAGATGCCTATGAACCGCCGAAAGTATGGACTTGGAAAAAGGAGAGCGGCGGCAGATTCGCCTCCATCAATCGCCCCATGGCAGGTCCCACCAGCGACAAGGAACTGCCCATCGGCAAACACCCCCTGCAACTTTATTCGCTGGCCACGCCTAATGGCGTGAAGGTTACGGTAATGTTGGAGGAGTTGCTTGCCGCAGGGCATTCAGGCGCGGAGTACGACGCCTGGATCATCAATATCGGTGACGGCGACCAGTTCGGCTCAGGCTTCGTATCGGTCAATCCCAACTCCAAGATCCCCGCGCTGATGGACCGCTCCGGCGACACGCCCCAGCGGGTCTTCGAATCAGGTGCGATCCTGCTGTACCTCGCCGAGAAGTTTGGGGCGTTCCTGCCCAAGGACCCCGCCAACCGGACGGAGGCGCTGTCCTGGCTCTTCTGGCAGATGGGCAGCGCGCCATACCTTGGGGGCGGCTTTGGCCATTTCTACGCCTACGCGCCGGAGAAGTGGGAATACCCGATCAATCGCTTCGCGATGGAGGCCAAGCGCCAGCTCGACGTGATGGACCGCCACCTTGCCGACAACGCGTGGTTTGCGGGTGAATACTCCATCGCCGACATGGCGATCTGGTCATGGTACGGCCAGCTCGTTCTGGGGCGGCTCTATTCGGCGGCCGAATTCCTTGACGTGGCGTCCTACGAGAACGTGATGCGTTGGGCCAAAACCATCGACGAACGTCCCGCCGTCACGCGGGGTCGCATGGTCAACCGCGCCTTTGGCGACGACCTCTCGATGCAGCTGCACGAACGCCATGATGCATCGGATTTCGAGACCAAGACACAGGACAAGCTCGAAGCCTCCAAATGATGAACGCGCCCGCCGCGTCAGCGGCGGGCCGCTAATACCTAGTAAATTGATAGGGAATACTTGCACACATCGGGGAAATCTGTTTCCTACTGTTTTAGTAGGTTAAATGACATAAAATGACGGAGCCCCCCCATGCCCCCTTTCAAAACATCCACAGCCACCCTGGCCCTGTTGACCTTGGCCCTGCCCGCACTGGCAGATGGCGACGTGAACCTCTACTCCTCGCGTCACTATGATACCGACGAACGGCTCTATTCCGACTTCACCGAAGCCACCGGAATCACCGTCAACCGGATCGAGGGGAATGCCGACGAACTGCTCGCGCGGATGCAGGCCGAGGGAGCGAATTCGCCGGCCGACATCCTGCTCACTGTAGACACCAGCCGCCTCAAACGCGCCAAGGACATGGGGCTGCTCCAACCGACCGAAAGCGACGTGCTGGAATCGCGTATCCCTGCAAATCTTCGGGATGCGGACAACGATTGGTTCGGCATGTCCCAGCGCGCGCGGATCATCTTCTACAACAAGGAAGCGGTCACGAACCCACCCAAGACCTACGCCGCCCTGGCCGATCCGGCCTATAGGGGGCAAATCTGCATCCGCTCTTCCGCCAACGAATACAACCAGACCCTTCTGGCCGCGATCGTGACCCATGAGGGCGAGGAAAAGGCCACCGAATGGGCCAAGGGCGTGGTCGGCAACATGGCCCGCGCCCCGCAGGGCGGCGATACCGACCAGTTGCGCGGCATCGTGTCGGGGGAATGCGACATTGCGGTCTCCAACACCTATTATTTCGCCCGCGCGCTGCGCACGAATGTGGACGGCGTCAGCGACCAGATCGGCAAGATCGGCTGGGTCTGGCCCGATCAGGACGGCAACGGGGCCCATATGAACCTGTCCGGGGCCGGCGTGGCGGCACATGCACCCAACCGCGAGAACGCGGTCCTCTTTCTCGAGTATCTCGTCTCGAATTCAGCGCAGGAATACTTCTCCCAGGGCAACGACGAATTCCCAGCGGTGGAAGGCGTGGCCCTTGCCCCTTCGGTCGAGCAGTTGGGCGCCTTCAAGGCCGACAGCGTGAACCTCTCCGACGTGGCAAAGAACATCCCCACCGCGCAAAAGATATTCGACTCGGTCGGCTGGGAATAACCCACCCGCAAAAACGTGATGACAGGGCCGTATCGACCTCGCGTCGATACGGCCTATGATTTTCCTGTCCCCGGAACAGGAGAATCGCCATGACCGCCCCCCGCAAGACCGCCAAGGACTTCGACCCCCGACTGCTGGAAATCTTCGACGGCTACGTGCACGGCAAGCTGTCCAAGCGCGCTTTCCTGACTCAGGCTGGCCAATACGCTGCCGCCGGCGTCACCGGGGCCATGTTGCTGGAACAGTTGCAGCCGAATTACGCCCTCGCCCAGCAGGTCGCCCCTGACGATCCCGAGATCGAAACCATGACTGTGTCCTACGACAGCCCGAACGGCCACGGCTCGATCAGCGGTCTCATGGCGCGACCCACAGGCACCACCGGCCCGCTTCCGGCCGTTCTCGTGGTGCACGAGAACCGGGGCCTCAACCCCTATATCGAGGACGTCGTGCGCCGTTGCGCCAAGGCGGGCTATCTGGCACTCGGCCCCGACGGATTGTCCCCCTTGGGCGGCTACCCCGGCACCGACGAACAGGGCCGCGAGATGCAGGCGAACATGGACGGCGAGAAGCTGATGAACGACTTCTTCGCGGCCTTCGAGTTCCTGCGCGACCACGGAGATTCAACCGGCAAGGTGGGGGCGGTCGGTTTCTGCTACGGTGGCGGCGTCTGCAATGCGCTGGCGGTGGCCTACCCCGACCTCGCAGCCTCGGTCCCATTCTACGGCCGTCAGGCCGATGCGGCGGATGTTCCGACTATCGAAGCACCACTGATGATCCACTACGCAGGCCTTGACGAGCGCATCAACGCGGGCTGGGACGCCTACTCCGATGCGTTGGAGGCGAACCAGAAGAAGTTCAGCGTGCATTTCTATCCGGACGTGAACCACGGCTTCCATAACGACACCACGCCCCGCTACGACGAGGCGGCGGCGACGCTTGCCTGGGACCGCACCCTGGCCCATTTTGACGCGAACCTGCGCGGTTGATTCCGTAAGGTGCAGGCCCCCCTGCACCTTGCCTCCACTACTGAAAGATACGCCGATGATGCCTACCGAATTCGATGCCCAGCCTGTGCTTATGGGTGAAAATTTGCATCTGAAGCCCTTGGATGACGCTGACCGCGAAGGGCTCTTTGTCCAAGCTCGCGATCCCTTGGTCTGGGCCGGGCACCCTGCCAAGGACCGACACATCCGCGAAATCTTCGATCCTTACTTCGACAACCTCCTTGCCAGCGGCGGGACGCTCGCCGTGACCGAGGTGGAAACCGGCACGATTATCGGCTGCTCCCGCTACTACCCGGCCCCGGATCACGACCCCAGCATCTCGATCGGCTATACGTTTCTCGGGCGCGACTGGTGGGGCGGTGTCACGAACCGCGTGATGAAGGACCTGATGCTGCGCCACGCGTTCAAGGCGGCGGACCGGGTCTGGCTGCACATCGACCCCGCCAACATCCGCTCGCAGACGGCCACCGCGCGGCTCGGGGCGGTACACGCCTACGATGCGGAACTTGTCATGGGCGGCAAGAGCGGTGTCTGGCAGTGCTGGCACATCGACCGCGCGGACTGGCCGCCTGCCCCGTAGGATGCAGGCCCCCTGCACCCTACTTCTGGCGACCCACCTGTCGGCAGATCAGAATCACCGGCAGCAACCCCATCGCCACGATCACGAGGCTCGGTACCGCCGCCCCGTCGAGACGCTCGTCGCTGGCGAGCCGGTAGGCCTGCACCGCCAAGGTATCGTAGTTGAAGGGCCGCATGATCAGGGTCGCGGGCAGTTCCTTCATGACATCCACGAAGACGATGAGCAGCGCGGTCAGCAGGCTCGGCGTCAGGATCGGCAGATGCACCCGTCGCAGCGTGCCGAAAGGCGTCTGCCCCAACGACCGTGCGGCGGCGTCCATGTTGGCGTGCACCATCGCCTGCCCACCCTCATAGGCCCCAAGGGCCGCCGCAAGGAACCGCACGAGGTAGGCCACGACCAGCAACCAGATCGACCCGGTGATCAGCAGCCCGGTGGAGACATCGAAAGTTGACCGCATCCAGACATCCAGCGCGTTGTCGAAAGCCGCGAATGGCACCAGCAACCCCACCGCGATCACCCCCCCCGGCACCGCATAACCCATCCGCGCAACATAGGCCGCGCCCTGCGCCAACCCGCCTGGCCGCAACCGCTGGAAGAACCCGACGGAAATCGCCGCGAGCACCGTCAGCACCGCCGCGACCCCGGCCAGCGTGACCGAGTTGCGGATGAAGCCAAGGTAGCGAGGGGAAAGCAGGTCCTGCTCCGACCCGATCCCCATCCAGAGCAGCACCCCGACGGGCAGAACCGCCCCGAAAAGCACCGGCACGCCGCAGGCCAGCACCGCTGCCAGTGCCGCCCCGCCCCGCAGTTCCATCGGCGGCATGGCCTGCGTGCGTCGCGCCGGATCATGGTACTTCGCCCGCCCCCGCTGCACCCGCTCCAGCATCGCCAATAACAGCGCGAAACTGAGCAGGCAGAGCGCCAGTTGCGCCGCCCCGGCGCGGTCGAAAAGGGTGAACCACGAGGTATATATCCCTGTGGCAAAGGTCTGGACGCCGAAATAGGCCACCGTGCCGAAATCCGCGATGGTCTCCATGACCGCCAGCAACACGCCGCCCGCGATGGCGGGGCGGGCGAGCGGCAGGCTGACCTTGAAGAACGCGGACCAGGCGCTCGACCCCAGCGCGCGGGCGGCGAGGAAGGTCGTTCCGCTCTGTTGCAGGAAGGCCGCGCGGGCCAGAAGGTAGACATAGGGGTAAAGCACGAGGATCAGCATCACCGCCGCCCCCCCCAGCGAGCGGATTTCCGGGAACCAGTAGTCGCGCGGGCCCCAGCCCGTCACCGACCGCAGGCTTGCCTGCACGATGCCGGGGTGGTCCAGCACGTGGGTGTACGCATAGGCCAGCACATAGGCCGGAAAGGCCAGCGGCAGCACCAGCGCGATTTCCAGCACCTTGGCACCGGGAAAGCGTGTCATCGTCACCAGCCAAGCGGCACCGACGCCGATGGCAAAGGTCCCCCCCGCCACCAGCAGAACCAGCAGCACCGTCGTCGCCGCATAGCCCGGCAGCACCGTCTGCATCAGGTGCTGCACTGTCTCCGTCCCGCCGCTCAGCGCCGCAATCAGGACCGCAAGCATCGGCAGCGCGCAGATACAGGCCACCGTGACCGCCACGCCCGCGAGCCCGCGCAACCCGTCGCGGGCAGGGCCGCTGACTTTCGGCAGGGTCTCTGAGGGAGTGGAGTCCATGCCGCGGTTTTTGACCATTTTTGTCGGAAATACCAGTGCGGGCATCGAGATTGTCGGAAAACCCGCTGCCTCAGGGGGCGTCGAACCACTTCAGAACATCATCGAATATCTGCGGCGCAGTGAGGTAGGTCAGATGACCGCTGCCGGGATAGGCCCGCACCTGCGCGCCGCCCAGCTTCCTGGCAAAAGCCAGCGTCTGCTGCGTGGAGAATACCGGATCCTCGCGCCCGACATAGAACCGCAAGCGATCTGGCATCGGCTTGATACCCGTCGGCAGGGTCCAGCTCCGCAAATCCCGCGACTGCGCGGCGGGAAGGCCGGGTTCCGGCAGTTTCACGGTCTTGGGCGCATCGGGGTTCGGCACGGGGATGACCTGTGGCGGCAGGGGTTTTCGCGCCGCCGCACGCCCCACCAGCAGGGTGCGGTAGTATTGCAGCCACACAATGTCCTTGCGCACCGACCGCGCGCGCATGGCCGCCTCAAGCACATCCGCCGCCACCCGCGCGGCGGTGCTGACTCCGCCTGCCCGCTCCACCGCGCTGGAGATGGCGGCGACCTTCACGTCGCCCTCGATCTCCTGTGCCGCCAGAATCACGATCGGCCCGCCGGTGGAATATCCCATCAGCCGGATGCGCTTGCCCGGAAAGCTGTTGGCGAACCCCGCGATCTGGCTGCCGGCCCGTGCAATATCGAGCTTGCGGTCCACCGGCAGTCCCTCCATCCCCGGAAACCGGTAGAAGGCGAGCGCGTAGCCGGGCCGGTCGGCCCAGGCCAGCGCGTGGGTGAACATGCGTAGGGAGGTCAGCGCGCCCGGCACCATGACGACGATGGTATCAGCCTTGGCCACGCGCTCCGGATCGAAGAGGATCGGATCGTTGAAAGGCGCACCCGCCTGATCCCCGATGGCGCAGCCGGTCAGCAAGGCCACGACAACCATCAACCATCTGAACATGGATCGTCACACTCCGAACTGGCTCACCGCCTAGTCGTAGCTGCGCTGATCCTCGATCACCAGACCGTCTTTCGGCAAGCTGCCGGGCGCCACGACCTCGACCTTGCCCTTGAGTTTCAACAATGCCGCGACCGAACTCGCATAGGCCTCCGCATCTCCGCCGTCGCTTTCGATCTGCACGGTCATCATGTCCTGTTCGCCCGAGCGAGAGGCGATGACACGCGCCTTGTGGACCTCGGCGTGGTGCGCCACCAGAGCCGCAACCTGTTCGGGCCGCACGAACATGCCCTTGATCTTGGTGGTCTGATCAGCGCGGCCCATCCAGCCCTTGATGCGCATGTTGGTGCGCCCGCAGGAGCTTTCCCCCGCCATGACTGCACTCAGATCGCCCGTGGCAAAACGGATCAGCGGGTAATCGGGGTTGAGCGTGGTAACCACGACCTCCCCCACCTCGCCCGGGGCCACCGGATCGCCGGTGCCGGGAGTCACGATCTCGACGATGACCTGCTCGTCGACGATCATCCCCTCCATCGCGTCGGTCTCATAGGCGATATTGCCCAGATCGGCCGTGGCGTAGGACTGCAGGCAGGTGATGCCCCGGTCGGCATAATACTGCCGCAACGACGGGAAAAGCGCACCGCCCCCCACCGCAGCGCGGGTGATGCCAAGCGTGATGCCCATTTCGTCCGCCTTTTCGAGAATCACCTTCAGATAATCGGGCGTGCCGGCATAGGCCGTCGTGCCCACGTCCCGCGCGGCGATGACCTGCAACTCGGTCTGCCCGGTGCCCGCTGGCAGCACGGCGGCCCCCACGGCCCGCGCCCCGGATTCGAAGATCGCCCCGGCAGGCGTCAGGTGGTAGCCGAAACAGTTTTGCACGATGTCACCCTTGCCAATGCCGCAGGCATGCAGGAAGCGCCCCATGCGCCACCAGTCGGGGTCCGTGCTCGACGGCTCGTAGATCGGTCCGGGCGACTGGAAGATATGGCTGAAGCCGGCGGCGGGGCGCGTGGTGAACCCACCAAAGGGCCGGTCGACACCCTGCGCCTTGCCGAGGTCGGACTTGCGCAACACCGGCAAGGCCGCCAGATCCTCGGCAGAGGTGATGGCTGCGGCATCGACGCCGTTCAGGCGCGCGGCATATCCCGGCAGTCTCTGCGCACGTTCGATCTGGCGCGGCAGCGTCGTGGCGACATCGGCCGCACGCGCCTCAGCCGTGCGTGATTCCAGATCATCATAGAAGGTCTTCTCGGACATCTCGCTCACTCTGTTGTCGGAGGGTCAATTCACCCGCCAGCGCGGGGTCTTCCGGTATCGTGCCGCGCGACAGCCTCAGCTTAGCCAGCGCTTGCGCCGACGGTAGCTGCGCACGTCGCGGAACGACTTGCGCCCCTCGTCCGACACACCGAGGTAGAATTCCTTCACGTCCTGATTCTCGCGCAGATCGGCGGCAAGACCGTCCATCACCACCCGGCCCGATTCCAGGATATAGCCGTAATGCGCGAAGCGCAGCGCCACGTTGGTGTTCTGCTCTGCCAGCAGGAAGGTCACGCCTTCCTTCTCGTTGATCGTCTTCACGATGTCGAAGATCTGCTCCACCAACTGCGGCGCCAACCCCATCGAGGGCTCATCCAGCAGGATCGTCTCGGGGCGGCTCATCAGGGCACGGCCCACCGCGCACATCTGCTGCTCCCCGCCCGAGGTATACCCCGCCTGCGACTTCCGCCGCTCCTTGAGACGCGGGAAGTAGTCATAGACCATCTCCAGATCGCGCTGCACCGCCGCCTTGCCGTCGCGACGCGTATATGCGCCGGTCATCAGGTTCTCTTCCACTGTCAAGTGCTCGAAGCAATGCCGCCCCTCCATCACCTGCACGACACCTTTCTTGACCGTTTCCGCCGGATCGGCGTGTTCGATCGCGGTGCCGCGATACTTGATGCTGCCCTTGGTCACCTCGCCGCGTTCGGAGGCCAGCAGCCCGGAGATCGCCTTGAGCGTCGTGGTCTTGCCCGCCCCGTTGCCGCCCAGCAGGGCCGTGATGCCGCCCTTGGGAACGTTCAGGCTGACGCCCTTCAACACGAGGATCACATGATTGTAGATCACCTCGATGTTGTTGACTTCCAGCAGGTTCTCGACCGCCACCTCATTGGTGTTGGCTGCATCCAGCATGGGCTTCACCCTTTTGAAAATACCGAAAATCCCCGGCCGCCGCTTGTGCTGCGGCCGGGAAGGAGGCCCTTACTTGCAGGACGATTCGATCTTGTTTTCCGACGCGTAAGCTGCGGAATCTTCCGCAATCAGCGGGTCGACCACAGCTTCGTCTGTTTGCGAGAAGTCAGAGATCAGCTTCCACTCCTTGGCGGCTGCATCCCACTGGGTCACGCCGACAAGACCGTCGCCGCCGTGATTCTGGCAGGACACCTTGAAGGCGGGGCCAAAGCCGGGCAGGCCGAGTGCCGCCATCTTCTCTTCGGTGATGTCAAGCGCTTCCATACCATCGCGCATCATCGCAGCCGTGATGTCCTTGGTGCCGTTCATCTCCTGCGCGTTCTTGGCCGCTTCGGCTGCCAGCATCGCGGCATAGAGCCCGCGGTTATAGAGCACCGTACCGATCTGGTCGCCTGCACCTGCTGCCTTGCCCGTGTCCACGACATACTTCTTGATGTCGTCGAAGACCGGGAAGTCGTCGCCCACGCCGTGGAAGGTCAGCGCCTTGTAGCCGTTGGCACCTTCGCCCGCCGCCAGCACGTCGTTCTCGGACCCTGACCACCAGATGCCGATCATGTTCTCCATCGGGAAGCGGATGTTCACGGCTTCCTGGACGGCGACCTGGTTCATCACGCCCCAGCCCCAGAAGATGATATAGTCAGGCTTGTCCCGACGGACCTGCAACCACTGCGATTTCTGCTCCTGGCCCGGTGCGTCGATGGGCAGTTGGCTCAGCTCGAAACCGTGCTTCTTGGCCAGCTCTTCCAGCGTGCGGATCGGCTCCTTGCCATAGGCGGAGTTGTGGTAGAGCAGGGCGACCTTCTTCCCGTTCAGATCGTCGCCATTCTCCTTCAGCAGGTAGTTGATAGCACCCGACGCACCGTCCCAGTAGTTGGCGGGATAGTTGAAGGTGTAGTTGAAGACGTCGCCGTTCTTGGCCGAGGTGCGGCCATAGCCCATGGTGTGCATCGGAATGCCGTCCGCCGTCGTCTTGGGGATCAGCTGGTAGGTGATGCCGGTCGACAGGGGCTGATAGACCAACCCGCCGCTGCCCTTGAGCGATTCGTAGCACTCCACACCCTTCTCGGTGTTGTAGCCCGTCTCGCACTCGGGCACCGAGGTCATGACCCCGCCGATGCCGCCGTCCCGCTCGTTTAGCAGGGTGAAGTAGTCCGCGTAGCCGTCCGCGAACGGAATACCGCCCGCTGCATAGGGTCCGGTCCGGTAGCTCAGCGACGGAAAGACGAGGTCCGCCATCGCGGGCCCCGCTGCCATCAGGCCTGCGATGGCCATCGTTGTCAGTTTCATCTTCATCGGTGTTTCCTCCCTTGGATATGATCCGACTTGTTAATGCCGTTGGGCGGGTATGACCCCGCCGTCGTCTTATGACCCGCCCTAGTGCGGGAAGGGCCACAATCTCAGTTTTTCCTTCGCCACGCGCCACAGCTGCGCGATCCCGTGCGGCTCCACGATCAGGAAGACGATGATCAGCGCTCCCACGAACACCAGCTGCAAATGTGACACGATATCCGTCGGCCAGCCCAGCCAGTCCACGCCCACCACCTTCAGCGCCACAGGCAGCAGCACCAGAAACGCCGCACCCGCAAAGCTGCCGAAGATGCTGCCCAGCCCGCCAATGATGATCATGAAGAGCACCAGGAAGGACTTGGTGATGCCAAAGGCCTCGCCGACCTCGACCGCCCCGAGGTAGATGGCAAAGAACAGCGCTCCCGATACGCCGATGAAAAAGGACGACACCGCAAAGGCCGTGAGCTTCGCGCGCAGCGGGTTCACCCCTATGATCTCCGCTGCGATGTCCATGTCGCGGATCGCCATCCACTTGCGCCCGACCGACCCCCGCGTGAGGTTCCGCGCGATGATCGCGGAGGCGATGGTGAAGATGAGGCAGAAGGCATAGGTCGCCCAGGCTTCAGCACTCGGGCCGGTCACGACGATGCCAAAGACCGAACGCTCGGGTGCCGAAATCTGCCCCGAGGCAGAATAATTGTAGAACCACGGCACCCGGTTGAAGAGCCAGACAAGGAAGAACTGCGCCGCGAGAGTCGCCACGGCAAGGTAGAACCCCTTGATGCGCAGGCTCGGCAGCCCGAACAGAACCCCCACCGCCGCCGTGATGATGCCTGCCAGGATCACGTGGATGAACATGCTGACATCCGGGAACGAGGTCATCAGCTTGTAACAGGAATAGGCCCCCACGGCCATGAAGCCGCCCGTCCCTAGGCTCACCTGCCCGCAGTATCCTACCAAAATGTTCAGACCGATGGCCGCGATGGCATAGATCAGGAAGGGAAGCAGCAGCGAGTTGGCCCAATAATCGTTGATCACGAAGGGCACGACAAAGATCGCGACAAAGAGCACGAGGTAGTAGCGATACCGGTCGAACTTGATCGGAAAGGTCTGCTGGTCGTTAGCGTAGGTCGTGGAGAAATCACCGGCTTCACGATAGAACATGTTGGCCTCCTGGGGTGCGCGAGATCACGCACCCAACTGTTTCACGGCAGGCTGTGCGCTCCGCACGCACTGTCTTGTTCTCAAACCCGCTCAATGATCTTCTCCCCGAACAACCCCTGCGGACGAAACACCAGAAACAGCAGCGCCAGCATGTAGGCAAACCAGTTCTCCGTGGCACCGCCCAGATAGGGCGCACCGATCAGGAACTCGAAAAGCTTCTCCCCCACTCCGATGATCAGCCCGCCCACGATCGCACCGGGGATGGAGGTGAACCCCCCCAGCATCAGCACCGGCAGCGCCTTCAGGGCGATCAGCGACAGCGAGAACTGCACGCCGGACTTTGCCCCCCACATGATCCCCGCCACCAGCGCCACGAAACCCGCCAGCGACCACACGAGGATCCAGATGTAATTCAGCGACACGCCGACGCTCAGCGCCGCCTGATGGTCGTCGGCCACCGCCCGCATGGCACGGCCCTGCTTGGTGAATTGCGCAAAGGCCACAAGCCCGATCACGAGAACCGCCGCCACGATCGACGCCATGATGTCGAGGTTGTCGATGAAGAAGCCGTAGCCGAAGGCATTGAACGTCGTGTCATCGATCCAGGCGTTCATTCCCTGCGGCAGGCAGGTCCCCTCCGCCGCACAGAGGTTCAGCGTCTTGATCTCGGAGCCCCACATGAGGTCGGCCACGCCTTCGAGGAAATAGGCCAGCCCGATGGTCGCCATGAACAGGATGATCGGCTCCTGCCCCACCAGATGCCGGAACACGAACCGCTGCACTGCCCAGGCCAGCACCATCATCACGCCAACGGTCAGCAGGACGGCCACCGCGGAATGCACGTTCCAGCCGAAGGTATGCACATCCGTGCCGAAGATGGCGTTGATCAGATGGGCAAAGGGCACCTGCCCGTTCTGGATTCCCACCAGCGTCATCGCGGCGAAAAGCGCCATGACGCCCTGGGCATAGTTGAAGATGCCGCTCGCCTTGTAGATAAGCACGAACCCCAGGGCCACGAGCGCATAAAGCACCCCCGCCATGAGCCCGTTGAGGAAGACCTCGATGGTGTAGGCCAGTTGGTCAGGCATGGTGATCCCCTGTCAGAGCCGCAAGTCTTGTTTCAAGTCTCATTTGACGTACTTGCACTCGGTGGAATTGTTGTTGACTGGCGACTGCATCCAGAACGAGAACGGCCGGTTGTCTTCCTGCACCTCGGACAGCACCGCATTTGGTCCGGCAATCACGGTAAGCGGCACGCCTGCCTCGGTGCAGATTTCGACAAAAAGCCTGCCCGCACCGATGACGGGTCGCACCATCTCGGCATCGTCGCGCGCGCCGCGCTGTTCGAACCAGGCCTCGATTTCAGGTGCCTTCTGCCCCCAGGTCACAGCAGCATCTGTCCGATTGTCCAGGTCACGGGCATCATAGCCGTCGACCCAGCACCGCGTCACCGGGCTGCCGCCGCCGGCATCGCTAAAATACCTCAGGGTCACCGGACCCGATGTGGTGTCCAGACGCGCCCCCATGGTGCGGCCATCAAGTCGCTTCAGCGGCAGTTTCTCGAGCGACGGAAGTTCGGCACCCGACACCACCGGTTCGCACATGTCGAAGACATCGCCAAGCGTCAACTCCTGCGCGGCCACCGCGTCGGTCGCCAGCAGCAGACCGATTGGCATCAAGCTGCCAGGCACCCACCCGCCGAAGTCAATCATGCGCAACCCCCAGATAGGCATCGATCACCTCCTGATTGCCGCGCACCTCACTCGGTGTGCCGTCGCCGATCTTGCGCCCGTAATCCATCACGACCACTCGGTCGCTGAGATCCATGACGACCCCCATGTCGTGCTCGATCAGCGCAATCGTGGTGCCGAATTCGTCGTTCACATCAAGGATGAAGCGGCTCATGTCTTCCTTCTCCTCAACGTTCATCCCCGCCATCGGCTCGTCGAGCAGCAACAGCGACGGCTCCGCCGCCAGCGCCCGCGCCAGTTCCACCCGCTTCTTCAACCCGTAGGACAGGCGCGACACAGGCGTCTTGCGAATGGCCTGAATCTCCAGGAAATCGATGATCTTCTCCGCCACTTCGCGATTGGCGATCTCCTCGCGCTCCGCCTTGCCCTTCCATATCGCCTGCCCGAACAGACCCGTCTTCATATGGGTCAGCCGCCCGGTCATGACATTGTCCAGCACCGACATGCCCTCGAAAAGCGCGATATTCTGAAACGTC
>JBBSJO010000038.1:0-24956 GCA_038257185.1 Rhodobacterales bacterium | reverse complement strand
GTTTACCCGCGATGAACTGAAGGGCGCGAGTTTCGAGAACGCCTTTGGCGGGGCGACGTCCTTTCTGCGGCGGCGCTATACCAAGGACCTGCGCGGCGTGGACATCGCCGTGACAGGCGTGCCCTTCGATCAGGCGGTGACCAACCGCACCGGGACGCGCCTGGGGCCGCGTGCGATTCGCGAGGCGAGCACCTTGCAACCCTATGATCCGCCCTATGGCTGGGACTACGACGTGCTGAGCGAGTTCGCCATCGCGGATTACGGCGATCTGGCCTTTGACTATGGTCACGTGAGCCAGTTTCCGGCCGCACTTACCGCGCATATCAAGGCTATTCTCGATGCGGGGGCCGCCAGCGTGGTTTTGGGGGGCGATCACTACATCAGCTTCCCGATCCTCAAGGCCTATGCCGAGAAATACGGGCCGATCAGCCTTTTGCAATTTGATGCTCATTCAGACACCTGGCCCGATGACGACATGGACCGGATCGACCACGGCACGATGTTCTACAAGGCGGTGAAGTCGGGGATCGTGGATGCTGCGACATCCGTGCAGGTCGGGATCAGGACGACGAACCCCGACACTCTGGGCGTCACCGTGATCGACGCGCGGGAAGTGCATGAGAAGGGACCCGTCGCTGCGGTGGAGCGGATCAAGTCGGTGCTGGGCGACCGGCCCTGTTATCTGACGTTCGACATCGACGCGCTGGACCCGGCCTTTGCCCCCGGCACAGGGACGCCCGTCTGGGGTGGCCTGACCAGCGCCCAATGCGCGGTGATGCTGCGGGATCTGGCGGGGATCAACATTGTCGGCGGGGATGTGGTCGAGGTCTCGCCGCCCTTTGACACAACGGGTGCTACGGCCATCGCGGGGGCGCATGTGGCGACCGAGATTCTGTGTCTGCTGGGCCACCGCATGAGGATGGCATGAGCGCGAAGAACCAGCCGATCAGCGGCAACGACCTTGCCCGGTTTTCGGGGCCGAATACTTTCATGCGGCTGCCGTCGGTGAATGACCTCAAGGGGTTGGACGTCGCGGTGCTGGGCGTGCCGATGGATATCGGCACTTCCTGGCGGTCGGGCACGCGCTTTGGGCCGAAGGAGGTGCGCGCCGAGAGCGCGATGTTAAGGCCCTACAACCTCGCCACGGGGGCCGCGCCCTTCGACAGTCTGCAGGTCGCCGATATCGGGGACCTGGCGATCAATACTTTCTCGCTGAGTGCTAGTTTGCGCATCATCAAAGAGAGTTACGACGCGATTCTCAAATACGATGCGATGCCGCTGGCGATCGGCGGAGACCATTCCATCACGCTGCCGATCCTGCGCGCCATGGCGCGGCGGCACGGGCCGCTGGCCTTGATCCATGTCGATGCCCATGCGGACGTTAACGACGAGATGTTCGGGGAGCGTGAGACCCACGGCACCGTCTTCCGTCGCGCGCATGAGGAGGGGCTGATAAACCCTTCGAAAACATACCAGATCGGGCTGCGCGGCACGGGCTATTCGGCGGAGGATTTCACTGAAGCCGCGGGTTGGGGGTTCCAACAGTTCCCGGCGCACGAGCTTTGGGGGCGCAGTCTGTCCACTTTGGGTGGCGAGATCCGGCGCGACATCGGGACGGAACTGCCGGTCTATGTGACCTACGACATTGACAGTCTCGATCCGGCCTACGCGCCCGGAACTGGCACGCCGGAGATCGGCGGGCTGACCACGCCGCAGGCGATGGAACTGATCCGGGCGCTGAAGGGGCTCAACATCGTGGGCTGCGATCTTGTGGAGGTTTCACCGCCCTACGATACCTCCGGTAATACCGCGCTGACGGGGGCCAATGTCCTTTATGAGCTGTTGTGCGTCCTGCCCGGCGTTGCGTATCGCTGAGATGGTGTGGCGGTATTTGGAAAAGGGTGAAGGGATGTGCGGGTCATGATTCTCTGGCTGTTGGTTATCGCGGCGGTGGGGGTTGCGGGTTACCTTCGTCTTGCCCCCTCCGATCCGGCGCGATGGGATGTTCCCGTCACCGTTGATCATGACGAGGACCTCAAGGGCGGTGCCGTGCGGGTCATTCCCGGCGACGAGGGCACGCTGGCGCGGGTGCATGCGGCCGCTTTGGCCCTGCCGCGCACCATCGTGCTGAGCGGTACACCTGCGCAGGGGCGGATTACCTATGTCACGCGCAGCAAGGTCATGGGATTTCCCGATTATACCACGGTCGAGCTGGTGGATGGGCAGGTCAGGATGTTCGCGCGCCTGCGCTTTGGCCAGTCAGATTTTGGCGTCAACCGGGCGCGACTGGAGCGGCTCGTTCGGGCGGCGCAGGGCTGAGGACAAGCACCCTTTCTGCACCTCTCGCCACATCGGCACGTTCAGCGACATCTGGCATTGTGCCATGAACATCCGCCCGTCGACCTGCAGGCAGATCGTCTCCCCCAGTTCGACGCGGTTGTGGTTGCGGTCGGTGCAATAACACTCCACCGTTCGCCCACCGGGGTAAGTGACGTCCGCGAGGGCGGGCAGGGGCACGAGGGCGAGGATCAGGGCTGAGCGGATCATGTGGGCATCATAGCATGGCGCCGGGACTTGACCAAACCCTTCCTATCAGCGACAGCAGGCGGATGATCCCGATGGACCGCCTTGAGCAGATTTCCCAGCGTTTCCAGTTCCTGGAAGCCTCGATGTCGGCTGGTTCGGACGGGGCGGATTTCGCCAAACTCGCCAAGGAATACGCCGATCTGCGCCCGGTGGTGGAGCAGATCGACGCCTATCGCCAGTTGCTCAAGGACCGCGAGGAAACCCGCGCCATGCTGCGCGATCCGGAGATGGCGGAGCTGGCCTCGGACGAGATGCAGCGCATCAAGGGAGCGATCCCGAAGGCCGAGCATGCCCTGCAGCTGGCGTTGCTGCCCCGCGATGCGGCGGATGCCAAGCCTGCGATGCTGGAAATCCGGCCCGGCACGGGGGGCGACGAGGCGGCGCTCTTTGCCGCCGACCTGCTGCGGATGTACCAGCGTTATGCCGAGGCGCGGGGCTGGGGGTTCGAATTGATCGAGGAGCAGATGACCGAGCTTGGCGGCGTCAAGGAAGTGGTGGCGCATATCACTGGTCAGAATGTCTTTGCACGGCTGAAGTTCGAAAGTGGCGTGCACCGGGTGCAGCGCGTGCCCTCGACCGAGAGCGGCGGGCGCATCCATACCTCCGCCGCCACGGTCGCTGTGCTGCCGGAGGCCGAGGACGTGGATATCGCGATCAACGCGAATGACCTGCGCATCGACACGATGCGGTCGTCGGGCGCGGGCGGGCAGCATGTGAACACGACTGATTCGGCTGTGCGGATCACGCACCTGCCGACGGGGATCGTCGTGACCAGTTCCGAGAAATCCCAGCACCGCAACCGCGACAAGGCGATGCAGGTGCTCAAGGCGCGGCTTTATGACATGGAGCGCAACCGGGTGGACAGCGAACGCTCCGCCAGCCGGGCGGCGCAGGTGGGGTCGGGGGACAGGTCTGAGCGGATCAGGACCTACAACTTCCCGCAAGGGCGCATGACCGACCACCGGATCAACCTCACGCTCTATCGTCTCGATGCGGTCATGCAGGGGGATATCGACGAGATCGTCGATGCCCTGACGGCGGACGCGCAGGCTCGCATGATGGCGGAGATGTCGACGTGAGCGCCCCCACTGCCGCTCAGGCCATGGCCGCCGCCGCCGCGCGGCTGCGCGCTGCAGGCGTGCCGGACCCGGCCCGGGACGCGCGGTTGCTGCTGGCGCATGCGGCCTCTGTCGATGCAGCACGGGTGACGCTGATCGCTCCGGAGGAGATCGCACCGGAGATCGCGGAGCGGTTCGAGCACCTCGTGGCGCTCAGGGCGGTGCGGGTGCCGGTGTCGCATCTTGTCGGGTCGCGGGGCTTCTATGGCCGGGATTTCAAGGTCAGCCGCGATGTGCTGGACCCGCGCCCGGAGACGGAAACGCTGATCGAACTGGCGCTGACGGAAAGCTTCGACCGGGTGCTCGACCTTGGCACGGGGTCGGGCTGCATCCTTGTCACGCTGCTGGCTGAACGGCCTGATGCCAGTGGCGTCGGGGTCGATCTGTCCGAAGCCGCCTGCCTTCAGGCCAGCGCCAATGCGGTCATGCACGGGGTGCAGGCGCGGGCGAATGTTCTACAATCGGACTGGTTCGAGGCGGTCGAAGGTCGTTTCGACCTGATCGTGGCGAACCCGCCCTACCTTGCCGCCTCCGAAATGGGGGGGGTGGCCCCGGAACTGGGGTTGCACGAGCCGCGCATGGCGCTGACCGATGATCAGGACGGGCTCAGCGCCTATCGCGTGATCGCGGAGCATGCGCAGGGGTATCTGACCGAGGAAGGCCGAGTGATGGTGGAAATCGGCTGGACCCAAGGGGCTGCGGTGACGGAAATCTTCGCACGCGCGGGCTGGGCGCGGGTCACTTTGGCGATGGACATGGGCGGTCGTCCGCGTGTCGTTTGTGCCGACCGACCGGCATAATCCCGCAAAAAGCGCCCATCTTGTCGGAATCTCGCAACTTTGCGCTTGCCGCGCGGCGTTTCGCGTGCTTATTCAGGGGTGTTGCAGCGGTGGATGCCTCTTGGCGGTCCCGCGCGGCGTTATGCCCAACATCTCGAACAACCGGGTCAAAAATCGGCGAAGTAACGCCGCCCGGTCATTACGAACCACACAGCATTGAAGGCTGAAACCATTTCATGAAATCTTCCAGATCACGGTCCCGGTCGAAGAACAACCGCAACCGCCAGCCGCAGAGCGGCGGCAACGTCGTGAACCGCGTGTTCGACAGTTCCGGCCCCGAGGGCAAGGTGCGCGGCACGCCGCAGCAGGTCATCGAGAAATACAACCAGCTGGCGCGTGATGCGCAGCTGAGCAACGATCGCGTCGCGGCCGAGAATTTCCAGCAACATGCGGAACATTACCTGCGCCTGCTGAGCGAGGCGCAGCGCGAAATCGACACGCGCCGCGAGGAGCAAGAGCGCCAGAACCGCGAGCGTCAGGCTGATCGGGACCGCGAGCGCATCGAGCGGCAGGAGCGCGAGGCGACTCAGGGCGGTCAGCAGAATAACGGCAGTGACAACGGGAATGGCAACGACAATCGCCAGAACAACCATTCCGATCATCGCCAGGACAACCGCCAGAACGATCCCTCGCAGGCACCCCAACCCGACATCGAGGCGGGCAACAACACCGAGGATGAGAGCAATCTGGTGGAAACGCCGGAGAGCAAGCCCAAACCCAAACGCGCGCCCCGTCGCAAGCCGGCACCGAAGCCCAAGGCCGATGGGGACATTGCCCAGGACGGAAACGACCGGTCGGAAGCGGC
This sequence comes from Rhodobacterales bacterium, assembly GCA_038257185.1. Lineage (GTDB taxonomy): Bacteria > Pseudomonadota > Alphaproteobacteria > Rhodobacterales > Rhodobacteraceae > Sulfitobacter. The sequence goes on along the minus strand of JBBSJO010000038.1, from coordinate 19,608 downwards.
GGAGTAACGTCGCCGGTTTCCCGGGCATGGTTGGGGCTTTGCTGATCTGATCGGCGGAGGCCTGTATCCGGCACGGCGAGATTCCCGGAATGTGCGGGAAAGCGCCCGTAACGTCAGGGCGTGATCGGCACGCCCGCCTGCGTCACGTATCTGATCCGGCCATGCTTTCTCAGGACTGCTTCACGCTCTTCCCAGGGATAGCGCTTGTCCGTGGCCACAGGCGACCAGAAGAGTTCTCCTCCATAACGCCAAGGGTCGAGCACGATACCGTCCTTCATCTGTGCACCCGCTGCCGAAATCACGGCGGAGGAATGGTCGATGAAGATGCGGCTGTCGGCATTGGCGATGGCGCGGTGCATGGTGAGAGTGCGAAACCCTTCCGCTACCAGGCGCTTTTCCATATCCTCGGCCCAGTGCCAGCAAAGCCCGCGCGGCTTTTCACCCCGGTTGACCTTGGCGTTATGGCGAATTGGGGCGTCCTCGATCTCGTAGGCGATGGCAAGCTGGTGGCTGTAGTCATAGGAAATTCGCGCCGCGCGGCCTGCTTCCTCAAGGTCGACGGCGGGGTCCAGGCCACGGATCGCGGCTGCCAGCGCGGCAATGTCATTCTCCGTGCCTCTGGGCGGCGGGCCCTTGGGGCCAAGGTTGCAGGCGCCAAGGGTCAGGATAAGGAACAGGCAAAGGGTACGAATCATGGGGCCTCAAAGGTACGGGCAAGGGCGCAAAAGGCTTCCAGCGGAACCTGCTCGGCGCGTTCTGTAGGGCTGATTCCGGCGGCGTGCAAGTGATCCTCGATGGCGGGGGTCATGCCCTTGAGGGCGGCGCGCAACATCTTGCGGCGCTGGTTGAAGGCCATGGCGACGACACGGGACAGGATCGCGGGATCGGCGGGAAAGCGGGGTGCGGGCAGGGCGGTCAGGTGGACCACGCTGGAGGAGACCTTGGGCGGCGGGGTGAAGGCCTCGGGCGGCAGTTGCATGACGATACGCGCATCGGCACGCCATTGCGCAAGCAGGGCGAGGCGCCCGTAGGCCTTGGAGCCGGGGGCGGCGACGATTCGTTCGGCCACTTCGCGCTGGAACATCAGCGTGAGGCTTTGCCAGAACGGGGGCCATTCGGGGGGCGTCAGCCAGCGCACCAGCAATTCGGTGCCGATGTTATAGGGCAGATTCGCGGCCACGCGGATCGGGGGCTTCAGGTAGGCGAGCGGATCGACCTCCAGCGCGTCGCCTTCCATGACGGTCAGCCTGCCGGGATAAGCGCTTGAGATCTCGGCCAGGGCGGGCAGGCAGCGGGAGTCCTTTTCGATGCTCAGCACATGGCGCGCGCCTTCGGCCAGCAGCCCGCGCGTGAGGCCGCCGGGGCCGGGGCCGACCTCCAGTATGTCGCAGCCTGTCAGATCACCCGCCTGCCGCGCGATCTTGGCGGTGAGGTTGAGGTCCAGCAGGAAGTTCTGCCCCAGCGACTTGCGCGCGCTCAGCCCGTGGGTGGCGATAACGGATCGCAGGGGTGGCAGGGTGTCGATGGCGCTCATCGGTTGGCCATGCGATAGGCCATGCGGATTGCTTCGATCATGCTGGTCGGGTTAGCGATTCCCTTGCCTGCGATGTCGAAGGCGGTGCCGTGGTCGGGGGAGGTGCGGATGAAGGGCAGGCCCAGCGTCACGTTCACGCCCCGGTCGAAGTCCAGCGTCTTGATGGGGATCAGCGCCTGGTCGTGGTACATGGCGATCGCCGCGTCGTAGCGCGCGCGGGCGGCGGCGTGGAACATCGTGTCGGCAGGCCAGGGGCCGGTGACGTCAATGCCCTCTGCGGCGATTTTGGCGATGAAGGGCGCGATCCAATCCACCTCGGCTCGGCCCATGGCGCCGCCTTCCCCCGCGTGGGGGTTCAGGCCCGCGACAGCAAGCCGCGGGGCGGCGATGCCGAACTGGTCGCGCAGGCCCTTTGCGCTAATCTCGATGGTGCGACGCAAAAGCTGCGGGGTCAGGGCCTCAGGCACCTTGTGCAGCGCGATATGGATGGTCGTGGGCACGACCCGCAGCTGGTCTGAGGCAAGCATCATCACGACCTCCGCGTTCCCTGCGAGGGCCGAAAGGTATTCGGTATGGCCGGGATAGGCAAAAGCCGCCCCGTCCATCAGTGCCTTCTTGTGGATGGGCGCGGTGCAGAGCGCGCAGGCGGCCCCGTCGCTCACCAGAGAGACCCCGAGCGCGATCATGTCGATCACCCCTTGCGCGTGCCGCGGATCGGGCGTGCCGGGGGTGCGGGCGCTGCCAAAGTCGTGCGCCATCACCGGAAGCGCGTCGGTCTGCACGCCGCGTGCCTCTTGCGGGTCGGTCACCACGCGGTGCGGGATGTCGGCAGGCAGGTGGCGGGGATCGCCGAGCCAGAGCATCGGCACGTCCCGCGCCAGCGCTGCCCAGGCCTTGGCGGCGACCTCCGGGCCGATCCCGGCAGGCTCCCCACAGGACAGCACCACCGGCAGGGTCGGGTCGGTCACAGGCGGGTGATGCGGGCGTCGGCGCGAAGCTGTTCGAGCAGCTGGTCGGAATAGCCCTGCAGCTTGCGCTGGCGGATTGCCGCGATCACGTCGTCCCGGTTGGCTTCGGCATTTGCTGCCGCCGTGCGCTTGCACAGCATCAGGAACACCAGCGTCTGCCCGTCGGCGCGCGTCAGTGCCACGGAGGACTCGCCCGGATCGAGCTTGGACAGCTCGATTGCGATATCCTGCGGAATCTCGGAGGGCTTCTTTGCCCCCCGGTCCAGCACCGAGGCGGGTTGGCCCTTGGCAATACCGTAGAGGTCGTCGCAGACATCTACGCGCCCGCGCACCTTTGCGGCCTGCGCGAGACCCTCCTGGCTGCGACCGCCGGCGATGTAATAGGCGGCGTATTCGATCTCGGAATAATCGGTCGCGGGCTTGCCGGTCTCCTCGATGCCGCGCAGCTGGAACAGGGCCACGGCATTGGGGATCGGCAGCGGCGCACTCACTTCGCCGGGGGCGAGGGCGAGGATGATGGCATGCAGGCTGGCAGGCAGGTTCTCAAGCGGGGTCCAGGGCAGGCGACCACCGGCCCCGCGCGAGGCAGTGGCGGAATACTGGCGGGCGTAACTGGAGAACTCGGCCTCGGACCGGGTCTGCGAAATCTGGTCGGCCAGGGCCGCCACCCGTGCCGCGTTCTGCGGGGGGGCGGGGATGATGATCTCGGACAGCAGGACACGGATACCGCTCCCGCTGCGGGCCGAGCCGAGTTCGCGGTCGATCTCCGCGTTGGAGATGTTCACGGTGTTGTTGTAGCGCCCGCGGATCAGGTCGCGCCAGGCCAGCGTCACGCGGACGAAATCGCGGAAGGTTTCAGGGGCGACCCCGGACTGGCCGAGCGCCTCGATGAACTCTTCGGCGGAGAGATTGGCGCGGGATGCGAATTCTTCCATGCCCGCACGCAATGCGTCTTCTGACAGCGTGATGCCGGACCGCGCGACTTCGTTTTCGCGCAGGCGGTCGTCGATCAGGGCGTCCAGGCTGCCCTTTCGGTCCGAGCCGGGCGCGTTGAGAAGTTGCAGGAAGCGTTGGCGTTGCTGCACCTCGTATTCGGTCACGATCTGGGAATTGACCCGCGCGACCGGCGCATAGAGGTTCTGCGCTTCGGCACGCGCGCCCGTCACAGCGACGATTGCCAGGGCGGCAAGACACCGGATCATCAGGGAAAACTTCGTTCTGGTCAGTTCCGACATGAGCGCACGTATCTTTCTGTTCCGGTGTTTGCGGAGAAGCCCCGCAGGCCGATGTTAAAACCGATATCGGTCGAGGGCTCAACACTTGTTGAGGAGGAATAGCGCCGCCGCACGGAAAGGTCGACCGTTACGCATTCGTTGTTGTAGGTCAGGCCAAGACCCGCCGTCGCGGCGCGTTCGTCGGCCACGTCGAAGCGCAGGTCGGCACTGGCGGCCCATTGGTTGTTGATCCGGTAGTCGCCATCGAGCGTGATTTCGGAGACCGCTTGGGTGCGGTCCTCGGCGGCATCGACGTCGAGCCAGACATAGCTGCCCCCCAGTCGCCCGCGCCGGAAGGTCCAGTCGCCGCGCAACTCGGCCTTGGAGAGGGCAAGGTTTTCGTCAAGCAAACCCCGTCCGGTGAGCAGAAGGCCAGCGTGGGTTCTGATCTGGGCTGCGACCAGCAGGTCCGATGACGTGCCCGACAACCCCGAGGTGACGGAGAAATCAGGGTCCGCGTCACTCCGCACCACCTGGCCGAGCGTCAGCAGGGCATCCCAACCGGTAGGATCGAGCCTCGCATAGCTGACACCGATGGCCGCAACCCTGCCGCGTTCACGCCGATCGGGGCGGGGAAAGCGTGACAATGCCAGAAGATTGCCCTGATCGAATTCGACCCGCGTGCTTTCCTCATTCGGAATCATCAATCGGCTGCCCCCGGTCCATGCCATCTGCACCACCGGCTCCAGCAGGTGCGTCACCCCGCCCGCACCACGACGCAGCATCGGATAGCTGAACGCAAGGGAGGCGTGGGGCGAGAGATCGGCGTGGTTCTGCGCGAATGTGCTGTCCTGAGCGATGTCGAATGCGCTGAAACTGGCCCCAAGATTGACATCCGTCACCAGCCCGTTGCGCAAGGTGTAGCGACGCAGCCAGTCGACCTGACCGTTCAGCCGTGCCACGTCGCGTCCGTCCACGATCAGGTCCGTGTCGGGGCCGTCGATGGACAGGTCCGAACTGCGCCGGTGGCCGTGGGCCTGCAGGGACAGACGAACTTCTCCGCCAAGGGTAACGGGAAAGAGACGGCGCTCATATGCGCCGTCCAGCACGAGGGTCGGCTGGGTATTGTTGTCTTCGCCAACCCGCAGGGATTCGAAGTTGTAAAGGCTGGCGCGGATGTATTCGTCGCGCCGGGTGCGCTGGACGGTGAGTTCGCTGGTCAGCCGGTCCTTGCTGGAATAGCCATATTCCGTCAGGTATGCCTCATCGCCGACCGCTTCAATGGAAAAGCTGAGCTTGTAGTCCCGCGCAAGATCGAAAGTGCCGTTGCCGAAGAGATAGGCGCGCGACTTGCCGGGACGCTGGTCGTCGCGCGACACGGCCCCTTCGAATTCGATGCGACCGGTCCGGAAAGCCTGACGATAGCGCAGTTCCAACGTGCGTGTCGCACTGGAGAAGTAGGGCGTCACCGTCAGGTCACGGGACTGTCCGATCTTGATGAAATAGGGAATCTTGAGCCCCACGCCCAGTTGCGAGGTGGTGCGCACGCGCGGCATCAGGAAACCCGTGGCGCGGTCCAGCGTGGGATCGGGCAGGCGCAGGCGCGGCAGGTAGAAGACCGGCACATTGCGGATGCGGAAGGTCGCCTGATCGAAGTAGAGCTGCTGTTCGACCTGATCGTGGATCACCCGCTTTGCCCGGATCTGCCAGAGCGGCGGGCGCCCGTCGTCGCAGACCTTGCAGGAGGTCACGGCGGATTTGTAAAGCTGGCTGTAGCGGCCATCGACCCGGTCGATCTGGACGGCGGCAAGCTGCAACTGCTGGTTCAGGACCATCCGCGCGCCGGTCAGGATGCCGTTGCGCAGGTTGTCGCTCAGCTCTGCCGCGTCCGCGAGGATCACGGTACCAGCGCCGTCCGACAGCACGATGGGCCCCTCGATGATCAGCGCCCCGCTCTGCTCACTGTAGCGGATTGCGCGGGCGCGGATGCGGGTGGTGCCCTGAAACGCCTCGACGTTGCCTTCGGCCACCAGAGTGCGGTCGCTCGTGAGGAAAACCTGATCGGCCACCAGCACCGCCGGTTGCGGCGGCGTCTGCTGCGCTTTCAGGGTCAGCGGCAGCAGGACCATAATGCAAAGGAGGGCAAGGACGCGCCGCATCTCAGCCGTCCTCCACATGCAGCAACAGGCCGAGCGCCAACAGGATGGCCGCCACCGGGGTTGCCCAGGCGGACAGCAGGACCGGGATCTGGCCGTTCTCGCCCAGAATCTGCGTGAAGCTTCGGATGAAATAGAGGCCGAAGCCCGTCAGCAGCGCCACCAGCACGGCAATGCCGGTGCCGCCGAAGCGCGCGTGGCGCATGGTGAAGGCGCTGGCGATCATCACCATGGCCATCAGGAACAGGGGCCTCGCGAATTCCGCCTGCAACCAGACCTCGTGACGGCGCGGGCTGAAGCCGGCCTGCTCCAGCTTGCTGATGAAATCGGGCAGGTCGTAGATCGAGACCCCCGCAGGCTCTCCGATGGTGTCGCGGATCTGGTCCAGCGTCAGCGTGGAGGGTACGGTCAGGGTCTCAAAGGTCTTTGAATTGCCTTCCGCGTTCACGCCCGATTCCAGCGGCCAGGTCTTGGCGTCCCGCAGCGACCATTCGCCATCCTCCAGCGCCGCACTGCCGGCCTCGATGCGCTGGATCGGCCCCAGCTTGGGATCGTAGGTGATGAACGTCACATCGTAGAGCACGGAGGCATCGGCATTCGACCGCCAGGCACGGATCACCGTCTGGCCCAGGGCATTGCCCTGACGCAGCCAGAGGCCCTCGCTGCTGATCGACAGGGTGGAGGCGCCGCCCGCCCGGTAGGTCTCGGAAAGCTGGATATAGCGTTTGCCCGTGGCCGCGACGATGGGGTTCAGCATGCCGACCGCCAGCACACCGATCACCAGCGCCACGACGACGGGCGCGGCCAACGTCCGCAGGGCAGACCGTCCGGCGGCGCGGGTCACCACCAGTTCGGAGGACCGCGACAGCGACACGAAGAGCGTGATGGTGGCCAGGATGGTGATCAGCGGCAGGATCAGGTCGATCGTCTGCGGAGCCTTGAGAAGCGTCATCTGCAGGATATTCTGCCAGCCAAGGTCAAGCCCACTGAATTCGCGGGACTGCTCGACCCCGTCGATCAGGATAACGAGGACAAAGAGCACTGCCGTGATGAGTGCGAAACCCGTGGCAAAGCGCCGCGCGAAGTAGAAGTGCAGGATCATGCCGCAGCCTTCCGCGGCAGGAGGCGGCGCATCCATCCGGGGTGCGCCGCCTGCCAGAGCATTGCCACGACCATCAGCAAGCCCAGGGCGGACGGCAGGTACATCGCGGGCCAGGGCAGGCTGCCTTCCCGCACGCCGTCAACGAGCGTCCCGCGCAACCCGTCGAGCAGGATCAGCAGGCCGAAAGCTGCCACGATCTCGCGCCAGACACCGAAGCGTGAAAAGCCCCCGATCATCAAGGTGGCGAAGCCCACGAGGGCGGCCACGACACAGAACAGAGGCTGGGCGAACCTTGCGTGCACCTCCTCCGCGATCACGCCGAGGCTGTCGCCGCTGCGGGCGGCGATTGCGGCCCAGTCGCTCATGATCCGGGGGGTGATCATCGCGGTGATCGGCAGCGTTGCGTCGCCGTCGTCCTTCACGAGAGCCGAAATGTCGAAGGAAAAGTCCCGGAACTTCGCTGTGGAAAGCCGTCTGTCATCGCGGTTGAGCCGTTGGGCCAGTCCGTCCACCATGATCAGCGTCGACCCTTCCCCGTTGCGCACGAGGTAGGCTTCGGCGGCGGTATAAATCACGCCCTGTTCCTCGCTGCGGCGGTCCGACAGGAAAACGTCGCGCAGCACGCCGTCCTTGTCGATCACACGGGTATAGAAGGTCACCTGGTCGGACGGGTGCAGGAACGTCCCCTCCGTCAGCAGACGGGCCGAGACGTTCTGCGAGATGTCGCGCTCGCGCTGCTGGAGTTGGCCCTGGGCCAGCGGCACCAGCAGATGAGTGAGGATCGACATCATCAGCGCCACGCAGAGCCCGTAAACCAATACGGGCCGGGCCAGCCGCCAAGGCCCGCTGCCCGTGGATTGAAGGACCGTCAGTTCGCTTTCGCCCATCATCCGGTTGGTCACATAGACCGCCCCGGCGAAGGTGGCGATCGGCAGCACCACCAGGATCAGTTTGGGCAGGCCAAGTGCCGTGAATTCCAGAAACACCATGGCAGACTGCCCGTCGCCGATCAGCCGATCGAAAAGCTGAACCGCGCGGTTGATCCAGAACAGGCCGACGAGCACCAGCGCGAAAAAGCCGAACAGCACCAAAAGCTGTGACAGCATATAGCGGTCCACTCTGCCCAAATCGTCCCCCTGTGCACGGCTCTGACGGCGTTTCGCGCGATGTTAGTGTACTTTGGCGCGCGGGAAAACTGCTAACTGCGTCGATGTGCTGGTCTTGCCGTGACCTGCGCGCTAGGAGTTGCGCATGAAATGGAAAGAGGCCCCAGATATGACCGATCTCACCCCCATCACCTTCGCCGCCACTGATATCGACCAGATCGCGGGCTTCAGCGGCCGGATCGCCGTTCTGGTGGACCCCGAAGGGCGGCTGGACGCAGGCGCGCGGCGCGTGAACAGGTTGATGCGCGGAGCGCTGGAGCGGCTGGTGGAGAGTGTGGATTTCACCCGGACCAAGCCGGGCGATGCGGTGACGCTCGCCTACCCATCGGGGCTTGCGGCCAAGGCGGTCGACGTGGTCCATCTGCCGCGTCGGGCGGATGTCCATGCGGCGCGCAAGGCAGGCGCATCGCTGGCAAAGGTGCGCGGTGGTGCGGACCTGCTGGTGCTGGCTGCGGGGGCGCGCCGGGTGGCCGAAGTGGCCTACGGTCTGGCGATGCGCGACTATACTTTCGAGGATCACAAGAGCGCGGGCACACCTCGCAAGGGCAGCGTGACGGTAATGTGCGCCAAACCGGAAGAGGCGGAGGTCGCCGCGGCCCCGCTGCTGGCCATCGCCGACGGGGCCTTCATGACCCGCGATCTGACCAATGCACCGGCGAATGTGCTGACCACGACGGCCTTCGCCGAGCGGCTGAAGGAGATGGAGAGCCTTGGCCTGAAGGTCGAGATTCTGGATGAAGATGCGCTTGCAAAGCTTGGAATGCGCACGCTTTTGTCGGTGGGACAGGGCTCGGACAGCCCGTCCTACGTGGTCACGATGCGCTGGGACGGCGGCAAGAAGGGCGCGGCCCCGCTGGCGCTGGTCGGCAAGGGCGTGGTCTTCGACACCGGCGGCATCAGCCTCAAGGCCGGGGCGGGGATGGAGGACATGACGATGGACATGGGCGGTGCCGGCGTCGTGGCGGGTGTCATGCGCAGCCTTGCGCGGCGCAAGGCCAGGGCCAACGTCGTGGGGCTGGTGGGCATCGTGGAGAACATGCCTTCGGGCAATGCGGTGCGACCGGGCGACGTTATCACTTCGATGAAGGGTGACACGGTGGAGGTGGTGAACACCGACGCCGAGGGGCGGCTCGTGCTCTGCGATGTCATGTGGCACGCGCAGGAGGCCTTCGAACCGGCGGCGATGATCGACCTTGCCACATTGACGGGGGCCATCATCGTTGGGTTGGGATATGAGAATGCGGGCGTTTTTTCGAATGATGACGGGTTTTGCGGGGACTTTCTAAAGGCGGCAGAGACCGAGGGAGAAGGGGCCTGGCGGATGCCCTTGGGTCAGGGGTACGACGATCTGCTGAAAAGCCGGATCGCGGACATGAAGAACATCGGCGGGAGGCCTGCGGGGTCGATCACGGCGGCGCAGTTCCTCAAGCGGTTCGTAAAGGACGACATGCCATGGATCCATCTGGACATTGCCGGAGTGGCTTCGGTCAAGACGGATACGGCACTCGCGCCCAAGGGCGCGACCGGCTGGGGTGTTGCGGCGCTCAACCGGCTGATCACGGATCGTTTTGAGGAGCGGGACTGACGTGGTAGTCTCGTCTGGCCCAAAGGGGAGAGGTCCGTGCTGATACCCGCCACCAGATACCGCGATTGCGACGCCGCCCTTGCCTTCCTGACCGAGGTGCTGGCGCTTGAGCCGCTCAATGTCTACCGCGACGATGCGGGGGCGGTCCTGCATGCGGAGATGCGGCTGGGGACGGGGGTGATGATGTTCGGCCCGGACCGCGAGACGCCGTTCAGCCGGTTCATGGTGCATCGCGACCATGCGGGGGGTGAGACGACGACGATCTATGCCGTCGTTTCCGATGTAGCGAATTTGCACGCGCGTGTGGCGGAAAAGGGCGGTGAGATCGTGATGCCGCTGGAGGATCAGCCGCAGGGGGGCGCCAGCTTCACGGTGCGTGATCCGGAAGGGCATGTCTGGACCTTCGGGGATTACGATCCGATGGATAGCACTGCCTGATGGGAGCGGCCTATTTCTATCACCTGACGCAGAGGCCGTTGGCCGACACCCTGCGGATGCTGCTGGGCAAGTCGCTGGAAAGCGGCTGGCGCGTTGCGGTGCGGGGGACCGATACCGCCGCACTGGCAGCGCTGGACACCGCGCTCTGGCTGGGGCCGGAGGAGGCGTTCCTGCCGCATGGATTGGCGGGCGGACCGCAGGACGCGGACCAGCCGGTGCTGCTGACGACCTCGGGGGAGGCTGCGAACAATGCGCAATGCGTGATGGCGATCGGCGGGGCGGAGGTGACGGCGGCCGAGGTCGCGGCACTGGAGCGGGTATGCATCCTGTTCGACGGGGCGGATGAGGCGGCTTTGGCGCGGGCGCGGGCGCAGTGGAAGGCGCTTGCGCAGGCCGGCGCTTCGGCGAAGTACTGGTCCGAAGAGGGCGGTCGCTGGGAGATGAAGGCGGAGACCTGAGGCTGCGGTGCAGCGGGCCGCACCTTACGGGGCGTCGGTGCGGGCACTTGGGCGGGTGGGGTGCAGGAGGCCTGCACCTTACTGTCTTCAGGGGCCTTTCCCTATGGGATCAGCGCGTCAGGATCAGTTCCCCGCCGCCGATCTCGATCTTGCCCCAGCGCTGCAGGTAACCCATGCCCAGCAGAGACTGGTCCATCTGGCCCTCGTTCACGACCGCCGCGACATCATTGTCGACGTGATCGCCCAGTTGCACCTGATCGAGCTTCACGAAGGCGGTGCGGACTTCGCCGTTCGCCGTGGTGGCGCGACCGAGGTAGTTCAGCGCCCCGGTATCCAGCCCCACCCGCGCGGCATCGGTCTGGGTCAGGACGATGTCGGTGGCCCCGGTATCGACCACGAAGCGGACCGGGGTGCCGTTGATCTCGGCTGTGAGGTAGTAATGCCCGCCGCGCCCCTGCGGCACCACGATCTGGCCGCTGCCCGTGACGCTGATCTGTCGTTGTCCGCTGTCGCGGCTGATGTCCTGCCAGAGGCCCACGCCCGCCGCTGCGCCCACGAAGATCAACCCCCAGATGGCGGCCTGCTGCAGTGTCTTGTTGAGGCCCTCGCGGCTTTGCAGGAAGAACCAGCCCGCCACCATCGTCAGCAGGACGATCAGGTAGATCAGGTGTGCGGTGTCGAAATCGGCCATGTCTGCTCCTGTTGCGGTCCCGCAGATATAGGAGCGCTGCTTTGCGTTGTCAGCCCGCAGCGGGGCCGAAACCGAAGGCACGCAGGCCATCGAGGACGAATTGCACGGAAAGCGCGGCGAGCAGCATCCCCAGCAGGCGTGTGATCACGTTGATCGCGGTCTTGCCGATGGCGCGTTCCAGATAGCCACTGGCCTGCATCACGAGCCCCATGACAACGAGGGTCAACGCGGTGATGGCGAGCACGGTGACCAGCCCTTCGGCCCCCGGCTTTTCCCCGGTCAGCAGGATCACCGAAGCGATGGCACCCGGCCCTGCGATCAGCGGGATGGCAAGCGGGAAGACGGAGGGGTCGTCGTGGTCATCGTCTTCCGTCTGGCCCTCGCGCCGCTTGGTGCGGCGTTCGAAGAGCATGTCGAGGGCGGTGATGAACAGCAGGATGCCGCCCGCCACGCGGAAGGCAGGCATCGAGATGCCGATGAAGCCCAGCACGGCTTCGCCAAAGGCCGCGAAGATGGCCAGCACGAAACCCGCGACCAGCACCGACCGCCAGGCGATGCGGCGGCGTTGGGCGGGGGTCATGCCGCCGGTGAGCGCGATGAAGAGGGGGGCGATGGCGATGGGGTCGATCACCACGAACATGGTGACAAGGGCGGTGATCATATAGGCGGTGTCGAGCTGCATCGTCGCGTCCTTTCGGGGCTCTGCCCCGGACCCCGGGAATATTTGGGGCCAAAAAGAGGGGCTGGGGCCTGCGTGTCTAGGCTGAGGCCTTCTCCAGCTTCTCCAGTGCGCCCATCCAGAGGTCTTCTGCGCGGTCCAGGGCCTGCATGATCTCGGCGTACTTGCGGTTCCAGACCTCAAGCTCGCCGGCCTTGCCGTTTTCGTAAAGCGCGGGATTGGCCAGTTTGCTCGCCAGCTTGTCGCGCATCTCGTTGATCTTTTTCACGCGGTCCTCAGCCTTGCGGACCTCGGAGCGCAGCGCCAGCACGTCCTCGCGGCTGGCGCGCTTGGGCTTCGGGGCTTCCTTCGGCGCGATGTTGCCCTTGCTGACGGGCTTGGTGGGGGTCAGCAGCATCTTGCGGTAATCGTCGAGATCGTCTTCGTAGGGTTTCACGGTGCCATCCGAGACCAGCCACAGCCGGTCGGCCACCATCGACAGCAGGTGCATGTCATGGCTGACGAGGATCACGGCACCGGAGTAGCGGGTCAGCGCCTCCACCAGCGCTTCGCGGGACTCGATATCGAGGTGGTTGGTCGGTTCGTCGAGGATCAGCAGGTGCGGCGCGTGCAACGTGGCCAGCAACAGCGAGAGTCGCGCCTTCTGGCCGCCCGAGAGGCGGCCCACTTCGGTTTCCGCCTGCTCCGCGCCGAGGCCGAAGCCCGCGAGTTGCGCGCGCAGCTTGGGGGGCAGAATGCCGGGGCGGGCGGCGATCATGTGTTGCAAGGGGGTCTCGTCGAGGTTGAGTTCATCCACCTGATGCTGGGCGAAGAAGCCCACGCGCAGCTTGTTTGAGTTGACCTGCGTGCCGCCCATGAGGGGCAGGCGGTCGGACAGGAGCTTCGCCAGCGTGGATTTGCCCTGGCCGTTCTTGCCCAGAAGGGCGATGCGGTCGTCCTGGTCGATGCGCAGGTTCAGGCGGGTCAGCACCGGGTGGCCCTCGGAATAGCCGACCGAGCCGTTCTCGATGTTGATGATCGGGGGCGAGAGTTCCTCGGGTTCGGGGAAGGTGAAGACCTTGCGCGCGACCTCTTCGGGCGGCGTGATCATGTCCATCTTCTCGATCATCTTGAGGCGCGACTGGGCCTGTTTGGCTTTTGATGCCTTGGCCTTGAAACGGTCCACGAAGCTCTGCATGTGGTCCTTGCGGGCCTGCTGTTTCTTGGCCATCGCGGTAAGCACCGCGCGCTGTTCGGCACGCTGGCGCGCGAACTGGTCGTAGGGGCCCTGATAGTAGGTCAGCTTGCGTTCTTCGAGGTGCAGGATGCCGCCCACGGCGCGGTTCAAGAGCCCCCGGTCGTGGCTGATGATGATCACCGTGTGCGGGTATTTCGCCAGATAGGCTTCGAGCCAGAGCGCGCCTTCGAGGTCGAGGTAGTTGGTGGGTTCGTCGAGCAGCAAAAGGTCGGGTTGCGCAAAGAGCACCCCCGCCAGCGCCACGCGCATCCGCCAGCCGCCCGAGAAGGCGGAGCAGGGCATGAGCTGTTCGGCGTCGTCGAAGCCCAGGCCCTTGAGGATCGAGGCGGCGCGTCCTTCGGCGGACCATGCGTCGATGTCGGCGAGCCGCGCCTGGATGTCGGCAATGCGAGTGGCGTCCTTTGCCGTCTCGGATTCCGCCATCAGGTCCGCGCGCTCGGTATCGGCGGCCAGCACCGTGTCGATGAGCGAGGTCTCGGAGGAGGGAACTTCCTGTGCCACGCCGCCGATCTTGGCGCGGCTGGGCAGGGAGATCACTCCGCCGTCAAGGTGCAACTCGCCCCGGATGATCTTGAAGAGCGTGGTCTTGCCTGCACCGTTGCGCCCGACGAGGCCCACCTTGTGACCTTCGGGAATGACGGCGCTGGCCTCCACGAACAGGGGACGGCCTTCGACGGAATAGTTGATCTCGGATATGCGTAACATGCGCGATGCCTTGCCCCACCGGGACGCCGGCGTCAATGGCACTTGGTGGTCAGGCGCGCCTGGAACGCATGCTGCGGACCTTTGTGATGCCGGCATCGGCGCTGAGCTCACCGAAGCGCGCGCTCGCGGGATCGATCAGCGCCACCCGCGCCTCTGCGTCGTGATACAGGGCCCAGCCGTAGGTCTTCACCAAGGGCGACGCGCGCAGGCAGGCCTGGCCCTTGGAAAAGAACGTGGCGCGGAAGGCCGGGATTTCCGCCTCCACCAGCCCCTTGCGCGCGGTGAGCACGGTGACGATCAGATCGTCCGAGGTGAGGCCATAGGGTGCCGCGATCAGGGCCGCGTGTTGCATCGCACCGATCGTGCCGGGTTTGGTCGGCACCTCCGCCTGCGCCGCACGGCAATCGGTGGCGGGCAGGATCAAAGTGTCGGTGTAGTTCGTGGTGTGCATTTCTCGCTGTCCCATCGGCGCGCCGGGCAACAGTCGGCCAGCACACCCGCCGCGTCAACCGGATGGCGACAAGACCCAGCAATCGTACCTTTTCATGGCCCTGACCCCATGCTAGGGAGCGCCCAACTCAACACCCAAAGGAGCAAGCCAGATGGCCCTCGAACGCACATTCTCGATCATCAAGCCCGACGCAACCCGCCGCAACCTGACCGGCGCGATCAACAAGAAATTCGAGGACGCGGGCCTGCGCATCGTTGCCCAGAAGCGCATCCACCTGAGCAAGGCGCAGGCGGGCGAGTTCTACAAGGTCCATGCGGCCCGCCCGTTCTATGACGAGTTGTGCGAGTTCATGGCCTCTGCGCCGATCGTCGCGCAGGTTCTGGAAGGCGAAGGCGCCATTGCCAAGAACCGTGAAGTGATGGGGGCCACGAACCCTTCCGATGCGGCTGCGGGAACGATCCGCGCCGAGTTTGCGGAAAGCGTTGGCGAGAACTCCGTTCACGGCTCCGACGCGCCAGAAACGGCCAAGGAAGAGATCGCCTACTTCTTTTCGGGTCTCGAACTGGTCGGCTGACCCGAAAACTGCACCCTGATCCATGAAAGGCCGCAGCGATGCGGCCTTTTTGCTGTGCGGGTCAGCGCGGGGTCTCTCCCGTCAAGGTGGGGTGGTGCGATGAGAGTTGCCCCTCCACGGCTGCGTTGCTTCTGGCCTTGCGGTTTTCACGTTCAAGATGGGTGTGCAGCAGGTCGACATTGCGGATGTTCGCTTTCCAGCCGATGTCAAACAGGTCGCCGACGATCGGAATCGCCCCGATCGCGAAGTCGATACCCATGTTCGCGGCCATGCGGGCGAGAACCGGACGGGACGCGCCCATCCGGTGCGATTCACGCAGGATGAAGGCACCCGGCAGCAGGGTCAGCGCATCGCCGATGCCCGGAACGAGCCCGAGCACGGAATCCCAACCGACACGGATTCCGACGATAGGCAGGTGAAAGGCACTGTCCATCCGCTGCGCAAGCTTGCGCAGGCGGGCGAGGTCGGCGGCATGGGGGTGCTGTTCGAAATCCATCAGGTCTCCGGGAGCGGGGCGCATCAGGAGAGACAACGCACGGAGGAGGCGAGTGTTCCCCTTCAGCCTCCCCGGACACCGATGAGGTTCATCATGCGCTCGAATTCCGACGCGGCGGGGTCATGGCTTTGCGTCTTGATCGCATCGAACTTTGCCCGTAGCGCCTTCTTCTCGGCCCCTTTGCAGTCGTTCCAGGGCCGTCCCTGAAGCCCCATGACGAGCACGTAATATCCGATGAAATGTGGCTTCATGCCGCTTTGCAGCAACCGGGCATAGGCGGCATCCGCCCCCAGCGCGCGCAGTTGCTCGGCACTGTCGATACCAACGCGGGTGCAACTTGCCTCGAAGGCGGGGCCAAGGTTGCGGATTGAAGAGACTGGCGTGGGCATGGCACTGGATTAGCGCATCCGGCGCAGGCTGTCACCGGGTCAGAGGCTGGCGTAGTCTGTGATGATCGCGCTCGGCTTGGCCGACGGTTTCGCCGTGCTGGTCGGCTTTTGCGGGGCAGGGCGCGGCTTCGGCTTTCGAGGGCTGCGCGAGGTGTCAAGTCTGGCCATCGTTACTACTCCTATCTCTATGGAGACCGACAAGCCGAAGGTCCCCGCATATTATCCTGCGGGTCAATCCGGCCCACAAGTGGGCGCAATTGTGTCCATTTCAAGGCAGTGTCAAGGGGCCGTGAGGCGGTAGAGCGTCCTCTGTTCCCATACATGTCCGGGCGACAGCAGAATGGCGGGAAAGTGCCGATGAAACAGGGCATCGGGCCAAAGCTGAGGCTCCAGTGCGATACCGGCGTAGGGGCCCAGAACCGGGTTGTCGGGCAGGGCGGCATCAGCCCGAGGGAGGTGGGCACCGCCATAGACCTGCAGCCCCGGCGCCGTGGTCGACAGGTGCAGGGTCGTGCCGTCGGCCCCCTTCAGCGTCGCGGCAAGCCGGGGACCGGTGTCCTCGTCGAGGCAATAGTTTACGTCCAGACGGGGATCGCGAGGGACGGGCCGCGCGGTGGTGAAGTCGAAAGGTGTGCCGCTGACAGGTGCGATCTCTCCGGTGGGCAGGGTTGCGGCGTCGATGGGGAGGTAGCGGTCTGCGGCAAGGGTCAGTTGATGGCCGGTCACATCGAGCCGCCCATCGAGGTTCCAATAGGGGTGCGCCGCGATGTTCATCGGGGTCGGGCGGTCGGTCGTGGCCGTGATGTGCAGCGACAATGTCGTGCCTTCGACCGTATAGGTGGCCGTAATCTCCCGGTTGCCGGGCAGGCCAATGGCGCCATCGGCCAGGCGGCACTGGAGCGTCACCTTGTCGGGGCCGCGCATGCGGACTTGCCAGACCTGCGCATGAAGCCCCTCCGAGCCGGAATGCAGGCAGGTCACACCGTTCTCGTTCAGCGGCATCTGGAAGGTCTCGTCGCCGATGACAACCCGCCCCGCGCGCACCCGGTTCGCCACCGGACCCACAAGCGCCCCCGCGTAGTCGGGGGTGGCGGCGCGTGATTGCGGATCACTCACTTCAAGCACGAGATTTCGCGGCAGGCCGTCCAGCCGAACGGCGGTCAAAGCGGCACCGAGCGGCAGGATGGTGGCCATCAAGGCGCCGGAGGACAGGAGGATTGGGTCAGTAGATGTCATGTCGCGCAGAATGGGACCAATCCGGTGACGCGGCAAGCTGTTCTGCCAGTATTCGGTAGTGCCGGGAGTCGCGGCAGCGCAAACGATTGCAGTTTCTGAAGGTAGTGCGGCTCGGGCGCCCGCATTTATCAACATCCGGTACGCATGGTTTTTGAAGGTCCGGTTGATGCCGCGCCATGATCTCGTGGCTTAGTCAGGAGAGGTTGCTCAATGACTCCCTTCAGTTTGCGGGTGACGCGCCGCAAAGACGTTTTCGGGCGGCACCGCTGATCGGGGGCATGATCGCCCCGTCTGTCGCAAAATCGGGCGCTGCCGCCGGGTGAAAGCCAGTCATTGGAGGCTGACCTTTTTCACAGGTGTGAAGTTGTGGTTCACATAGCGGTTTTCTTTGACTTGCCACCGTGGCGAAGACGACACTGATCAAAACGACGGAGTGGAGGCTGTCCTGACAAGGGAGGAGACCAAATGCGTGGCTAAATGCATGAGGTGCTCCCTATTCCTTGGACAGGATCTGGCGATTTTTGCGCTCTTCCTTGCTCTTGCTGATCGTGGGTAGGTGTTCCCCAAGTTCTTTCCCAACGATCTTGATGAGCTGACTTTGAACGTCGTTGCCAAACACCTTGCGCACCATCTTAAGCGCAGCATCCCGCTCGTAACCTGACCGAAGGCGTTCGAAGTATTTGGCGAAGTTCAGTTGGGTACCCTTAGCCTTCACCAACATTTCATGAAAATCATAGCCAAGATCTCGGAGAGGTGTTTTTCCCTACAATCGACTGTAATGCCTTGGGATCGTTCTGACGATAAATGTAAGAGCGGTTGTCCCGTTGAAATACGTATTGAGGAAGTGGATAGCCTTCTGTGTTGAGTCGCTTCTTGGGCATGGAGAGACCGCCGTTGCTAGACGGAGTGCACCAAAATCACTGAAAGCGAACACAAAAAAGTACACAAAATCTCAGTACTCTTCATAAGTGATTGAAAATAAGAGATAATGGCTCCGGCGGTAGGGGCAGGTGCCAGCCAGCAAACACCTCTGATATCAAAGGAAAATTTCCTCCGAGTCCGGATCGAATCCGGTGGTGTGCAAAGATATGTGCCGTAACCTGTGCATTCCGTCAATAGGTGCACAAAGGGCATCTGAGGATACCTAAAATCAGATCACGAGATACGCGCCGGATGCGTCGGGTGGCACTGCCGTAAGTCTTTCGCGCAGAAAACGGGGAGCGTCGTCTCGTGCATGATGTCGCGAAGGATAACAGTTTGACGCTCGTCGCCCCTTCCGTCGAGTCCCGCCTGAAGCGCCTCGAAGTCGTCCCGCGTATCGCCCATGGGCCAGAGCGCTTGTGCTGCATCAGACACTGAAGCCGGCAGTCGAAGACTGCACGCTGTAGGTCCGGTGGATCGCAATCGGCACATACACGGTCACCGGCTGCTGAAACACAAACAGGCTATGCCTTTCGACCTCGTGGAATGACGGATTGCGGACGACTCCGGAATTGTGATGCGGCTCGTCAATTTCCGCCGGCTCCAGAACGGACCTATCTATTTGGCAGGATGGCCAAAGCTGGTTTGTCTGGCCTGAACCTGAGAGGAAACTGAATGACACCGATATCCCTTGCGCAACGATCGGCAGCGCGTCTTTCGAGAACACGGCGCGCGCCGATCTCTCGACGTCGCCGACACCCGGCTGGAGGCGACCGATGACAACGATGGCAGCAAAGCCCTCGTAATCGTTCACGCCTTGGGTTCTCGGTCCGAACCAGCGCGGCTCGGCACCGAGGAGCGGCTGTCTGAGGGCTTCCTCTTCGGTCCCGGCCGACGAGTTCCCGACATCGGCATGCAAGGCCTGGAGAACGGATTTCGTTGCCACGACAAGGACGCCGCCGTCCGCCACTTTTTCGACTTCGCGCCGGATGATCGTCAGAACCTTGCCGCGCCGCTCTGCACCCGTCTCCGTGTGAAGCAACCAGCTGTTCGACAGGGTCAGGTCGGAGATCTGCACGATATCCGCGATCGGCGGCGACTGGATCGAGACGAACGCTGCGCCGGGAGCGACGCGTTCGGTGATGTCAGGATCGGCATCTGCATCGAGGAGAAGCAGCGGATTATCGCGACCGACATCGGCAAAACTCGACGACTGGATCTCAAGCTGAGAGCTTTCCTTCGTCCGGACTTCGGACAGCCGCAGACCGACGCAATGGCCAGTTTCCTTTTCGGCCAGACGTTTGAGGATCTGTTGCCGCTGCCGTGACGCGATGAACGATCTCGTGTCGAAGGTCTGGACGCAGAATTCCAACGTCTTGTTGCATTGCCACGGACCGATTTCGAGGTAACTCCGCGACCGCTCCTCCGCTTTTGCGAGGCGCTGCAACTGTTCCGTGTCGACGTCCGATTTTCGGAGATGTTCGTGCAGCGGCAGGTCGCGTTGCAGACCATCGACAATTGCAGCCTTGGTGCGGGAGAGGATGTCGTGGAGGCTGTCCGGGAAGGACCTCGGTGGGGCCCGCATGAAATCGTCGATTGAGAGATTGG
>JBBSJO010000037.1:0-25161 GCA_038257185.1 Rhodobacterales bacterium | reverse complement strand
GGCCCCTGTATTTAAAAAAAAAAAACAAACTTTCTGTCCAACTCGATCTTTTTTTGTGGCCCCTCCTTGGGGGGGGGGGGTGGGGCGCCCCCACCCCCCCCCCGTTACGACATCAGAAGAAAGCCTGAAGGCCGGTTTGCGCGCGCCCCAGGATCAGCGCATGTACGTCATGGGTCCCCTCGTAGGTGTTCACCGTTTCGAGGTTCATCATGTGACGGATCACCTGGAATTCACCCGAGATGCCGTTACCGCCATGCATGTCCCGGGCCATGCGGGCGATATCCAGCGCCTTGCCGCAATTGTTGCGCTTGACGATGGAGACCATTTCAGGCGCGGCATTGGCCTTGTCCATCAGACGTCCCACCTGAAGCGAGCCCTGCAGGCCCAGCGAGATCTCGGTCATCATGTCGGCAAGTTTCTTCTGGAAAAGCTGCGTCTGCGCCAGCGGTTTGCCGAACTGCTTGCGGTCCAGACCATATTGCCGGGCCGCGTGCCAGCAGAACTCCGCCGCCCCCATCGCGCCCCAGGAAATACCGTAGCGCGCGCGGTTCAGACAGCCGAAAGGCCCCTTCAGCCCCTCGACATGGGGCAGCAGCGCATCTTCACCCACCTCCACGTCCTTCATCACGATCTCGCCGGTGATGGAGGCGCGCAGGGAAAGCTTGTTGCCGATCTTCGGCGCGCTCAGGCCCTTCATGCCCTTTTCCAGCACGAAACCGCGGATCTTGCCGCCGTGTTCCTCGGACTTGGCCCAGACCACAAAGACATCCGCGATCGGCGCGTTGGAAATCCACATCTTGGAGCCGGTGATCTTGTAGCCGTTGGCGGTCTTCACCGCGCGGGTCTTCATGCCTGCAGGGTCGGAGCCCGCGTCGGGTTCGGTCAGGCCGAAACAGCCGATCCACTCGCCCGAGCAGAGCTTGGGCAGGTACTTCTTGCGCTGCGCCTCCGAGCCGTAGGCATAGATCGGATACATCACCAGGCTGGCCTGCACCGACATCATCGACCGGTAACCCGAATCCACCCGCTCCACTTCACGCGCGACGAGGCCGTAGGAGACATAGCCGCCGCCAAGCCCGCCGTATTCCTCGGGGATGGTCACGCCCAGCAAGCCCATCTCGCCCATCTCGGGGAAGATCGCGGCGTCGGTCTTTTCCTCTGCGAAGGCTTCGATCACGCGGGGTTGCAGCTTTTCCTGCGCATAGGCGCGGGCGCTGTCCTGGATCATGCGCTCGTCTTCGGTCAGCTGATCGGCCAGCCGGAAGGGGTCGGACCAGTCGAAGGTGCCCAGGTCGGGGGCGTCCTTGGCTCTGAGAATCGGGGCTTCGGCATTCATGGCAGTCTCCTCGGTCAGCTCACGTTTGCACGCAGTATTGCAAATTCCGCAGCGGAACTCTATCGCTGCTTTTTCCTGCACCCATGAGAAAAAGTCATATGATCGCCCCGCGCCGTTTCCTGCCGTCGATCTCCGCCCTGCTGGCCTTCGAGGCGGCCGCGCGGTTGGGGAGCGCCACGCAGGCCGCTTTGGAGCTGTCGCTCACCCAGAGCGCGGTCAGCCGCCAGATCAAGACACTGGAAGAATTGCTTGGCCTCGCGCTCTTCGACCGGCAGGGCCGCGCATTGGTGCTGACGCAGGCCGGACAGGACTATGTCGAGCAGGTGCGGGACATCCTGAACCGTCTCGCGCAGGCCTCTCTCAAGGCGCGCACCAATCCTGCAGGGGGTACGCTGAACCTCGCCATCCTGCCTGCCTTCGGCATGCACTGGCTGGCGCCGCGTCTGCGCGACTTCGCTCAGGCCCATCCCGAGGTGACGGTGAACCTCTCCACCCGCCTGCGCCCCTTTGCCTTCGACGGCAGCGCCTTCGACGCGGCGATCCACTTCGGTCACGAGGACTGGCCGGGCGTGCATTACCTGCCGCTGATGCCCGAGCGCGTCGTGGCCGTCGCCAGCCGCACGCTCATCGGCGCACCGCTGGAGGATCCCCGCGACATGCTGTCCCATCCCTTGCTGCATCTGGAAACGCGGCCGCGGGGCTGGGCGCGCTGGCTGGAGGCCTTGGGGGTCACGCAGACTGCGCCGCCGGGAATGGTCTTCGATCAGTTCTCCACCATGGCGCAGGCGGCGATCCATGGGTTGGGGGTGGCCCTGCTGCCGACGTTCTTTGCCGAGCCCTACCTGCGCGCCGGGCAGCTCGTGCAGGCCTCGACCCAGACCGCGCAGAGCATCGGCAGCTACTTCCTGGTCTGGCCCGCCACCCGCAAAGAGACGGCGGTGCTGGTGTCGTTCCGCACCTGGATTGCCGAACAGGCGGAGGCGGAGGGATGAAACATCCGCGAAGAATCCGCCGCGCCGGCCCCATTTGCGCCTCAATCCCTTGGTAGTCAGTCGCGTCCGTTACCGGGTGGGGCCGATACGAAGGAGCATTCTCGTGCTGACATCTTTCCGTGCAGGCGTTTGCGCGCTTGCCGCTGCCGCGACTTTCCTGTCCACCTCGGCGCAGGCCGATAACGTCTCCGTTCTGATCGTGGACGGGGCCTATTTCCCGCCGCTGATCTTTGCGAACCCCGGCGACAACATCATCTTCGTCAACAAGAGCCAGGCCGCCCATGTCGTGTCAGGCCCCGATGGGACCTGGACGTCCGGCGATATCTCGCCCGAAGATAGCTATGTCTTGAATCTGACCCAGAGCACTCCGCTTACGTACAGCGGCGTCTGGATCGACAACGAGCCGATGTCGGGCGAAATCTCCTTCGAAAACTGATCCGGCGCCAAACGTTCCTGCGGATCGGCCCCCTGCCTGGCACGGGGCCGAAAGGCATATGTGAGAGTTGATCAGACAGGCTCGATCAACTCCGGCCCGCTGGCCCGGTTGGAATTGACCGCACGGTCCACGCGGTGCCAGTGCAGCAGATCCTCCTCCGCCGCGCGCATCAGCGGTGCCGCACCCTTGCCCGCCTCGCCCAGCCACAGCGGCCAGTCCGCGCTGCGGATGATCACCGGCATCCGTGTGTGCAGGGCCGACATCGATTTATTGGCGCCAGTCGTGACGACGGCACAGGTGGCAAGGCGGGTCCCGTCGGGTTGCGTCCAGTCCTGCCAGATCGCGGCCATGGCCAGCGGCGCGCCGTCGCGCCGCGTGATGTACCAGGGATCGCGCCCGTCATCTTCTCCCTTGGTCCATTCGTAGAACCCGCTGGCGACGACCAGCCCCCGGCGTTCTCGCACGGCGGCCTTGAAGGCGGGCTTCTCCGCGATCGTTTCGGCGCGGGCGTTGATCAGCAGGGGACCGTCCGAGGGCTTCTTGTACCAATGCGGGATCAACCCCCAGCGCATCGCGCCGAGCCGTCGCATGCCCTCGGCATCGCTGGTCACGATGTGGACGTCATTGGTGGGGCAGACGTTGTAGTTGGGCACCGCCGGAAGATCGTTCGCCGGGGCCGCCGCGAAAAGCTGCGACATGGCGTCAGGCGGCAGCGTGATGGCCATTCGTCCACACATGTGATGCTCTCCCTTCAGGCCCGGTCATTGGGCCCGGTGCAGGATAATCGCGCTTTTCATCAGGGCAAGGGTATGGTTTGTGACGCGAAAGCGACAGCCATCATCAAAGGTGGAGCCCCCTTGTCCCAGACTCCGAACCAGCAGGCGACAAAGATCAGCGAAGCGCTGCGCGAGGGCCGTTTTCCCGCGGCGCTGAAGCTGGCGAAATCCGCGATGAAGGCCGCTCCGAGGCAGGCGCTTTTTGCCAATCTCGCGGGGTTGGCGGCGGTGCGGATGGGCGATCCCCGCGGGGCAGTGGGGTATTTCCTGACCGCCACTCGCACCGATCCGACGATGATAGAGGCGGCGCGAAATCTGGCGCAGGCGCTGATCCAGGCGGCAGAGCCCGAAAAAGCGCTGGCAGTGCTGGGCAAGGCCGGCCGGACCTGGCCGGGGGAGGCGGGCCTTTCCTATCTCACGGTCAGTGCACACCACGCGACCGGCGATGCCACAGCAACCATCGCTGCTGCCGATACCGCGTTGGCGCTGCATCCGAAGGCAGCGGCGGTGCTGAACCTCCGGGCGCTGGCGCAGGACCGGCTTGGCGACAGTGCTGCCGCAGAGGCCGATTTTCGCGCGGCCCTCGCCGCCGCACCGCTGGACGCCGAAACCCTGCGGAACCATGCGCAGTTCCTCGCCTATCACGCCGAGGGCGCCGCCGCGACAGCGGCGGTGGAGCGCGGACTTGCCGCGCATCCCGCGCATCCGGGGCTGCTTTTGCAGCAGGCGAACCTCTTGCAGGCGCAGGGGCAGGCAGAGGCGGCAGCAGCCGTCTATCATCGCCTCCTCGAAAGGCACCCCGACCATCCCCTCGCCCTGAACGGGCTAGCCTATGTGGCGAATGCGGCAACGGCACCCTCGCTGATGGCGCGGCTGTCGAAGGCCATGCGCGCGCCGACAACCGCACGTGAAGTCAAGGTGCTGCTGGGCTTTGCGCAGGCGATCCTGGCCAAGCGCAGCGGCGATGCGGCGGCACCGCAGCTTCTGGCGCAGGCCAACGCCGCTGCGGCAAAGGTGCTGCCCTATGATGCCAATGCCGACGCCCGCATGCAGGCGCTGCTGACAGCGCCCTTCGTCACCCCCCTGCCCGACAGGCAGGACACGGCGGCAGACCCGGCACCGATCTTCATCGTCGGTCTGATCCGCTCCGGCACCACGCTGGCCGAACAGGTGCTGGCACGCCATCCCGCGGTCGCGGGTCTGGGGGAGCTGACGCGGGCGCGCTTTCTGGCCGATGGGCAGGCGCGGGCCTTTGCCCAAGACGGCACCCCTCCCGATGGCGCGGGTTTTGCCGCCGCCTACCGCAGCGCCCTGCCCGAACTGCCAAAGGGCACCACCCATATGGTCGACAAGATGCCGGACAATTTCCGCGTCATCGGCTACCTGCTCAATGCCTTTCCGGGGGCCACGGTCATCGAAATGGTCCGCGACCCCCGCGATGTGGCCCTGTCGATGTGGGAGAATTTCTTTCCGACCACGGCGCACGCCTATACCAACGCCCTGCCCGCGATGGCCGATCACATGAACCTCTATGCCCGCACCATGCAGCACTGGCGCAACCTACATCCGGGCCGCATCCACGCGGTGGCCTATGCGGATCTGGTGCGGGGGCTGGAGCCCGTCGCACGCGGAATGGCGCGCCTTGCCGGATTTGACTGGCACCCGGACATGCTCCACCCTGAAAACTCCACAGCCATGGTGATGACGGCCAGTGCCGCGCAGTTGCGCCAGCCGGTCCATGACCGGTCCGTGGATCGCTGGCGCGGACAGGAGGCATTCCTCGCCCCCCTCCTGGAACGCCTCGACGGCGATTTATGGCCGGTGCTCTCCGGAGGCTGACAACGCGGACGCGCGCGGTTTCCCCCGCAGCGGAATTCTGGCAGACAGATCACCGACGACCGATGCATTCGCCAAGGAGCCGCCATGTTCAGAACTTTCCTGCCCGTCAGCGCGCTCCTGCTCGGCTCGTTTTTCCTGCTCTTTGCAGGCGGTATCAACGGCTTGATCCTGCCGGTGCGCGGCACCAACGAAGGCTTTTCTGACATATCTCTGGGCCTTCTCGGGACAGGCTGGGCGCTGGGGTACGTTTCGGGCTGCATCATGACCTCGGGCCTGGTGGCCCGCGTCGGGCATGTGCGGGCCTTCGGCGCGCTGGCCGCGATCGCGGCGGTGTCGATCCTGTGCAGCGCAATCGTGCTGACGCCCTGGGCCTGGATCATCCTGCGGGGGGTCTGCGGCTTCTGCTTTGCCGGGGCGGCGATGATCGTGGAAAGCTGGCTGAACGAACAGGCCTCCCCCGGCAACCGGGGCCGCATCTTCGGCGTCTATACGATGGTCAACCTCGTGGCGAGCACGGCGGGACAGATGATGCTGACGCTGGGCGATCCCAATGGTTTCCTGTTCTTCGCACTCGGCGCGATCTTCTACTGCCTCGCGGTGGTGCCGACGGCGATCAGCTCCACCTCGACCCCTGCCCCGCTGGTGTCGGTCAAGCTGAACCTGCGCAACCTGTGGCGCAATTCGCCGGTCGCGGTCTTTGCCGTGTTCTGGGTCGGCGTGTCGAACGCCGCCTTCGGCACACTGGCGGCGGTCTATGCCCAGAAGGTCGGGCTGAACCTTGCGGCGGTGGCGCTTTTCACCTCCATTCCCATTCTGGCGGGCGCGCTGATGCAGATGCCCGTGGGCCTGATGTCGGACCGTATGGACCGCCGCCGCGTGCTGATCGGAATTGCCGCCATCGCGGTTCTGGCGGACCTTGGATTCCTGCTGATCGCGCCGGAGGGTCGTGCGCTGAACCTTGTGTTCGCGGCGATGCTGGGGGGGTCGATCTATGCCATGTATCCGGTGATCGTGGCCCATGCCAACGACCATGCCGAACCGGGCACTGCCATCCAGATCTCGGGGGGGCTGCTGCTAACCTACGGGCTGGGGTCCATCGTGGGACCACTGGTTGCCGGATGGGCGATGCAGGATGTAGGTATCCGCGCGCTCTTCCTGATCACCTCCGCCTCCCACGTCATGGTGATCGCCTATACCCTGTGGCGGATGACCAAAAGGGACGCGGTCGCCGGTGCGGAAAAGTCAACCTTCCAGCCGATCAACGCCGGGCGCACGTCGAACCTCCAGACGGCAGAACACAGCAACGCGGGCCCCGACCTCTCCCGGCGCGAGCCCCGCTCGATCAGGGAAGTGCTCGGCCGCTGAGGCGACCGGTCAGTCCCGGTCCGGCGCACCCAGCGGGAAATAGGACCGGTAGGGGCGGGCTTCTTCGATGGCCCGCGCAAAGGAGGGCCGCGCGCAGAGCCGCGCCCGGTAGGCGCTCAACAGGGGAAAGTCCGGGCTGATGCGGTGCACCCAGTCGGCATAGAACAGGGACGGCGCCGCAGCGCAGTCCGCCATGCCAAAGGTATCGCCCGCAGCCCAGTTCCGCCCCTCCAGCCGTGTTTCGAGCCAGCCATAGGCCTTGTCGAGCGCGACGGCAGCGGTTGCGCGCGCCTCCTCTGTGCGGCCCTTGTCATCGGCAATGGCAGCCGCGACCGGCTTCTGCATCTCGCCCATGACATAGATGTCGAAGAACCGGTCCATGAACCGTACGTCGAGCGCTGCCTTCGGATCAGCAGGCAGGAACCTGACCGGGCCCGCGTGATGAAGATCGAGATATTCTATGATGATGCTGGATTCCACCACCGTCCTTCCCCTGTCCCTCAGCACGGGAAAGCGGCCCATAGGCCAAAGCACCGCACGCTCGGCTGCGGCCTCCGGATCTTCCAAGTGACGGTAAATGAAAGGGGTCCCGTTTTCCCAAAGCGCCATGAGCACCTTCTGGCAATAGGAGGAAAAGGGGTGGGAAAAGAGTTCAAGAGACATCGGACAGTTTCCGTCGTCGCGGCGACAAGGGATGTTTCGACCCCGCCGTCAGGTCAGACACGCCCCGAACCGGCGGGGCGCGTCCTTTTTGTCTTTCGGTCGCCTCGGGCCTACTTCGCCACGATCCGCCCGTCGGTATAGGGCGTGTAGGGACCCTTGGCGGCCAGGAACTCTGCCGTCACGTCGGCAAGGTCGGGGCCGTAATCATAGGCGTTGTCCGCGGTCTTGAACATCTCATAGCCGTCGCCGCCGTTGCGCACGTAGTTGTTGGACACCACGCCATAGACCTTGGCCGGGTCCAGCGCTGCGCCATCAATCATCACGTCGCTGATGCGCTCGCCGGGCGCCGCCTTGGCATCGAAGGCAAAACTCATGCCCGCGACCTGCGGGAAGCGCCCGGCCGCTTCCTCGATCTGGCTCACGCCGTTCTCAAGCGCCGCTTTCAGCGTCTCGCCAGTGACCTGGAAGGTCGACAGCGTGTTCTGGAACGGCAACACCGTCAGAACCTCGCCCATCGTGACCTCGCCCGCGTCGATGGACGCGCGCAGGCCGCCCGAATTGGCGATCGCCACGTCGATGCCCTGATCCTTGACCCGGGCCAGCATGGCGTCGGCAATGAGGTTGCCCATCGAACATTCCTGGATCCGGCAGACGTCGCGGTTGCCCTCGATCATGTCGGAGGCTTCGGCCACCACCTTGCTGCGGATCTCCTCCAGCGGTGCGGCGGCCTCGGCGATGCGGCCTACGGTCGCTTCGTCCTCGACCACCGCGGCATCCATGACCAGCGGTTCGCCTGTGGCTTCGGTGACATTGCCTTCGTCATCGAAAGTCACATTCAGCTCGCCCAGGAACTTGCCATAGGCATAGGCCGATACGATGGCGGTGTTGTTCACCATCGTGGGATACGGGCCTTCCGCGTTTTCGTCGGTGTTGCTCAGCAGCGTGTTGGTATGCCCGCCCACGATCACGTCCACGCCGGTTGTCTCGGCGGCGACCTTCTGGTCGACCTTGTAGCCGGAATGGCTCAGAACGATGATCTTGTTCACGCCTTCCGCGGTCATCTTGTCGACCTCGCCCTGCACCGCCGCGACCGGATCGGAGAAGGTGATGTTGTCACCGGGGCTTGCCAGTTCGTCAGTGTCCCGTGGTGTCAGGCCGATGAGGCCGATCTTCTCGCCGCCGCGCTCGATGATGGCGGATTTCGCCAGCTTGTCGGCCAGCAGCGGCTCCTTGCTGACGTCGGCGTTGGACATCAGAATGGGGAACTCCAGCGCGTCCATGAAACCCTTGAGCACTTCGGGGCCATCGTCGAATTCGTGGTTGCCCACGGTCATCGCGTCGTAACCCATCTTGTTCATCATTTCGGCGGCCAGCGCGCCTTTGTAGTACGTATAGAACAGCGTGCCCTGAAACTGGTCACCCCCGTCCACGAGGATCGCGTTGTTGGACCGCGCGCGCGCCTCTTCGATTGCCGAGACCAACCGGCCCGACCCGCCGAAACATTCGCCCGCGGTATTTTCTTCCGCCGAGCAGGGACCGTCATACTTGCTGATCGGTTCGAACCGGGCGTGGAAATCGTTCGTGTGCAGGATGGTCAGGCTGTAATCTGCGGCGGCCATGCCGCTGGTCAGGGCCAGCGCCGCGCTGGCTGTCAGGAATCGTTTCATCGGTTTTCCCCCGTTGGAGTGGTGATGCAGGTATGGTGGCCTGCAAGCGGAAGGGAGTCAAAGCAGATGTTGACCCACCCCGGGTTGGCGTCGCGGCAAGCGCCTCATCTTGCGGCTGTGCGCGCCGCAGCGGGGCCTTGACCCCCCAAGCCCCCCGGGGCAACAGTGCCGCATGATCATATACAAGATATTCCGCGCCGACGAATGGGCGGCACTGCGCAAGTCCGGTGAAACCGAGGGTGCGCCCATCGACGTGACCGACGGCTACGTGCATTTCTCCACCGCCGATCAGGCCCCCGAAACGGCGGCAAGGCATTTCGCGGGGCAAGAGGACCTGTTCCTGCTGGCCGTGGATGCCAAGGCGCTCGGGAAGGCGCTGAAATGGGAGGTGTCACGCGGCGGCGCCGAATTCCCCCATCTCTATCGCAAACTGCAGATGACGGATGTGCTCTGGGCGCAGCCGCTGCCGCTGGTGAACGGCGTGCACCAGTTCCCCGTGGGCCTGGCCGAGGCGAGCGCGTGACAGGCTACATCGACCCCGACCGCGCGCAGTTCGACGCCTTCAAGGGTCTGGACCGCGACGCACCGCTCGACATGCTCAATCTCGTGGCCCTGCGCGACAAGGCCAACTATCCCGGCGACCACCTTCTGGCCCGTGACGGGTTGAGCGGGGCGCAGGCCTATCGCCTCTACGGCAAGGACACCGCGCCCGTCCTCGCGCGCCTCGGTGGCTCGATCCTCTGGCGCGGGCAGTTCGACCTGACGCTGATCGGCCCGGCGGAGGAACGCTGGGACATCATGTTCATCGCGCGCTACCCTGTTGCCCATGCCTTCCTCGCGATGATCTCGGACCCCGACTACAAAACGGCCGTCGTGCACCGTCAGGCCGCCGTGCGCACCTCCCGCCTGATCCGCAGCCGGGGCCTGCCCTTGACGGATGGATTTGCATGAAGGCGGCGATGGAGCGGTTGGGGCTCGCCGCCCTGCACCGCCTTGACCCCGAAACCGCCCACGGTCTGGCGATCCGCGCGCTGCAATGCGGACTGGCCCCTGACCCCGGCCCTGTCACCTCGCCCCGCCTCGCCACGCGCATCGCCGGGCTTGACCTGCCCAATCCCGTGGGCCTCGCCGCCGGCTTCGACAAGAATGCCGTGGCCGTGGCACCCTTGTCCCGCGCGGGCTTCGGCTTCATCGAAGTGGGGGCCGCCACGCCCCTGCCCCAACCGGGCAACCCGCGTCCGCGGCTTTTCCGCCTGACGGAGGACGCCGCCGCGATCAACCGCTTCGGCTTTAACAACGAGGGCATGCAGGCCATCGTCGCGCGGCTCTCGCGCCGGGGGGCGGGGGTGCCGGTTGGCCTGAACCTCGGCGCGAACAAGACCAGCACCGACCGCGCCGAGGATTTCGCACGCGTCATGATGGCCGCCCGCGACCACGTGGACTTCGCCACCGTCAACGTCTCATCGCCCAACACCGAACGCCTGCGTGACCTTCAGGGCAAGGCCGCGCTGGCCGCCCTGCTGGACAGGGTGATGGAGGTCCACGGCGCCACACCCGTCTTCCTCAAGATCGCACCGGACCTTTCCGATGCCGATCTCGCGGATGTGGCGGAGGTGGCGACGCAATCGCGTGTCGCAGCGATCATCGCAACCAACACCACACTGGACCGCGAAGGCCTGCGCGCCGCCGCGCGGGACCAGACCGGCGGGCTTTCCGGCGCGCCGCTTTTTGCCAGATCGACCCGCGTGCTGGCGCGACTCTCCACGCTCACGGACATCCCCCTGATCGGCGTCGGCGGCATCGGCTCGGCGGAGCAGGCCTATGCCAAGATCGGCGCGGGTGCCTCGGCGGTGCAGCTCTATACCGCGCTGGTCTACGGCGGCTTGACCCTGGTGGAGGAGATCGCAACCGGCCTCGACGCCCTGCTGGCACGCGACGGCTTTGCGTCCGTCGCAGACGCAGTCGGCAGCAGGCGGGAAGAGTTTCTGTGATCACCCTCTGGCACAACCCGCGCTGCTCCAAATCCCGGCAGGCGCTGGCCCTGATCGAGGCGGCGGGGGTGCCCGTGACCCTGCGCCGCTACCTCGAAGACGCACCAAGCGTGGCGGAGATGAAGGCGGCCCGCACCGCTCTCGGCAACCCACCCGTGCTGGAGATTATGCGCAAGGGCGAGACGGTATTCCGCGACCTGGGTCTCGGACCCGATACGCCCGATGCGGCACTTCTTGCGGCAATGGCCGCCCACCCGATCCTCATCGAACGCCCCATCGCCTTCAAGGGAAGCCGCGCCGTGATCGGTCGCCCGCCGGAAACTCTCCGCGACATGTTGTGATTCACGCCGCAGCCGCCACCGCCACCAACCGTGTTGATTGCCGCAACCCGGAATTTTTCAAAAATTCCGTTCGTTTTCCTTCAAGGAAAACGACTACCCCGCCGAGGCCTCAAGCGCCGGGTAGCGCAGGCCCAGCGTGATCCCGCGCACGACAAATGACAGCAGCAGCGCGATCCAGAGCCCGTGGTTGCCCAACGACGGCACCAGCAGCGCCAGGGCCGCGAGGTAGAAGGCAAAGGACACCACCATCATGTTCCGCATGTCGCGCGACCGGGTGGCGCCGATGAAGATGCCGTCCAGCATCCAGGCCGCCCAACCCGCCAGTGGTGCCGCCACCATGTAGGGTAGATAGACCCGCGCCATAACCTGCACGTCGACGGCCTTGGCCATCAGGTCGATGATCGCCCCCCCGAAGAACGCGAAACCCAGCGTCATCAGGGCAGAGATCGCCAGCCCCCATCCGGATGTCAGCACCGCGCCACGCCGCAGCACCGCCCGCTGCCGCGCCCCGAGGGCGCGCCCGACGATCGCCTCGGCGGCAAAGGCGAAACCGTCCATCCCGAAGGCGGTGATCATCAGGAACTGCAGCAGCACCTGATTGGCCGCCAGCGTTGCGTCGCCCAGTCCCGATCCGAGGAACATGAAGGACACGAACATCCCCTCCAGCAGCATTGAGCGGATCAGGATATCGGTGTTCAGCCGCACCATGTGCATCCAGCGCGAGCGGTCGAAGACCTGCACCCAGTTGCGCCAGTCCGGGGCGCGGAAGGCCGCACGGCAGAACCACAGGCCCAGCAGTGCACCCGACCATTCGGCGAGGAAGGTGGCGATGGCGACACCCTGCACGCCCCAGTCCAGCCCCAGCACGAACCACAGGTCCAGCACGATGTTGAGCCCGTTCATCCAGACCTGGATCACCAGCACCGCCCGCGTGCGCTCCAGCGCGATGAGCCAGCCGGTGATGGCATAGATCGAGACTGCGGCGGGCGCCGACCAGATGCGGATGGTCATGTAGTCCCGCGCCAGACCCTCGACCTCCGCCGAGCCGGGCGAGATGCTGAAGGCCGCCCAGAAGAGCGGGACCTGCAGCAGCACCACCAGCGCCCCTGCCCCTGCACCGATCAGCAGGCCGCGTGTCAGCAGGGCCGCGACCTCTGCGTGGTCATCGTTGCCTGCAGCCTGCGCCGTCAGGCCCACCGTTCCCATGCGCAGAAACCCGAAGATCCAGTAAAGCGCCGAGAGGATGATCGCGCCCAGCCCCACCGCTCCGATGGGGGCCGCCAGCCCCAGCTGCCCCACGACGCCGGTATCCACCGCGCCAAGGATCGGCACTGTGGCGTTGGAGATGACGATGGGGAGGGCGATGTTCAGCACGCGGCGGTGTGTGACGACGTCGCGGGGGTCGAGCGCGCCCTTGTCGACGGCACGGACCTCCGCGTCGCTGATGGCCTCTTCCACGTCAGCCCTGCCGCTGCGGCATCAGGAAATGCCCTGTCGCCTGCGCAAAGATGCGCGTGCGGTTGTCCTGCCAGGCCTCCACATGCACCGAGGCATAGCGCCGCCCCGACCGGTTGATCCGCGCCCGCGCATAAGCGTCGCGCGGCAGGCCCGAGCGCAGGTAATCCACGGTGAAGTCGATGGTCTTGGGCAGGCGCGGCAGGTGGTCGGTATCCAGCTGCGTCACATCCAGCGCCCCGCTCTCCATGTCCTCCCAGATCAGCCCCCAGCTGAGCGTGATGATCGCCGTCACCTCAAGAAAGGCTGCCGTGGCCCCCCCGTGCAGCGCCGGCAGCATCGGGTTGCCGATCAGCATGTCCTTGAAGGGAAGCACACCGGTCAGCTCGTCGCCGCGCCGCTCGAACTGGATGCCGAGGAACTGGATATAGGGCACGCCGTCGACCATGGCGCGCAGCACGCCGTCGCGGCGCTGCTTGATGACCTGCACCGGTTCCGGCGGACGGCGGGCGCTCATCGATTGCCCTCCACCGTGAAGGTGCCAGTGGCGATGGCGACCGGGTTGTCGACATCGCCGTCACTGGCCGAGGCGCGAACGAAGGCGACCGAACGCGTCACATGATAACAGGTGGCGCGCGCGGTGATCGTCTGGCCGGGCGTCGCCGCACGCAGGTATTCGATGCGCAGGTCCATCGTCGCCGAGGCTGCCGGATTGCGCGGATGGCTCATCACCGCCGCCCCGCAGCAGGTGTCCATCAACGCCGAGACCGCGCCCCCGTGCACCACCCCGGTCGTGGGGTCGCCCACCAGCCGCGCGTCATAGGGCATGGAAATCACCGCCGTGCCCGCATCCAGTGAGTCGAGTTGCATACCCAAAGCCACCGAATGCGGCAGCACCTTGATGAATTGCTGCGCCTGTCTGCTCTGGTCTGACATGAGGGGCTGCGTCCTTGTCCGCTGATTCCGACCTTTATCAAGGCGTGCCCTGCAAAGGGCAAGACCGCCTGTTGCGCTCGTGTGCCCCAGGTTCTAGCCTTGCGCTAGGGAGGCGTCACATGACCGAACAAAGTCTGACATTCAAGGACATGTGCGCCCGCTTCGACGTGACGCCGCGCACGCTGCGCTATTACGAATACATCGAACTTCTCAAGCCCGACCGCGACGGCCGCGCGCGCTTCTACGGCCCGCGGGAACAGGCGCGGATGAAGCTGATTCTGCGCGGCCGCAAGTTCGGCTTCGCCCTCGAAGACATCCGCCAGTGGCTGCTGATCTACGAAAAGGAAGGCACCACCGCGCAGATGGATGCCTGGATCATCATGGCCGACCGGCAATTGACCGAACTGGCCGAGCAGCGCAGGCACCTCGACGAGGCGATCACCGAGCTGCAGAAACTGCGCGACGACACGGCCAGGGCGCTTCTCCGACCGGCGAAATAGCGCTGAAACGCCGCAGTCCCCCACTGTGACGCAGCGCGCGAGCCCGGCGCGCGCAGGGCGGCGAAGGCCTGTTTCAAACGGGATTCACCGCTTTACGCAAGGCCCCGTCACGTCACCCTTAAAAGTGACGTAACGTCTGACTTACGTCAACGTCAACCACTGTTGTAAGCAGGGCCAACCCGCCTAGATTCTGGTCAGTACCGTGACATTCCCGATGAAAGTATCTCAGATGAGTACCGAAACCCTGACCATCCGCCAGATGTGTGATGCCTATGACGTCACACCGCGGACCCTGCGATTCTACGAGGCCAAGGAACTTCTTTTCCCGGTCCGCGACGGCCAGAAGCGCCTTTTCACCAAGCGCGACCGCGCGCGGCTGAAACTGATCCTGCGCGGCAAGCGTTTCGGCTTCAGCCTCGAGGAAATCCGCCAGTTGCTGGACCTTTACCACATGGGCGACCAGCAGCAGACCCAGATCACCCGCACCTACGAGATTGCCCGCGCGCGCCTTTCCCAGATGGAAGCGCAGCGTGACGAGTTGAACGAGGCGATCGACGAACTTCGCGGACAGCTCAAGTGGGGGGAGAAGATGATCTCCTCCATGAACCAGTCCCGCAAGGTCGCCGAATAACCACACCCCGCGGCTCCAAAACCGAACGCGACGCACCAACGGAGAATCCTTCATGCCCAGCTACACCGCCCCCACCCAGGATCTGCAATTCGTGCTGCACGATGTGCTGAACGTGACCTCCTCCAAGACACCCGGCTACGACGAGTTGGAGCCGGAGTTCACCTCCGCCATTCTCGAAGAGGCGGGCAAGCTGACCTCCGAGGTGCTGGCGCCGCTGAACGTGGTCGGCGACAAGGAAGGCTGCCGACTGGAAAACGGCGTGGTCTACACGCCCAAGGGCTTCAAGGAGGCCTTCGCGAAGGTCAAGGAAGGTGGCTGGCCGGGTCTCGACATGCCGGAGCAATACGGCGGGCAGAACATGCCCTACGTCATCGGCACCGCCGTGGGAGAAATGTTCTCCGCCGCCAATCAGGCCTTCACGATGTATCAGGGCCTGACCCACGGGGCGGCTTCGGCGATCCTCGCGCACGGCACCGAGGCGCAGAAGGACACATACCTGCCCAACATGGTCTCCTGCGACTGGACCGGCACGATGAACCTGACGGAGCCGCACTGCGGCACCGATCTGGGCCTGATGCGCACCAGGGCCGCCCCACAGGACGACGGCAGCTTCAGGATCACCGGGCAGAAGATCTTCATCTCCTCGGGTGAACACGACATGGCCGACAACATCATCCATCTGGTGCTGGCCAAGATCGAGGGCAGTCCCGAAGGCATCAAGGGCGTGTCGCTCTTCATCGTGCCGAAGTTCATGGTGAACGAGGACGGCTCGCTCGGCGCGCGCAACGGCGTCGCCGTCGGCTCCATCGAGGAAAAGATGGGCATCCACGGCAACTCCACCTGCGTGATGAACTACGACGGTGCGACGGGCTTCCTGTTGGGCGAGGAGCACAAGGGCATGCGCGCCATGTTCACCATGATGAACGAAGCGCGCGTCGGTGTCGGCATGCAAGGCTTGGCGCAGGCCGACGTCGCCTACCAGAACGCAGTGATCTACGCCAAGGACCGCCTGCAGGGCCGCGCGGTGACAGGGGCCGAGGCACCCGACAAGCCCGCCGACCCGATCATCGTCCATCCCGACATCCGCCGCTCGCTGATGGACCAGAAGAGTTTCGCAGAGGGTGCCCGCGCCTTCATCCTCTGGGGCGCCACCATGATCGACGCGGCCCACCGGGCGGGCGACAAAGACGCCGACGGCCTCGTGTCGCTGCTGACGCCCGTGATCAAGGGCTTCCTGACGGACGTGGGCTACGACATGACCGTGAAGGCCCAGCAGGTCTACGGCGGACACGGCTATATCGAGGAATGGGGCATGTCCCAGTTCACCCGCGATGCCCGGATCGCGATGATCTACGAAGGCGCAAACGGCGTGCAGGCGCTCGATCTGGTCGGCCGCAAGCTGGCGCAGGACGGCGGCAAGCACGTAATGGCATTCTTCGATCTGGTGAAGGGCTTCATCAAGGACAACGCCGGTCAGGACGCATCAATTGTGGAGTCCTTCCTCGACCCCCTCAAGGCCGCCAGCAAGGATCTGCAGCAGGCCGGCTTGTACTTCATGCAGAACGGCATGAAGAACCCCAATAACGCGCTCGCGGGGTCCAATGACTTCATGCACATGTTCGGGCATGTCTGCCTGGGCCTCATGTGGGCGAAAATGGGCCTCGCCGCCAATAAGGCGCTTGCCGAAGGCAAGGGTGACCCGTCATTCTACAAGACGAAACTGGCCACCGGGCGCTACTACATGGCGCGGCAACTGCCTGCCACGGCATTGCACCTGACCCGCATCCAGTCCGGCGCGGATACGGTGATGGCACTGGAGGCCGCGCACTTCTGAAGCCTTGGTTTCGTCGCGAAACCTTCTTTGTTAACAAGAGGTTAAAATGCCGAAACGCTTTCGCCTGACCCGTCGTTTTCCCGTCGCCATGACGGAAGACGGGTACAGGCGGCTGAAGAAGTTCAGCCGCGACGCTGGTCTGGACGAGGGCGAGGCACTGTCGTTCCTCTTCGAGAACTTCAATTCGGTGACGCATGAGGAAAACCTGACGGCCCGGCTGCGCCTGTTCAACTCCGAACTGGAGGATCGCAAACGCTAGGCCCACCGCAGGCGGCACTGGGCACACACCCCTCCCCTGCTTCATCTTGCCATATAAACCTCCACGGGGGTCCGGGGGTGTGAAACCCCCGGTCCGACACCAGCCAACAAGGACCCGACCCATGACCATCCAACTGCATTGCTTCGGCGAATCCGGCCACTCCTACAAGGCGGCCCTCGCGCTCGAACTCGGGCCCCTCGACTGGCAGCCGGTCAAGGTCGACTTCTTCAACGGCCAGACCCGCTCGCCGGAATATCGCAGCGAAGTGAACGAGATGGGCGAGGCCCCGGTGCTGATCGACGGCGACGTCCGCCTGACGCAGTCGGGCGTGATCCAGGACTACCTGTCGGAAAAGACCGGCAAATTCGGCGGCAAGGACGCGAACGAACGGCGCGAGATCCTGCGCTGGGTACTTTGGGACAACCACAAGCTCAGCTCGAACGCCGGGATGTTGCGGTTCCTGATGAACTTCGTGCCCGAGGACAAGCGCCCCGCCGGGGTGATCGACTTCACGCTGGCCCGCCTCAAGGGAACTTTCGGCGTGTTGAACAGCCACCTCGAAGGCCGCGACTGGATCGTCGGCGACGCCATCACCAACGCGGACCTGACCTGCTGCGGTTACCTCTATTACCCCGAGCCCTTCGGCTTCGACCGCAGCGCATGGCCGCACATCGACGCGTGGCTGACGCGTCTGAGTGAAACACCGGGCTGGAAGGCCCCCTACGACCTCATGCCCGGGTCGCCCGCCGACCGGGCGCAATAAACAGTCGCCCGCCGACCGGGCGCAATAAACAGTCGCCCGCCGACCGAGCGCAATGAACAATTACCCGCTGACCGCGCGTCACGGAAATACCCGGCGCTTCCGCGCCTGAAGGAGGACCAAGATGACCGAAGATGCCTATATCTACGACGCCCTGCGCACCCCGCGCGGCAAGGGTCGCGCCGACGGCAGCCTGCACGAGGTGACCGCGCTGCGCCTGTCGGCCCTGACGCTGAACGCCGTAAAGGAGCGCAACAACCTCGAAGGCCATGCCGTCGAGGATGTGATCTGGGGCAACGTCACGCAGGTGATGGAACAGGGCGGCTGCCTTGCACGCTCTGCCGTGCTGGCCTCCGACCTCGACGAACGCATTCCGGGCCTCGCGATCAACCGCTTCTGCGCGTCCGGCATGGAGGCGGTCAACCTCGCCGCCAACCAGATCCGCGGCGGGGCGGGCAGCGCCTATATCGCCGGCGGGGTGGAGATGATGGGCCGCGTGGCCATGGGCAGCGACGGTGCTGCCATTGCCGTGGATCCGACGCTGGCGATGGAGAAATACTTCGTGCCGCAGGGCATCTCCGCCGATATCATCGCGACCGAATACGGCTTTACCCGCGATGAGGCCGACCAGCTGGCTGTGCAATCCCAGCAACGTGCGAAAAAGGCCTGGGACGAAGGCCGGTTTGCCAGATCCGTCATCACGGTCCGCGATCAGAACGGTCTCGCGATCCTCGATCACGACGAATACATGCGGCCCCAGACCGACATGCAGTCGCTCGGCGCGCTGAACCCTGCCTTTCAGGCGATGGGCGAAGTCATGCCCGGCTTCGACAAGATCGCGCTGATGAAGTACCCGCACCTTGAGAAGATCAACCATATCCACCACGCCGGTAACTCCTCCGGTATCGTGGACGGGGCCGCCGCCGTACTGATCGGCAACAAAGCCTTCGGCGAGAAGTACGGGTTGAAACCCCGCGCGCGCATCCGCGCCACTGCCAAGATCGGCACCGATCCCACGATCATGCTGACCGGCCCCGTGCCGGTGACCGAAAAGATCCTCGCCGACAACGGCATGAAGATCGGCGACATCGACCTTTTCGAGGTCAACGAAGCCTTCGCCGCCGTCGTCATGCGCTTCATGTAGGCCTTCGACGTGGATGATGCCAGGGTCAACGTCAACGGCGGTTCTATCGCGATGGGCCACCCTCTGGGCGCGA
The DNA here is from genome assembly GCA_038257185.1 of Rhodobacterales bacterium. Classification (GTDB taxonomy): domain Bacteria; phylum Pseudomonadota; class Alphaproteobacteria; order Rhodobacterales; family Rhodobacteraceae; genus Sulfitobacter. Next base: position 6,163 of record JBBSJO010000037.1, on the reverse strand, counting down.
CAGGTGCCATGATCATCGGCACGCTTCTGGACGAGCTGGAGCGCGCCGACAAGGAAGTCGGCATGGCCACGCTCTGCATCGCTTCCGGCATGGGTGCGGCAACCATCATCGAGCGGGTCTGATGGCCCGCGACGTGCACCCCTTCCACGCCGTTGCAGCCCTTGCTGCGGACGAGGGGCCGGACGATCTGCGGATCGCGGTGGAGGATGACGGCGACTATGTCCGCCTTTATCAGGACACGCCCGCGCTCTTCTTCAAGCATCGCATGGACCCGAGCGATCCCCGCGATCGCGAACGATTTGGCGAGTTCAAACGCATCCTGCTGAGCGAGGAAGATTGCGCCCAGGGGCCCGAAGCCACGCTGGCGCTGATCGAACAGCTGCTCGAAAAATTCGCTGATTACACCTTTCAGCGCACCTGACACAGCCCGAACGAGGGAGAGAAAAATGACCGATTTCACCATGAAGACCGACAACGACGGTGTGGCCGTCATCACCTGGGACGTCGCGGACAAATCCATGAACGTGATGTCCCTCGACGGCTTGCAGGAGCTCGACACGCTCATCGACGAGGCGCTTGCCGACGATGGCGTTAAGGGCGTGATCATCACCTCCGGCAAGGAAGGCTCCTTCGCAGGCGGCATGGACCTGAACCTGCTGGCCAAGATGAAGGAATCCGCGGGCGACGATCCCGCCAAGGGCCTCTTCGAGGGCACAATGAAGATGCACGCCCTGCTGCGCAAGATCGAGCGTGCAGGCATGGACCCCAAGAAGCTGACCGGCGGCAAGCCCATCGCTGCAGTCCTGCCCGGTACGGCTGCGGGCATCGGGTTGGAACTGCCGCTCGCCACCCACCGCATCTTCGTCGCCAACAACCCCAAGGCCCGCATCGGGTTGCCGGAAATCCTCGTCGGCATCTTCCCCGGTGCCGGTGGCACCACGCGCCTGACCCGCAAGCTGGGCGCGATGGCGGCCTCGCCCTTCCTGCTGGAAGGCAAGATGGTCAGCCCCGACGCCGCTGTGAAGGCCGGGATCGTGGACGAGGTCAGCGACAACCCGATGGCCGCCGCGCGGGAATGGGTGCTCAACGCCAAGGACGCGGATCTGGTGAAACCCTGGGACGCCAAGGGCTACAAGATGCCTGGCGGCGCGCCCTATCATCCGGCGGGCTTCATGACCTTCGTGGGCGCGAATGCCATGGTCAACGGCAAGACCCAAGGCGCCTTCCCGGCCCCCAAGGCGCTGCTGTCGGCGGTCTACGAGGGCGCGCTGGTGCCCTTCGAAACGGCGCTCAAGATCGAGGCACGGTGGTTCACCTCCGTGCTGATGAATCCCTCATCGGGTGCCATGATCCGCTCACTCTTCCTCAACAAGGAAGCGCTGGAGAAGGGGGCGGTGCGACCCGCAGGCGTGCCGGACCAGCGCGTGAAGAAGCTGGGCGTACTGGGTGCCGGCATGATGGGCGCGGGCATCGCCCTCGTCTCCGCGCAGGCGGGCATCGAAGTGGTGCTGATCGACCGCGACCAGGCCGCCGCCGACAAGGGAAAAGCCTATGCCGAGAGCTACTTCGACAAGGGGATTTCGCGCAAGAAATCCACGCCTGAGAAGAAGGCCGCAGCGATGGACCTCATCACCGCGACCCCTGATCTCGACGCGCTCAAGGGCTGCGACCTGATCATCGAGGCGGTGTTCGAGGACCCGGACGTAAAGGCCGAGATGACCAGGAAGGTCGAAGCCGTGATCCCCGAGGACTGCATCTTCGCCTCCAACACCTCCACCCTGCCGATCACGGGTCTGGCCAAGGCCTCCAGCCGTCCGGAGCAGTTCATCGGCATCCACTTCTTCTCGCCCGTCGAGAAGATGCTGCTGGTGGAGATCATCAAGGGCAAGGAAACTGGCGACCGTGCGGTGGCCAAGTCGCTCGACTATGTACGTCAGATCCGCAAGACGCCGATCGTCGTCAACGACGCGCGGTTCTTCTACGCCAACCGTTGCATCATCCCTTACGTCAACGAAGGCGCGCGGATGATCACCGAAGGTGTGGCACCATGGTACATCGACCATGCCGCCTCCATGCTGGGCTTCCCCGTGGGGCCGATCCAACTTACCGACGAGACCTCCATCGACCTCGGCGCCAAGATTGCGCGGGCCACCAAGAAGGCCATGGGCAACGCCTATCCGGCTTCGGGTGCCGACGACCTGATCTTCTGGTTGGAGGAACAGGGCCGTCTGGGGCGCAAGTCCAACGCAGGGTTCTTCGACTACGACGAGAAGGGCAAGCGTTTGGGCTATTGGAAAGGCATGCAGGACAAGTACCCGCTGGCCGATCCGCAACCTGAATTGCAGGAGGTGCAGGACCGCCTGATGTTCTCCCAGGTGCTGGAGGCCGTGCGCGCGCTGGAGGAAGGCGTGCTGATGGACATCCGCGAGGGTGACGTGGGCGCGATCCTCGGCTGGGGCTTCGCGCCCTGGTCCGGCGGGCCGCTGTCGTGGCTCGACATGCTCGGCGCTCCCTATGCGGCGGAGCGCTGCGACCAGCTGACGGAGAAATACGGCGAACGGTTCAAGTGCCCGGACCTGCTGCGCGAAATGGCGGCGAAGGGGCAGACCTTCTATGGCCGCTTTGCACCCGAAGAAAAGGCGGCCTGAGGGCGGTTCTTGGACCGCACCGAAAATTAATAAGGGGCCGCTCGCGCGGCCCTTTGTCTTTCCGGATGCACAGGTTCGATCTGGAGCCTCTGAGGTTCCGGGCGACAATCTCCGAAATTCACCACCAAATGCCTTGGCGCCTACCCTCGTCAAAGAACCGTTAAAAAATCAAATGGGCTGGAGTGCCTAGAGAAAAACCGTTCATCATTCCTCCTAATCAGACATTCAGGCATTCGCGATCAATGTAATCTTCGTCCCGCATGGTCGGCATACGTGACGAATGTCCCGAAACTCTGGCGCCCACGAGGAGTCGGCTTCACGGCGATCCTGGCCTGTATCTGCCCCCGAACCAAAAAGACGACCGCCAAAACGGAAATTTGCATTTAGCGGCGCGTAGAACCAAATTCGAGGTTATTGGGCGAACATATCCGAGAACAACTCGTTGCGACCCCTCCCAACGCGCGAAGGGGGACCATCGGCGTCGCTCGGAGATGGCGATACGAGATCCGTTCCGTGGCAGCTCATCCCGCAACCTTGCCGCTCGCCATCTGAGACAGACCAGTCTCGCGAAAGCGCTACAGCGATTTTCAACGCGTCAGGTGATGCGACATATTTCTAGGTAAACGCGAAACGGTTTAGTCAGGCCATGACATGACCCATTTGACTGAAACGCTCAGGGACGGATTTCTTCCAGAGAAATGGCCGCGCGGGCGCGCCGTATCTGCATGAGATCGCGCTCTTGTCGAGCTCTGGGGTGCAGACCTGCGGAAACAGGCTGCGCAGTTCCGACAGGGCGGCGGGGTCGATCATGCGTTGCGCCATCGTGCCGGGATAGAAGCTTTCCGAAGGCGCGCCCTCGGCGAAGACGATCTGGTGGGCATCGAACATCAAATGAATGTAGGTGACGGATCGTCGGCCATGCGCCACTCTGACCCGCGATTTCGGGGCCTCCACCAGATGTTTGGCGCGCACGAGATGATCGCGCCCCAGCAGCATGCCGTGCTGGGGCGAGACCAACAGGTTGCGCGCCGTTCCCAGCACGTCCTTGGGGATCAGGATCGGGCGCAGGTGGGGGCTGGACAACAACGCCGCGTGATCCAGGCGCCTGCAACCGATCCAGCGGATCGGTTGCGGACCATTGTCCATGGTCGTGACCAGATCGCCGACCGCCAGATCGCCGATCAGCCGGTCGCCCTGCGGCGTGCGGATCACGGTGCCATCGGTGAAGCAAACGACATTGGTGTTTTCGGCTGTAAAGAATGATCCGTCGGCGCTGGCCCCGGTAAAGGTCAGTGAGCCGCTGCCAAAACTGTCGTTGTCGGAATAGTCCACCCCATCGACGCCGTCGTTGGATTGGTTCAGCACGCCGTCATCGGCCTGGTCGGCATAGAGTTCGGAAATATGGTCGTAAAGACCGGAGAGGTCGACGAAATCGTTGTTGGTATTGTCGCCGTCAGCGAGCGTACCGGTATTGCCGGTGTTGAAATCGCTGATCGTGTCACTGCCGTCGCCGGGGTTGTAGACAAAGACATCGTCGTCATCGCCGCCGGTCAGGGAATCGTCACCGCCGCCGCCGGTGAGACTATCCGCACCATCCCCGCCCAAGAGAGTGTCATCACCGGTGTAGCCGTCTATCCAGTCATTGCCCGCACCGCCGACCAGTGAATCGCTGTCGGCTCCGCCCCAGGCGATGTCATTGCCGCCACCGCCGATGAAGATGTCGTTGCCGTCGTGGCCGAAGAACATGATGGAGGTATTCGACAAAGACCCATCCAGGGTGTCGGCATACATCGTGGCCCAGATCGCCTCGATCTCGGTAAATGTGCCGGCGCCGACAGTGCCGGAAAAATCGTAGGTCCCAGCTTCGTTGCCGGAAAAGGTGACAGATACCCCTTGAGTCGACGTCACGCTCCAAAGTGCAACGGCGTCGCTGTCGGTTCCACCCTCGCCACCGGCAATCACATCGAAACCGTCACCATCGGCGATCAGAAAGACATCGGCATCGTCGCCGCCGTACAACGTGTCGTTGTCGGCTCCGCCGACAATCCAGTCATTCCCGACGTCGCCGAAGATCACATCGCCGCCGTCGTCACCGATCAGATCGTCATTGCCGGAGCCGCCAAGGATCGTGTCCAAACCCGATCCGCCACGGATGGTGTCAAGGCCGTCCCCGCCGATCAGGCTGTCGTCTCCGGTGCCGCCAATCAGACCGTCATTGCCGGTGCCGCCATCGACCACGTCGTTGCCGGCCCCGGCCTCGACAGTATCATTCCCGCCCCCGGCGTCGATCGTATCGTCAGTGTCCGAGATCTGGTCGCCCTCGCCGTCGGCATAGCCGTCGCCCATTACGTCGTCGCCGCCAGTACCATCGACGATCCCATTGGAGGTGTAGAAGTTGGCGTCGTAGCGCTCGGCCGAAAGGTTGCCGGTTGTGGTATTGACACTGTCCAGCGTCAGCGATCGGATTGGTGCGGCTTCCAACGCTGCCTGATCGGCATTGAATGAGATTTCGGGGACAAGATAGAGATTGCCGGTGGTGTCCTGAACAACAACGGCCGTGATCGTTGACGTGGTTCCGTCCAGATAGGTGATCGTGGCATTGTAGATCACCACACCATCGAACGTATGGTCCGCCCCGCCGTCAATGCGGAATGTGTCGTACCACAAGAAGTTATTGGTATCATAGTTTGCGAAATCGCCGCCGAAATAACCGCTGAAGCCCGGTGAAAAGCTGCCGATATTTTCGAAAAGCGGATTCCCGACCGAACCATAGGTCTGACCAACCAGAGCACCGCCGTTTTCGCTGACGGAATCGAGTTCGGTCGGGTCAATCGACGGTCCGGTGCCGAGGTAGAATACGTTGAATGTCGTCGCCATTTGGCCGGCCCTTCCCATCTGACGTGACATCAATCAGCGGGACTGAAAAATACCACTTCGCGCGACCGGCACTGTCGCGGGTAAAGGTTTCCACTTGGTGGCCATGCGGCGGAGAACCGTGGCAAAATTGAATCAATCTTGCGGTCTCGTGGTGCCAGTCCGGCCTGCCAGGCGATGATGTGGCGTCAGGTCGGGTGTGCTTCGGGCCACAGGCCGAGGCGGGGCTGGGGGTGGTCGGACCGGTGGTCTTTTTCAGAGTTTTAGAACTTGGCCGAAAGTCAGGGAATGTCTGTTTCGAGCCACAAGCGGACCAAAGAAAACGACCTCGGACAACAGCAGGAAGTGTGCTATCAATGCCCGACAAAAAAAGGTGGCGGAGATGACCGACGCGCAAGCCATTGCGGATCACTGGGGCAAGGGAGACGTCTATTCCCTGATCCTGGAAACGATGGAATTGGCCGGTATTGATCCCAGCTCCGTTACCATTGAACGACTCGCACCCGTGGACCATTTCCATGCCAGGGGGTTCCCAGCAACTGTGGAGCTGGCGGATGTTCTGCCAATCCGAAGCGGGGATCAGCTAGTGGACATCGGCTGCGGGCTTGGCGGTCCCGCCAGGTATTTCGCGAAGCGTTTCG
>JBBSJO010000036.1:0-25736 GCA_038257185.1 Rhodobacterales bacterium | reverse complement strand
TAGAGCGGCTTGCCGGTGGCGGAAAGCGCCCCCAGCGTCTTGCCGTGAAATCCGTTCTCGGTCGACAGGATGCCCGAACGCCCCGTGCGCAGGCGCGCCAGCTTGATCGCCGCCTCGACAGTTTCGGCACCGCTGTTGGCCAGGGTCGTGATGGAAAGATCACCGGGCGTGATTTCGGCCAGCCGGTCGGCCAACCGCTCCGCCTCGACCGGGCGCAGGGGCTGCAGGAGGGAGGGCATCTGTTCGGCACGGGCCGCATCCAGCGCGTCCCAGAGAGCGGGCGGATTGTGGCCGAAAGGCAAGGCACCGTATTGCGCCAGAAAGTCGAGATAGGTCCGCCCGTTTTCATCCTCGAGGTCGAACCCTGACCCTTTGACGATCTTTGCATCCAGAGCGAACATTTTCAGGAGTGCAGCACGTGCTGGGTTCAAAGCTGACATATCAAACTCTACTACCTCTTTTTTTCTTTACCGGGCGCTCTAACGGGAAGCCTGTCCTTCTGAACGGGCTACCGAGCCAATTTGGCTTTAATAGGGCTTTGGTGTGTCTGATCGGGTGTCTGTGTTCGGGCAAGCTGATGTCTTGTTATACATTCTCAGTATCGGTGCAATCGTGACGCTTGAAAGACCTCCGAACGGGCGGGTTCTCGCCAACATTGGCGGACCAAGGGGATGTGTCTGCTTCGCTGCTGCCGCGCGTTGGTTCAAGCTTGTGCTATCATGGGCGGGAACCACCGACAGCGGATTACCGTTGCGTTTGCACGGTGGATTCCTCGAAACCGCCTTTGAATGGCTGCATTTTCCTGTCAGAAGGCAACCATGTATTTCCCAGCCCGTCATCACTCGATGCGGCGTATCTCTCAGGAGTTGAAGACCCATGCTGAACGTTTCCCCCGAGGACGTGAAGACCGATCCCTTTCCCCACGTCATCTCGGAACAGATTCTCGATCCCGATTTCTACGCCGAACTGCGGCGGGATTACCCAACTGCCGCCATATTCGAGGACCAGAAGAAGGACACCGGCCTCTCGGGCAGCCGCACGGGCCAGGGCTTCGACATCTACCGCGGCGACGCGACCTATGACCGTCTGATCAAGGACAGCAAGGCCTGGGCCGAGTTCGACGCCTGGATCAACTCCACCGCCTTCGTCGAGAAGTTCCTCGAACTCTTCGGCCCGCATCTGGAGAGCGTCGGCTGCCGCGCCGAGATCCGCCCCGACAAGTACGACCGCACCCTGATCGAGGGCCGCGAGGGCATGACCGTGCGCCCCACCCTCAAGGAGCGCTTCGGCAGCCTGACCAAATCCTTCCGCCCCAAGAATTCGCTGGGTGCGGTGAACCTCTTTACCCGTCTCGACGTGCACAAGGCGCTTCAGGGCTACAACAAGGAGGTGCATTGCGACCGCGCCAACCGTCTGGCCTCCTTCGTGATGTATTTCGTGGACGCAGAGAAGGAAGGCATCGAAGGCGGCACGCTCACGATCCACAAGCACAAGCAAAACAAGAAGCCGCAGGACTACGAGCGCCACCCCAAGCCAGAAGACGCCCCTGTGGTTGCCACGCTCACTCCCAAGGAAAACATGGGCGTGATCTTTACTTGCAACAACAACTCTTACCATGGGGTTAACGGGATGGTCAGCAACGGCAAGGAGCGCGACTATCTCTACATCAACATCTCGGGGGATGCCGACACGCTGTGGTAAGCGCCCGGAATGAGATATCAAAGGCCGCTCCGGATCGGGGCGGCCTTTTGCGTTGGGGGAGGGATGACAGAAACGGTGGATATCGGTGAAAAACTCGACCTACCAGATGTTGGGCCGTCGCTGCGGACGCATTGCTTGCCCGCCTTGGTGGCGGGTTTGTTCGGTGTTGTTTTGTTTGTTCACGTCTTCATATAGCCACGAGCTTCACTAGGCGTTTGAGGTTTTGGGCGGTGGCGACGAGGAGGAATTCTTCGTTGGCTCCTGATAGACCCCGGAGGCGGGTCAGTTTGAGCCATCGTTTCAGGTGCGCGAAGAGCATTTCGATCTTCTTGCGGCGGGCACGTGCGGTGTGGAAGGCGTCGGTGTCGGCCAGGTCGCGGGCCTTTTGACGGGCTTCCTCGTCCATCAGGCGAACGACAGTTCGGGACGGCGCATCTGTGCATTGGGCGCGCAACGGGCAGTCGCGGCACAGCGAAGCTTTCGCCTTGTACCGTTTCACCCTAGTCTCGGCATTCACGCTGCGAAGCGGTAACTCATGGCCTTGCGGGCAGACATACGCATCCTTGTCCGCATCATAGTCAAAGGCGTCCCGGGTCAGCTTGCCAAAGGTCTGTGCCTTGCGGTCGAGCACCGGGATGTAGGGTGTGATCTCTCGCTCAAAGAGCCAAGACAGAAACGGCCCGGTGCCATAGCTTTTATCGGCGGCGATCGAGTTTGGCTCAAACCCGGCTGTGTGGCGGTCCAGCATCTCTTTCGCGGCGACGATTTCCTGGCTGAGCCGGGCCGGTGTCGCCTCCACGTCCACAATGATGGCGTGCAGATCGTCGGCTAGATAATTGACCTCGTAGCTGAACCTCCCTGGTCCGTCTTTCAACGACCATGCTGCCTGCGGATCGGTCTCGGAGATGTATTTCGGCGGCTTGTGTTTTGGGCCATCCGGCGAATTTTCCGCCGCATGTTCCAGGTCGTCCAGATAAGCTTGGACAGGCCGAGTGATCTCGTCCTTGTCTTCCCAGACCTGTTGAATGACATCATGGGCCGCACGTTTGTCGCGGTTCGCATCCGCGTGAACCGTGCTGCCATCGACCAGAGCACCGGTGCCACCAACCAGACCGTTTTCCATACAAAGCCGGACGACCATTTCGAAAACCTGCCGCAGGATGTCCCCTTCTGTAAACCGACCGTGACGGTTCTTCGAGAATGTGGATCTGTCTGGCACCTGACCTTCAAGCCCAAGACGACAAAACCACCGATACGCGAGGTTGAGATGCACGTCCTCGCAGAGCCTGGTCTCGGAGCGGATGCCATTGAGATAGCCGATCAGCAGCATCCGGATCATCAGCTCGGGATCGATCGAAGGGCGTCCGGTATGGCTGTAAAGTGGTGCAAGCTCGGCGCGCAGTGGCTTGAAGTCGAGAAACTGGTCCACCCGGCGCAGAAAATGATCATCGGGAACGTGGTCGTCGAGCCGAAACCGGTAAAACAGCTGCCCTTGCTCCTGAACCCGACCCATCATAAGCGCGTCCTCCGATCCAATAAGATCATTGAATCATAAGGTTATGCCGCGATCAAGAAAAACTCGGACGCCGAAACACAACATCTGGTGGCACGAGTTTTTCACCGATATCGGTGGTTTTTGACCGCACCCCATACTTCATCGTAACGGCAGAAATATCGATAGTCACAAACCCCTGACAAAACCTCCTTGGTTCTGACAGGTTTTTGCCCCCGCAGTCCCAAACGAGGGCGCGGGCCACAAGCTTTTCACATTCGCCCGCGCAGCACCCGTCTGATCATGCCGGTGAAGGTGCGGATTCGCTCCGGATCGGGGCGGCCTTTTGCGTTGAACGAGGGAGAAGAGCCGGAAAGATTGCGGCAGGACCACCCCCTGCCCAACTCCTACAGGATCTCGCCCGCTGCCCGTTCCCCGGACCGGATGGCCCCTTCGATGTATCCGGTCCAGCGGGGCGAGGTTTCGGTCCCGGCCCAGTGCAGCGGACCGATGGGTGTCCGCAGCGCCCTGCCATAGCGCGCGAACACGCCCGGTGGCGCAAAGGCACCGTAGCAGCCGCCCGACCATTCCTCGTCCGTCCAGTCATGATCGACGTAATCCAGCGGCTCCAGTGCCGCAGGCCCGAAATGCCTTGCAAGCATCTCGAGCACCATCGCGCGGCGTTCCCCAACGGGCATATCCGCGTGTTTGATGGCGCGGTCCCCGTCGAAGAAGCCGACGAGCAGACCGTTTTCCTGACCCGGAGGAGAGACATCCATCACCGGGGTCATCGGCACGTCGTCCCGCAGGATCGTCCCGTTCAAGCCCTTGTCGCGCCAGAACGGGGTCTTGTAGAGCACCCAGAACTTGATCGACGAGCCCATGAAAAGACGATCGTGCAGCGCGACCTTCGGCTGCGGCAAGGCAGGCGTGAAGTGGATGTGATTCAGGAGCGTCGGCGGAACGGCGATGATGGCCTTGCGCGCGGTGAACGTCCCCGCGCCGCTGTGCACCGTTACCCCGCCCTCGTGCCATTCGATCGTGCTGACAGGTGCGCCGAGGTGCAGCCGGTCGCCGATCTCGTCTGCCATGAAACGGCTGATCTGGTGCACGCCCCCGTGAAACATGAGGTTCTGCGCGCCGCCGGTATCCGCCGAGATGAGAACGTCGAGCCCGCCGCCCGATTTGAGGTAATGCAGGAAGAACAGCAGCGACACCTGCGCAGGCTCGGCACACAGAAGCGAGGAGCAGACGGTGCGGAACGCCGTGCGCGGAAACGGGTGGAGAACATTCCGCACGATCCAGTCTTCCACGGTCGTGGCATCGAGTCGTTCTGCCTCGGGATGCGCCCAGGGCTGGGTGGTATCGAGGTCTGCCATCAGACGCTGGAGCTTCCACCTGCCGAGAAGAAAGGCGAGACCGCCGCCGATGCCGAGGAGTTTGCTGAGATCCTCACGGGGACCCGGCCGTTCGCGGTTTCCAATCCGGAAGATCGCATTGCCGTCGAGATACGTGGGATAGGTACGCACCCGGTAATGCTCGGCCAGACCCTGCAGCCGCGTCTGGGTCGGACCCATCCACATCCCGCCGAGATCAATGGGAATATCACCGATCCTGCCGGGCTTGGTCCGTCCGCCGACACGATCCCGCGCCTCGAGGACGACGAAATCATTCCGGCCTTCGGCCATGAGGGTCCTCGCAGCCGACAGACCGGCAAAACCTGCACCAACGATCACGGTATCCAGCACGCAAAAACCTCCTGTACTTCCATAGCCCAGAGCGTCGAACCGATGGAGCCAGGCAATCCGGATGTAGAGTTGAAAAGAACATCCGACACAAAATGTACACTTCGCGGAGGACAACGCATTCACATCCGCTTTGGTACATATTCGACGGCGATTCAATCACAGGTTTCTGTGCGCCGCTCGAATGGGCGCAAAACAGGGGCTTTTACATCCGCCCGCGCAGCACCCTTTTGATCATGCCGGTGAAGTTGCGAAACCTTTCGCGCCGCCCCGCCAGCCGCGCCACCGCGCGGATGTGCAGCCCCTCGTAGCGCGGCACCGGCTTGCCCATCAGCCGCAGCGCCGCAAGGCGGGGGGCCAGCAGGCGCCGACGCCAGAACTGCCCCCTCTGGATGCTGCGCAGCTCGCCCTTGTCGAAACCCTCGACGGCCAGCACCCCTGCCACCTCCGCCTCTGCGATCAGCCGCGCGCCTTTGTCAGTGCGCGCCACGATCAGACTGATGCCGTCCTCTTCCTCGAACAGCGGATAGCCGTTCTCGTCCGCCTTCCAGGCATCGGCGCAGACCACGTCCGCCGCGACCCCGGTGCCGTCGGCGCAGATCTTGCAGCGATGCTGCACGTGGTGCGACAGGATCTTGCCCCAGCTGTCGTGATAGCTCATCGAGCGTTCGGCACCGTCCTGCGTCGTTGCCGTCGCGCGGCCGGGCCAGCCCATGCCGCGGTAGCGAAAGGCGGCAAGGTCGCGTTCCTCGACTTCGAGGGCGGTCAGGATCCCTGCCGCCCCTTCCAGCGAAGGGACACCCGCGCAAAAGAAAGACAGCATGACCGGGAAGCGTTTGGAGACCCGCGCGTCCTGCGCTTCCAAGGCCCGCAGCGCCACCACGTCGCAGGGCTTGCCCACGAAGGCGAATCGTTCGGTGCCTTCCAGCAGCGGTGCGATCTCCGCCAAGGGAGAGGACGGCGCATAGCGTGACCCCGCCGCGTGGCGGATGGCGTCCACATCGCGCGAGATCACGGTGACATTGCCCATCGGCGCATCCGGATCGGCCATGGTCTGCACCACGCCGTCCACCTCACCGCTCTCCAGCAGATGTACCAGCATCGCCGACAGTGCCCCGCCCGAGGACGCCCGGTGGCGCAGCGCCGCCTCCTCCGCCCAACCGGTGTGCATCGACACGTAGGGCCCCCAGACCACATCGTCGGTGCGCCCGCCCGCCACGACCGTCTGCCCCAGCCCGGGGCAGATCGCGGCGATGGTGCGGTCTGTCTCTGCCGCGATTGGTGCCTTCTGACGCGGGCGGTTGAGCCCCGCCGCCGAGCGTTCCATCACGATCGCCCCGCCGGAGAGCGCCGCACAGCCGCCGCAGCCGGCACAGAGGCTGCCGCGCTCCACGCGGGTCAGAAAGGGGGCCTTGGTCACATGTCCATCCATGGCCCTGACTTGGCCGCAACCCTGCCACGGGTCAATCGACAATTTCCCCGGCACCATTGCCTTGTTGCACAATTCCTCTATCCAGCGGGAAACGCACTCCAAAACGACGGGACTTCCGCCCATGCCTGCATCCCTGCCCCCGGTCACCATCGCACTGATGTGGCATTCGATGAACTCGGACAACCTCGGTGTCGGCGCGCTGACCCTGTCGAACATGGCCCTGCTGCGCCGGGCCGCGGCTCAGGCGGGGCGCACGCCACATTTCATCGCGCTGGGCTGGCGCGATCCGCGCCCCTGGTACGAGGCATTCGACGATCTGGAGAACGTCCCCCTGCGCACCCGCCACCTGCCCCGCCCCGGCGGCCCTCTGGGCGATGCGATCAAACGCGCCGACATCGTCTTCGACATCGGCGGCGGCGACAGTTTCACCGACATTTACGGCCCCAAGCGTTTCGGCACCATCTGGATTACCAAGTGGCGGTCGGTGCTGGCGGGCAAGCCGCTCATCCTCTCCCCCCAGACCGTCGGCCCCTTCGAGAGCGCATGGGCGCGGACGCTCGCCCGCCGCATCATGAACCGCGCGCGTCTGGTGGTCACCCGCGACGCGCCGTCGACCGCCTTCCTGAAAGAGCTTGGCGTCAAGGCCGACATGATGGAGGCGACGGACGTGGCCATGGGCCTGCCCTACGACGCCCCAGCCCCCCGCAAGGGCGGCAAGCTGCGCGTCGGACTGAACGTCTCCGGCCTGATGTTCTCGGGCGGTTATACGCAGGACAACCAGTTCGGGCTGAAGTCGGACTACCCGACCCTGATCCGCCGGATTGTCAAATTCTTCCATGATAGAGACGATGTGGAGCTGCATCTGGTCGGTCACGTCCAGTCCAGAAACCAGCCGTTGGAGGATGACCACCGTGTCGGCGAGGCCCTGGCAGCGCAGTTTCTGGGCGTCATCGTCTCTCCGTGGTTCAAGTCCCCCTCCGAGGCCAAGAGCTATATCGCCAACATGGATTTCTTCATGGGCGCGCGGATGCACGCCACCATCGCCGCCTTCTCCAGCGATGTGCCGGTGATCCCGATGGCCTACAGCCGCAAGTTCGCGGGGGTATTCAACACGCTGGGATACAAGCACGTCGCCGACTGCAAGACCGAGACTGCGGACCAGATCATGACCCGCATCGAGGAAGGATACGAAAACCGCGCCGCCCTGAAGGCCGAGGTGGTGGAGGCGATGAAGAACGTCAACGCAAGGCTCGATGCCTATGTGGCGCGGGCGGCGGAAGAGATCAGGCGGGTTTAGAGCCCTTCGCAGCATAACCCCATTTAGGTGTTTCCGGAGAACTGTTGCTCCTTACCAAATAGGCGCCTGTTTTACCTGCCCCGCACCTTTTTTGCACGCTGCACCTTGGCGGAGGCAGGCAAGGGCCGTGTGCGGCTGTGGCGGGTGGGCTGGCGGGTGTAAATCAGGCCACCGAGGTCGGGTTCGCTTGGCACCGTATCGGAGTCGTCACCGGCCCCTGCCGTATCCGAGACCGACTGCTCGCGAGCCCCCGCGTCGATTGCCCAAACACCCGACCCGATAAAGAACATCACGAAGGCCATGACACCGTGCCAGTAGTGCACCGTCCCGCCAGCGATGATCAGGCCGCCCACAGCCGTCAAATATCCCGCCCGGCAGCCGATTGACAACGGGTCCTTCAAGGGAGCGAGTGCCACCCGGCGAATAATAATGAAAAGTGCGGCCGCCAGAAACATGAAACACGGAATGCCGTATTGCATCGCGAGCAGCAGCCAGTAATTGTCAGCACTAGAAGACATCCATACAGGCCGCTGCCACAGAATAATATTTGCTCCCAAACCGAAAATTGGATTGGCCCAGACATTCTCCATCCCGAACTGCCAAATCAGGATGCGGTTGAAGGAATTGCCAGTATTGAACGTCGCGTAGGTAACCAGCACGTGGAACGGGGTACGGTTCGACAAAAGGTCAATGGTCAGATACGCGAGTGCGGCCAAGATGGAAAAGATTAACCAGCGTCGCGGCACCGATTTCATCACTGCTTCCCAAGCCATAAACATGGCCTGAATCACGATTGAAACAAACGCACCGCTGGAGAGCGACACGAACGTACCGGCAAACGCCATCATTGTGCCGCCCATGCGGGTCAGCTTTGAGCGCATCGCATGCCAGAACAGCCCGAATCCAACGCTGCAGAATACCCCGAACAGAATCGGGTGTGCGAAAATCGTCTGGGCACGCCTGAGCCCCCAGCGAGGCTCTTGAGCGTTGATTGAGACACTTGAAAAGGGGAGGAGTTTCAGCATGATCGCTTTGTGGGTCACCGCCTCCATTACTCCGAAAGGCACAAGAATAAGTAATGTTATGAAAAAAAGCTTCGTGAAGTAGGTGAAGTCTTCTCTCGACCGCACGGTGACCCTTCCCAGCAGGTAGGCTCCGAAAGCTTCAAGCGTGTATATCCCCATCTGCTGTATGACCGAAGCGCCCAGAACGCTACCGTTCACGCCAAGCGCCAACACAGCCCAGAGAGACGAGGCCATCATCAGAATATCAAAACTGCGAATGCGGCCTGCTTTGCCGGACAGCAAGGCAATCAACAGCGGCACGAAGAGTACCAGCAAAACCACTCGGTGGGGCATAAGCAAAAGTGGGCCGACATAGAACCACACCGGAAGAACCATGCCCAGCATGAACAGAAGGATCATCAGCCGCGATGTGCGGTTCGGCACGGCAACGGCCCCAGCGACATGTGTCGCCGAGGCCGCTTTGATCGTTTCATGACGTATCTCTGTCGCAGTCACCGCGCTACCTTCGATTCCGTTTTGCCGTCGCTATATCACAGCATTGCGGTTTTGCCATGGCGCTGGAGGCTGCCAACGTATAGCACGGCCATCTATCGATCATTCATCTGTCAGTGGGCCGCCGACCAGTGAAAACGGACCCCCGCCGCCAAGGTTGGAGATAGTTGAGGCGGTGCCTCGGATGTAGACCGCAGGAACATCGCCGGTTACCAGCGAGCCGTTACTACCCCAATCGCAGAATGTTCCATCTTCAGCAAAAAACGCCGACAGGCCAGCATTTGTCTCTAGATCGTGGAATGTTACTCGCGGATCAAAGTAAGCCCGACCAAATTTTCCTTGGAACTCGGTAGCTCCGTTGTGGTCAGCGTGAACCCTAAAGGGGTATCCGCCAGCATGTAACCGTTCTGCGCGGGCAAGCACCGTGATCTGCATGAAAGGGTCAAGCACCCCGTTCTTTGCCAGTTGCAGGCGTCCGCTGCTCATGTCGTAGGAAAGAGCGAAACGAACCGGACCCTCACCGGCCAAAAGTCGCACGGACGACTGCGCTTTAATTAAACTCCCCGTCGCAGCGTTTTTGGCATAAATTTCGATTGCACCGCTGTTAAATCTTCTGAGGTACATTTGGCTTGACGTATAGCTGAAAAGGGTCGTGTAGGCAGCATCGTTGTAGTCCGTAAGAAATTCCCCCTCCCAAGCAAACAGGTAAGATTTGCAATAGAAGTCCCCTGAGCCCGTAAGCTGTGCGCTCCTTTGCATATGCGCGGTGCCGTCCCAGAAAGTGACAGGCGAAGCGTCCTCTATCCCACCGACAGGCTCAGGCGGGTCGTAAACAGCACTGTGAACACCATTCCCCAAATAAAGCCCCGTACCAAGCGCGCCCTTCTTCTGAATGGAGGTCAGCGCTGGGAAGGATGGCTTCGGCACATAAGCTGCAAGAGCCTCGTCCACGGTCAATTCGGCAAAACCCTTGACCGGATCACCAATGAAGTAGTCAACTTGGTTGAAGTCCCCGCCCGCCGTGATCTTGAGGTTTCCGTAACCTTCTAGGGTATCAAGAGTGCGGGCAAAGAAGCTCGTGTTATCTTCTTGCCCTATGATGTAGCCCGACGAGATATTGTTGAACAACCGAACGTCCTGCGCGCCGCTCAAAAAGATCGAAGGTGAACCGCCTTGCTGTGTGTAGGTTTCAAATGGCAGCGTGTTGTTGAAGATGAGAATATTTTCATCCGCGCCGCCCGCCGAAATCTCCAGACAGATGTTGTGGCCAACGATGGTATTGAACGCCACGACGATGTTCCAGTAATCGTCCACTTCATTCGGGTCGTTAAACTTGATGCCGGTCGCGTTGACGATGGGCACAGGCAACCCCAGTTGGGCATGAAGCTTAGTCCGCTTCCAGCCGATATGGAGCATATTTCCCATCATGGTTACGTTCTGCGTGACCTTCCCTCCCGACTGCCCCGCAACATCGAAGCCCCCGCCGACCGAAGCATGTGGGGGAGATCCTACTAAAACATCCGTATTGGATGCATAAACCCCAATGCACTTGTTGTCGAAGATATCTAGGCCATCAAGATACCCGCTGGTGAAAAAGTTGGTATACACATCCTCAATGTAATTGTTGCAAAGGCGGGAGCGGACGCCCAGATAGCTACTCGTCTTCGTCATTATGACGCCCCGCGAGCAATCGTGGATATGATTATCATCCACAACCAGATGCTCGTGCCCACTATAGTGGGCATGAGATCGTCTCGTGCTGATCCCCCGCAACTGGCGACTGGTGGTGAAGTTGTCGCGGTAATCGTCTGCCAAGATGATGTCTTCAGTCGTCCGCGACCAAATCTTGTTCTGCCGGATCGTGACGTCACGCGACGGGCTTTCAACACAGATTAGGCCCATATTGCCTTCGCTTTCACGTTCGGCCCCACCGATGTTCATGCCTGCAGGCACCAGTTCTCCCGCCTCCATCTGGAACTCAAATCCCTGCACCGTCAAATTTTCGGTCCGCTGAGTTCCGTCCGCGCTGCCACCGATGGCGAGAGCGGCCAAGGTAACCGGCCTCACCGACTGGCGCGGATCGGCATCCTCAAGCCAGTTGGTAGGCTCCAGCACCATCTCGGCGACAAATACCTTCGGCTCCAGCCTGATGCGGCCCAAGGTGCGCGCATCGCCGTCCTGTACCATCAGGCCGCGGGCCGATGTGGGCAGGCTGTCAAAGACCGCCACGATCTCCTCGACCCGGGCCGAGGCCTCGTCGTTCTCGATCATCACATCGAGCCTGTCGCCATTGTCAAAGACCAGCGGATAGAGGCCGTTCAGGGCTCCCTCCCCGGCCGAACTCGGCACCAGCATGCCACCGGCAATCTCCCAGTGGCCCGCCGGATCGCCTTGCGTGATGGCCGCGGCATTCACCGGAATGCCCCCGGCTCCGGCGGGTGTCAGTGCGCCGAAGGGGATCGCCCCCTCCACCGCGACATCCTCGACGGTGATCTGGAACGCGGCAGTGGCAGAGCCGCCCGAGTTGGTCGCGGTCACGACGATCAACGCCCCGTCGACGGCCACATCCGTAGAAATCGACACTAAACCGCTTTCAGGGTCGATAGCGACCCCGGCCCCACTGACGTCGAAACGAAGATTCTCGCCGGTGAAGCCCGGTGCCGCCGCCACGGTTTGCGGCCCGGTATCCAGATCAAAGACCTCGTCGAACAGGGAGATGCCCAGTTGGGGGGCACTATCGCGGAACACCACCGGGGTGCTGCCACGGCTGCCTTGGCCGGGGACGGTGACCACGCAGAAGATCGCCGTCTCCGGTACCAGGGGTGCGTCGGGCACGAAGCTCGCTTCGGTGGCCCCCGCAATGGGGCCGCCGTCCACCATATGCCATTGATAGGAGATATTCGCGGGCACCTGCCCGCTCCACCCCGAGGTCTGTGCCAGCAAAGGCACGCCGCGTTGGGCGCAGGGCCCGTGGGTCGGGTTGTCGGTCAGACCAGTCAGCGCAACCGCAAAACCTGCCAGTTTCGACAGGTGCGGCACTGCATTCATACCCAAGCTGCTCGCGATATCCATACTACTGTCTCCCCTTACCGCAAGCCAACGATGTCAGCGGCGGTGGTCCCCGTCGCAAGCACGCGGGTGACCCGCAGCGGGTAGAAGACACCGGCCTGCATGTTGGGCAGCAGTACCGTATCACCTGACTTCAACACCACATTCACATCGCCACCCTGCCCGATATAGAGGGCGCGTGTAACGAACTCCAGTGCCTGTACGTCGTGCGGCACGATCGCTTCGGCGGCGACGGCAGGCGATGTCAGCCCGTCACTGTAGCTTGAAAAATCATCTTTCATCTGGTCTCTCCTGGGATTTGCGAAGGTTGCAAAAGACCAGATGAGTGTGAAGATGGATTTAGACGGCCGTTCTGCTTTACCTCCCCGAGAGCAACGGCTGCGGTTCGTTGGATGATACCATATTACTCAACTTTGGACCGCAGGAATGTTGAATTCATGTTGATTTTGATCTGACCTGCAATGGATGCGAAGCCATGCGTCAGACAAATATCAGATCGCTGAACGTGCTATCACCGCCAAATCCGACATCCTCATCCATGATCAGCACCATGCGGTCAAACGTCCCGCTCAAGTACTCTCCAACCGGAATGTCGTAGCTCCGCACTCCCTCACCCGTAACATAGTCGTCGAAGTCCTGTATGCCGTAGGTCTGAGTGCCACTGAGCTGGAAGACTAAACTCTCTGTGATCTGGCCATCCGTCTCGAAGCCAATGCCATGGATCTCGCCCTCCTTGTTGGAAGAAAAGTTGAATTGCAGACGCGACTCCTCGGTGATCACAACATCCGTCAGCAGTTGCTTCCATGCATTGTTCGTCAACGTGACGCCGGACCCATCGGACAAGACGACGGCACTACCCTTATCCTGTCCGACAAAGGAACCTACACCGAGCTGCTGGCCGTTGAAATTTAGCAACGGACCAGAACTGATGGTCGTCAGGTCGATATTGGTGAAGACGCTGTTGCCACCAGCCCCAAGATCGTTGTCCATGATCAGAACCATACGATCAAATTCACCAGTTATGAAGCGGCCGACGTCGATATCGTATGCTTTCGGCCCCGTGCCCGTAGTGTATTGGTCATTGAAAGCCTGGATACCGTAGCGTTGCGTACCGTCAAGCTGGAAGATCGCTCGCGGATCAAGCTTGCCATCGGTCTCGAAACCGATGCCATGGATCTCGCCTTCCACATCAGATTGGAAAGTGAAGCTGAGCCGCGTGTCGGACGCGATGGTCACATCCGTCAGCAGTTGCTTCCAGGCATTATTTGTCAGTGTGATGCCAGATCCATCAGACGTTATGACAGCATTCCCCTTATCCTGTTCGGCAAAGGAACTTACGGCGAGTTGTTGGCCATCAAAACTTAGCAACGAGCCAGCTTCTGGCCTACCATTCAGGTCATTCGGTGAGGATGAAGTGTAGGCATCACCGATCTCGACAAAGGGCGCCTTTTCGGCCTCCCCTTCGATCCCGAACAGGCTTTCGTAACGCTCCTGCACCTCTTCGGGCGTGAGTGCCGCGCGGGTGAATTCGACCTCGTCCATCAGGCCGCCGAACGCGCCGCCTGTACGTCCGCCAAGCAGCATGTCATGCCCGTTAATGTTTCTCTGGATACCGGAGACGCCATCCACCCGGTCAACCTCTTCACCATCCAGATACAGTATCGCAGACCGATCAGTGGATGAGAACGTATAGGTCAAGTGATGCCATCCGCCATCCTCAATCTGGTCTACGTCAGCATTCATCCGTATGACACGCCCTGTGGACGTGGTCCCGGTAAAGGCCAAGGAGCCATTACCAGTGCTGATGTAGGACGTCCCAGTATAGTAGACGAACATGCCGTCGTCCGAATTGGTCTCCGTCCCGCCATCCTTCTGGAAGGCAAAGGAAATCGAAAAATCGGGGTTGTCGATAATCTCCTCGGAGCGTCCGATCGACACTTGGGAAGTCCCATTGACCAAGCGCAGGGCATCACCGAAACGGCCCTCTTCCAACCTCACGCCTCCTTTAGTGGTCACACGGTTGGCAATATCGCTGGTGTCAGAGATACTGCCTTCAAAATCCATCATGACGGCTTGCGGCGTGAAGACGTCAATCGTCTTGTCCACGGTGATCATTTTACCGTCTGAGAAAGTGAAGGTTGCAGTCACGTCATAGCTGCCCGCGCTGCCATACGTATGATTGATGGCGTCCCCGGTGCCGGTGGTGCCATCTCCAAAATCCCAGCTCAGCTCCGCGTTGCTGAAATCAATCTCGCCGTCAGTATCGAAGAGAGACTTCGCGTCAAAATGGATGGACTTCATGTCCAGCCCCTCTCCGCGCGTATCGGAAATCACGGCGATATGTGCGCCCTCCGGCAGATCGAACCGGCTGAGATCTGCGCCATAGCCCTCGGCAGCAGAACCCTCCAAGGGCATCATATCTTCAACGTCGCCGTTCGGCGTCAGCCCATTTACAAACAGATCGCCCACATAATTTTCACCAAACGGATCGCGGTCCTGGACAAACAGGTTATCGCCAATGTTCACGTTGGTGCCATTCACCGCTGAGCCCGCAATATAGCCCGAGATGATGTTGTTATCGAGCACCACGTTCTGTGTCCCGCCGGACAGGAGAACTCCCGGCGCAGATCCGAGGCCACTACCACTGCTCTGCAATAAGCTGTTGTTGGTTATCTGGAGCCCGTTGACGTTCTCTACCTGGATACCTTGCGCGTTACCGTTATGAATAACGTTGTTGTCGATTATCATATTAGTATATCCTAGGCCGGATACACCTCCCCCTGAATCATCGATCAAGATGCCCAGAACGGGCTGTGGGCTGTCGCCTTGCTCAAGGAAATTATCACGAATGACGATGTTATCCATCGCTCCTTCCTGGCCGCTAAGCGGATAGAAGTGAATCATGTCGGCATGATCGCCGCCTTTGCCGAAGTTTACCGGATATACACCAGACAAATGGTTGCCGATAATCTCGACGTCGTTGACTGCCCCCCCCCCTAGGGGAAGCGTGCGGACCTCATGGATGTAGTTGTCATTGACCGTCAAACCGTTGACGTAGGCCACGCTCACACCGGCATGAAAATCGTGAATCTCGTTCCCCTGGATAACAACGTTGTCTACTTTAAGAAGTTGTACACCGATCCCCATAGGGGAATCCGCGTATTGCGGATCACGGTCCGGATCTGTACCACCGTGGAGCAGGGAATTGGTGATCGAGATGTTCTCCCCTCCCGCCGCACGGAAGGCGACAAAATAGCCGGTATCGCCAACGGGCTCATAGTCGATCTCTATCCTATCAAAGTGCAGGTTTTGAATATTGTTGAGAAATATCTTGTCAAATACTGCCATGTCATCCGGGTTGGCTGACGCAATGGTAACACCTTCACCATCAAAACTCTTGTACTTCAGATACAGCTCACCGTATTCACCACTCTGAAGCTCAATCCGGTCGCCGCCACTCGCACTGCCAATCGCGGCGGAGAGTTCAGCCGCGTTCGATACCGTAAAGATCTGTCCCATTTAACTTCCTTTACCAAGCCTGTCGGTTCGGATGTCTGACGCACCCATGATTGTTTCGCCTATGACGCTGAAAGAGAGCATTCTCGTGTTCCAACAGTGAAATCTGGAAGGCACCACCAGCGCCTCGACGCTCTCTACTAAAAAGTTAAGTACTGGCATCCAGCTTTGGTCAGGGTTGATGAAAATCGGCTCTAAACCGCCTCTTCAGAAGCTTTTGCGCAAAAAAAACGCGCATGGTCAGCTTGAAATATTGAAAACATGAGGAGTGCTATCGTTGATCAGGAATGAGGCAAAAGTGCCAATATTCCCGATCTAGCCCACTTGCATAGCTCCCTAGGCTGGGGTCAGGATGCATTGATTTTCAAGTAAGGGTTTGATCCCGGCTCGCAAAAAGAAGCGTGCTCTGGCCCCCAACTCAGACCGTCCGAAGGCAGGGTCTTGCGCAGCGAGATCCCGAGAGGGCGCGTACCAAAGGCGGAATGAACTCCTAGCTGCACGCAGTCACGGATGCTTTGGGACGTCCGATGCAGATGTTCCTGACGGTGGGCCGAAACAGCGATTACATCGGCGCAAAAACTCTTTTGAGCAGTCTTCCGCCAGCCAAATACATGCTCGCGGATCAAGGCTATGATTTCGATTGGTGTCGCGGCGGATACTTACAATCAGATTATCGTCGAAGTTCGAAGCATACCATGTGACAGCGGAGCGCTGGCTTCGTTCTTATCCTTCGAGACTGCACTAGATCACCCAAGACGCCTGCGCAGCCTTCGAGCGACTGCGCTGGGCTCACGCAGAACTCTCGCGACCTTCATCCACAAGTCGCGGACGCGCCCGAGGCTGTTGAACGGATACTCCAGCAGTTCCGGCCAGGTCGTCCGTATAGTTTCAGCGTTGTACCTGCGTTTCTTTTTCCACTCTGGTGGCATTCCCAGCATCAATTCGACCCCCCGACGCGTCAACAGCGGAGCATAGCGTTCCATAGTGGGATCGGATGCAAATTGCGACCCTGCCCAAGGCCCCCAGCGTTGTTCGAGATAAAATAGGTCCATAAGGCCGTAAGCATCCACCGGGGGCAATTCGTTGATCCAATGATCAAAAGCGGCGATCACACGTGGCTCCGATGGCATTCCAGTACGTGGCATGAGCTTTGCACCATCAAACGTGTCCTTTCGCTGGTCCGTGTCACGCCATATCAACGCATTGCCGATCTCACCTCCAGCACCACCAATCAAAATATGACTTTGCGACATCGGCTCTATACTGGGGAAGAAGCGTCCATTCGTGTCTTTAAGGCAATGTCCGTTGCGTCGCAGGTAAAGCTCTTGAGCCTCCGGATTAGCTTCGCGCCGCGGCAGTGTGCGATAGTTCAGACTTTCCCCTTCCGCGATCCGCCGCGCTATGATCGTATCCTTTTGATGGAGGTCTTCCCCCACCACCGTCATGAAAGTGGTGCGGTCCAGAAAAGGACATGCACAACCAAGCATCATCCGCGTTTCGTATCCAGCCGTGAGCCCTTGTGCGATTGGTCTCCCAGTATCGTGTAAAGCCTGCATCTGAGTGCGCACAATTTGTATTAACTGGTCGACTGCCTCTTGCGGGTCTTCATGCTCGGGCACCTGTGCAGGTGGCCAGTGACGTCGGGGTGTAAGCGTATCCAGATCCAGCATGTGGTTTGGCAACAAACGCTTTACATCATCATGCGCCGTGAGCCCCCCGGGAATCCACCCGCGCACTGCAATTCCCAATCGATCAAACAAGGCCTGGTCCAGGCGCCCATCGTACTCCTGAGATGACAGGAATGCATAGGCGGTTGTTCCGGCAACACCCGTTCGGGTGTCATAAACGCAAGGTACCTGTCCGATGCAGTCCAAATAGATCCGCGCATTATCGCCAGCGGTACACAGCCACTGAAACCTTCCAGCAAGGCTCTCAATGACAGCTTCAGCGAAGGCGTCAATGTCGTCTCCGAGCTCTACCCGCAGACGGTGCGTGCCACCTGTCAGGCGTTTGCCGCCGTCTAGGTCAATGGGAAAGCCCAATAGCAAGCCTACTGATACGCCGTTCGCATCTTCCAGCAGGACCTCGTTCAATCCTGGCCCAGTTTGAACCCGCATCCTTCCGACTTTGCGAACAGGTCCTGTTTCACTCCATCGTTCGTCAAGGCAGATACGTATCTGCCAAGGATCGAGAGCCGGAACACCCTTATTAGACACTATCAAACCTTTCCCGTTACAGCCTGGATGATCATCCAACCCATTCTTGCGAAGCGAACACGCGTAAGCGTCCACACTGCCCTTATCTTTTCGCGATTTTCGAGTCCGCTGGAACGCATTATTTTTGGTATATGCAGGATCACGCTTATTGGCATCAACAATGCCCTTGCGAGCCACCTCATGCGACCCCTGCCCCCCTGCCCGTCAAGTAAAAACCCTTCCGAGGTCAACCGTCGCCACTTATGCCGCAGGGCTTGCCAATCCTGGCGTGAGGGGTGCCCCACGGCTAGCTGGTGATCGAAGTCCAGCACGTAACCAGTAGCGGCTGCACGCTGGCTCCACTCCTTGTCCTCCGACACCGCGGGTCGAAAGCCACCTACGCGGTCGAAGACTGCCCGCGATGTCACCAGGTTGCCCGCCCCTAAAAAGGCATCGCGTGTCAGGTAGGCCTGCATCTTGAACGCGAATACCTGTTCGAAGGCCTCGGCCCCCGAACAGGGCCGCGGAGTTTCGTGGAAGACGTCGACCCGCCCGCCAATCACAGTGTCCTCCTTGGCGATCCGCCGACCTATCGCGATCCAGTCGTCGGCAGGCAGGCAATCGGCATCGATGAACATTAGCCAAGGCGCAGTGGTCTCCGCCACGCCGCGATTGCGGGCAGGGCCGGCGCCGCTGGTTGGTTCGGTCACGAAGCGGACGGTGGGGAATTTGTCTCTAACATGGGAAAGATCGACCGTGGAAGCGTTGTCGGCCACCACAATCTCTACATCCTCACCGGCCTGCGGTATCAAGGCTGTCAGGCACCGCGCCAGCCGGTCGGGATCGTTGTAATGCGGAATAATAACGGCGATGTGCGGCATGCGGGAAGAGGCCTTGCGGGAAGTTCGGTGCCTTGATGCTGCAAATCCGTGGCAAAAGATAGGCGGTGCAGCAATTTATGCTGCATTGCAACGCGCATCGGTATAAGCGTCGCCCCGATATGAGCCAGCACCTTCCCCTTGCCTGCCCCAACCCCATCCTGTCGATCATCGTCGTCAGCTACAATACACGTCAGATGACGCTGGAATGCTTGGAATCGGTCTATGCCCAGACCGATCTCCCATTTGAATTAATCGTGGTCGACAACGCCTCGACCGATGGCTCGGCGGAGGCCATCGCGGAAGCCTTTCCCGAGGTGCATCTGATCGCGGAGACCACAAACCACGGCTTCGCCCCCGCCCACGATATCGCCCTGCCCCATGCCAAAGCGCCTTGGCTCTTGCTGCTGAACCCCGACACGGTGGTGCTGGATCACGCATTAGATAGGCTTTTTGCCTTTGCAGAGACACATCCTAAAGCCGGTATCTGGGGCGGTCGCACACTCTATGCAGACCGGACATTGAACCCGGCCTCATGCTGGGGCCGTATGACGATAGGATCGACGCTGAGCCGGATCCTCGGCCTCAACCGGATATTTCAACACTCCGAAACATTCAACTCAGAGACGTACGGGACGTGGCAGCGGGATCGTATTCGCGAGGTCGACATCGTGGTAGGATGCCTGTTCCTGATGCGGCGCGCCGATTGGGACGCACTGGGCGGGTTCGATCCGGCGTTCGTCATGTACGGTGAGGAAGCTGATCTGTGCCTGCGTGCGCACAAGGCCGGACACCGCCCCATGGTAACACCGGACGCGCAGATCATTCACTATGGGGGCGCCAGTGAAACGGTCCGCGCCGACAAGATGGTGCGCCTGATGCGAGCCAAGACGGAGCTCGTCAAACGCCACTTCCGCCCCGGCACGCGGCATCTGGGCCGGGCGATGTTTGCGCTCTGGCCCTGGTCGCGCTGGGTGGCAACAGGGGTGGCGGGCAGGGTGCTGAACCGCCCCGGACTGAAAGAGAAGTCCCGCACGTGGAAGGAAATTTGGCAGCGCCGTAACGAATGGAAAGACGGGTTTCCGTCTTCCTAGAGACAGTTTTGCTTTGAGAGCCAAGCCTCCAGCGCATCCATCAGATCGTCCGTAACCCCGGATCCGCTCAGCACCAGCTTGCCCTTGCTGCGGGTCACTCTAATCCCCTCATTGACGGGTTTTGCCACTGGCGCAGGCTTGGCCGAGACGGGGCGCGCGGCTTGCTCGGCAACAGGCTTGAGCAATTCGCTGAGCATCTCCTGCTCGGCCGCTGCATCCGGGGCAGGGTGGGCGGCAAGACGCTCCGCAATCCGCCCCGCCAGCCCTGCATCCTCCTCCAACGCCTTTGCCAGCGCGAGCCCCATCCGCTCCGACATCGCGGCGGGGAAGGCAAGCACCGTGTCCAGCCCGGCGTAGATTCCCAGGAACGACATGATCTTGGACCGTTTAGAGGCACTGGCATTGGCGAAAAGCCCCTTCACCGCGTGGCGCGCCGTGGGGTAGGCGCCCTGTTCGGCGGCGCGAGCGGCGATGCGGGCGCGTTCGTAGAAGCTCAGGGCGGCGCGGATCTCGTTTTCCTCGACCATCGCCAGATAGGCTTCCGAGGCACTCTGCGGCGCGCGCAGCAGGCAAAGTGCGGTTGCGAACTCCCCGCTCTGGCTTTCGGCGCGGAGACGGCGCAGCGCGATCAGACGCCGCCAGCCGGAAATCAGCCCATAGCGGCCCTGCCCCAGCGACACGACCTCCAGCGGGGTCTGCTGGCCACGGGCGCGCAGGCTCTGCTCCAGCGAGGTCATCTCGCCCTCGTCCACCACGGCACGGTCGCGCACCAGGTGGGTCTCGTCGATGGCGTCGAGCCCGATGCGCTGCACCAGACGGCCCTCGCGGCGGGCATCGGCCATTTCTCCGGCAACTTCCTCAAGGGCCGCCTGCGTGGCGGAGGCACCGGCGACGTCTGCGATGGGGGCCTGACGGGTCCGCACCCCAGCCCAGCCGTTGGTCAGCCCCTTGGTTTCGGGGGCAGGGGCCACAGCGGGCGCGGGGGTAGGGGAGGGGGTCAGACGTTTGCGCTTGGCCATCAGAAGTCTCCTTGCACCGGGCGGGTCAGGATGGCCCCGCTGCTTCGATTTTCAGTAAACCTACCGTTCGCAGGGTTTTCGCAAAATCCAAGTTCAATAAAATCAATGGCTTGGCTACCAAATGTTTCGCGTGCGAAAACTTTCATTCTGCCGCCTCCGCCCGGGCCTCACCCTCTTCACGCCGCCAGATCCCCAGCAACAGAGTCTTGAAGGCCGCATAGGTCTCATCGAAGGTCGCGCGCCCCCGTGCATAGGTATCGCGGTTGAAATCGCGGTAATCGGCCTCGTAGATGCCGTTCACGCTTTCCCCGGCCTGCCCGATCAACGCGGTGAAATCCTGCCGGTAGGGCGACAGGGTCTTGCCCAGATAGGCCTGCATCAGGCCCGCCATCTCAGCCTGCTGCGCCCCGTCATAGCGCGTGACAACCGCGCGCACGGCGTCCCATTCGAAATGCATTTCCTCGCGCCCCAGGGCCCGTGCGGCGATGTTCTCGCCCTCCTCGATGGACTGGAAAGTAGCGTGCAACATGTCAAAAAACCGCCCCGTAGAGTCGAATTCCACAAAGGAGGCCCCCAGCGGCACCAGCAGGATATCCGCCGCCGACAGCCCGTTGATGGTGAGGTAGCCAAGCGCGGGGGGCGTGTCGAGAAACACCAGGTCGTAGTCGTCGAGCACGCCATCCTCCGCCAGTACGTCGCTCAGCGCATCCCAGAGTTTCCAGCCCCGCGCGGCCATGCGCCAGACCGGGATCTGGAATTCGGACCAGTAGAGGTTCAGCTGCGCGCCAATGAGGTCGATGTTGGGCCAGTGGGTCTTCTGCACGATGCTTTTCGCCGTGACCTTCAGCGCCTCGTCCAGCGTCTCGTCCAGTGGTTGCGGCGCCTCGCCCCGGTCAAGCCTGCGCTGGTTGTCGCGGCGCAGGTGGGTGGCGTAGTGGCGCGCCAGCAGCGGGAAGACCGTGCCCCATTCGTCCGCCACCTTCGCGCCGAAGATGGAGGTCATGGAGCCCTGGCTGTCCAGGTCGATCACCAGCACCTTGTAGCCATCGAGGGCGGCGGACATGGCCAGATGCGCGCAGGTCGAGGTCTTGCCCACGCCGCCCTTGAAATTGGCCACGGCGACGATCTTGGCGGGCAGCCCCTTGGGCCGGTAGGGCAGGTAGTCCTTGGCCTTGGATCCTTCGGCCCCGAAATGCGCCCGCAGGCGCAGCACCTCGTCGAGGGTGAACCAGCGCGCGCCGCCCTCCGTCTCCGTCACGCCTTGGGGCAGATCGGGGTTCTGGCGCAGCACGCGGCGGAAATGGGCGGGGGCCACGGGGATGAGGTATTTGGTGATCTCCCAGGTCGAGAAGAGCCGCAGCTTCTTGCGCCCGGTCTCGTCCATGCCGCGGGCCGCCAGATCGTCGCGGCCCTGCTGGCAGTTCTGTGCGATCCGCGCGAAACCTTCCGTCCCGGTGGCGGGATCAAGCGCATCCCGTGCCTTGTCGGGGGAGATGTTGAAATAGGGGGGCAGGGCGTCTTTCTGCATCGAAAACCTCTATATGCCACGTTTTTCTTAAAGTGACACAAAAGGCGTTACATGGGAAGAGAGGTTGAACATGACCCTTCTTTTCTCAGCAAATCAGGGGGTTCTGACAGTGTGATAACAGGAGTTTAGGGGCGCTGGCAAAACATTCGCTGTTAAATATGGGTTATAAGATAGTTACGGGATTCCATGGGTTTTCTAATCCTTTGATCTCCGACGATAAAAGACTGCTCTGAGCTGACAGGGTGACTCTGATCCCACGATAGCCCGACTCTGATCCCACGTATGCCCGACTCCGATCCCACGATGCCCCATCCGCTGCCTGTGGACAGAATCATGGCCAACCCATAGCGTGGGTGTCACTGAAACGACGAAGACCGCAAAACAGGTCAAAAGACCGACGCGGGAGCAGACAGGCATCATCATGACCCATTCACCGTCCCCGGTGTCCGCGTGAGCGCGGCCCTGACGCAAGCCTCTCCGGAGCGCGATTTCTTCGTCTGCGATTTCTTCGCGGCCGTGCCGAAGCACGATCTGGCCAGCATGGAGCATCCCCTCTTCTCGCTCTCCACCCGGCCCGACCGGCGCATCCTCAGCTACACCCACGGCGATGTGGAGATGACCGTGACGCCCTCCGCCCGGGGCCGCGCGACGATCTTCGATGCCGACATCCTGATCTTCTGTATCAGCCAGCTGATGGCGGCGGTGAACGCAGGCCGCCCCACTGCCCGCACCCTCACCCTGACCGCGCATGATCTGCTACGCGCCACCCAGCGTGAGACCTCGGGCGACGGCTACAAGCGGCTGCGCGATGCCTTCGAGCGGCTGGCGGGCACCCGCATCACCACCAATATCACCACTGGCCCCAAGGACGATCCCACGGAGACCACCACCGGCTTCGGTCTGATTGAGACCTGGCAGATCGTGCGCAAGACGCGCGCTGGGCGCATGGTGAGCGTGTCCGTCACGCTCTCGGAATGGCTCTACCGCGCGGTGCTGTCGAAATCGGTGCTGACGCTGAGCCGCGAGTACTTCACCCTGCGCCGCCCGCTGGAGCGCCGCCTCTACGAGCTTGCCCGCAAGCATTGCGGCCGCCAGCCGTCCTGGCGCGTGTCGGTAGAGGTGCTCTGCCTCAAGTCAGGCTCCACCTCCCCCCGCCGCGTCTTCCGGGCCATGCTGCGCGAGATCATCAAGGCGGATACGATCCCCGACTACGTGCTGACGGAGGAGACCGGCGACATCATCTGCATCACCCCCCGCGCCGCAGTGATCGAACCCGGCAGCGCGCCGGTGCTTTCCGAAGAGGCCCTGATCGAGGCCCGCCGCCTGATGCCCGGCTGGGACGTCTACGCGCTGGAGGCCGAATGGCACGGTTTCTGGGCGACGAGCGGCCGTCGGGCGCTGGGCAGCCCCGACAAGGCGTTCCTGGGCTGGGTGCGGAAGAAGGCGGGGTAGGGATGAGCGATCAGCTAAAACAGCGGAACGCCAGCGTTGATTATCTGCGCTTCATCGGGGCGCTTGGGATTATCCAGTTCCACATGGCCCTGCCGGGGGCGTGGATCGGCCTGTCGGCGTTGCCGATGTTTGTGACGCTGATCGTGCTCTACGGAACAGATCGACCCCTGATCGCACATGCCCGCCGTTTGCTGATCCCTTGGGTGGTTTGGAGCGTGATATACGGGGTGGGTAAGCTGGTGCAGGCCAAGCTTCTGGATCAGCCCTTTGTGTCGGAATTCGCCCCATGGATGGTACTGACGGGATTATCCCTGCATCTGTGGTTTCTGCCATTTGCGTTTCTGTTTCTGGCGTTGGCAGGGCCGCTTTTGCGAATCCTGGCACCGACCGTCCAATTGGTTGTCGCATTGGCGGCGAGCCTGCTGGCGTTGTGGGCGATCAACACGATGGTGCTGCCATTGCCGCTGCCACAATGGTGTGCGACCTTGCCTGCAGCCTTTGCGGGGCTGGTAATAGCGCGCAGAGCGGGGTTTATACCTGTCTTGACGCTGTTGGGGGGCGGAGCAGCGGTACTAATAGGGCTGGGCTGGGAGCAGGCGACATGGCAGTTGCTGCTAGCTTCCCTCGTGCTTGGCGCCGTGCTGGCACTTCCCTTGCAGCCCACGCGCCTGTCGGGGTGGGCTGCGGAAGTGTCATTCGGCATGTATCTTATTCACCCGCTGGTCTATTCATTGGCGCTTTATGTACTGCCACCTCAGAGTTTGGAGATCTATGGGCTAGTGGTTGCCGGGTCGATTTTGGGTACAATGATGGTGCAACGTTTGATGCCGAGAGCGGTTTGAATGCATTACGAATCCGAAATAGCGGGTTGCGCGCCGCGGCAGTCCAGCATGCTTCGTGATTTCGGGCTATGTCATCATCTCCATCCTGATCTGCAGGGCTCGGTTTTCCCTGCCGAGTTTCTGCGAGCGGCGCAACAAATCCTAAATTGAGGGATCATCAGCGCTGGGCGCAGAGGTTGACTTGGGTGTGCTATAATTCCGTGCCGATACCTGAGCCACTCGACTAAGGCACTGACCGACATGTGCAGGGAAACAGTCCCTAACTCAGGCCTTTGTGACGTTTTCCATCGACAGTTCCCGCCGGGCGATGGCGTTGCGCGTGTCCACGATGGGCAGGCCCAGACCGATCAGGGCTTCGTAATCCACTGCGTCATGATCGGTGGAAATCAACACCAGGTCATAGCCCCCGGCCTTGATCGCAGCCATATCCACGGACCGGCGGCCCTTGAGGCCGGGATGCTCGCGCATCGCAGGAATCTCGGCCACATGCGGGTCGTGGAAATCGACCGTCGCCCCGGCCTCCAGCAGCAGTTCCATCAGCCGCACGGAGGGGCTTTCGCGCATGTCGGGCACGTTCTTCTTGTAGGAGATGCCCACGATCAGCACCTTTGACGACGACAGCGCCTTGCCCGACTTCACGTCCAGCACTTCGCGCAACCGGCTCACCACATGGCGCGGCATGTTCACGTTGATCTCGCCCGCCAGTTCGATGAAGCGGGTCGAGAGTTCGTACTGCCGCGCCTTCCAGGTGAGATAAAAGGGGTCGATCGGGATGCAGTGCCCGCCGAGACCCGGACCGGGATAGAAGGGCATGAAGCCGAAGGGCTTGGTGGCCGCCCCGTCGATGACCTCCCAGACGTCAATGCCCATGGCGTCGTAAATGAGCTTGAGCTCGTTCACGAGGGCGATGTTGACGGCGCGGAAGATGTTCTCGGTGATCTTCACGGCCTCGGCGGTGC
>JBBSJO010000035.1:0-25962 GCA_038257185.1 Rhodobacterales bacterium | reverse complement strand
CCGAGGACGGCAGGCACCACCAGCATCGCCGAGAAGGGCCAGGTCTCGGCCCGCAGGACGCCTGACCCGACGTGCGCGCCAAGAAGGGCGACGGACCCCAGCCCGTAAATCACCCCCTGTACGCGCATCTGATCCGCCTTGGGGGTATCGAGCGCCGTGAGGTATGCCACCGTCGGCGGACCCCAGACTCCCGAAAACCCGCCAATCGTTCCGGCAAAGGCCCCGACCGCCGCCTCCAGCCCAGCCCGCCGCCGGGTGATTCGGAACCGGTAGCCCGACAGTTGCAGCACCGCAAAGAGCACCACCGGCACTCCGATCAGCAGTTGCAGGACGTGATCCGGCACCACCCGGACCATCTGCGCCGAGATGATCAGCATCACGCAGCCGGCGATCAGGTAGACGCGAAAGGCCCGGATCGACGCCCAGGCCGCCGCCGGCCCCTGCCGCAGCGCCTGCATCGCGTTGGTCACCAGCGTCGGCAGGATCAGCCCCGCCAGCGCCAGCTCCGGAGCAATAAAGGTGGTCAGGCCCGAAATCAGCACAAGGGGCATGGCGAAACCGACGATACCCTTGACCAGCCCCGCACCGACAGCGATCGCAAGCGCCAGCACAATCGCCGAAGGGTCGAGCAAGGGAACTATCGTGTCCATGCGCCTTCTTAGCCATCCGTCCTTGCCGCTGCACGGCAAAAACGCCTGCGCAACTTTCGACCACAATGCCGCAGTCAAACGTATCTTTGTTGTGCTGCGCTTGCGAAAAGGATATGCCGGACCGCAGCAAAAAGGATGATCAGATGGCACATGACGGTCAGGACATGACGATGCAAACGGCACCGCTGCTGGAGGACCTTCTGGCCCTGACCGCCGCGGCCATGGGCCCGGTGGACGCAGTACTGGAAAAGGCCACGACATCGGTGCGTGCGTTGGTCACAGAGGACGACCGCGTCTCACCCGCACTCATCGAGACGCACCAGACCGCCGCGCATGGCCTCGCTTGGCTGGCCACCTACGCGCAGGCGCTGCGTCAGATGCAGGCATGGGCCGAACGGCTGCAGGCCAACGGGCGCTTCGGCGAGACCGAACAACTGCTGCACCAGATCGCATTCGGCGAATACCTCTGGCAGATCCACGGCGGAATCCAGATGAACCAGGGCGAGATGGTGCGCCTGCAGGACCTCGGTCTCACGCAGGAGGACACCCGCGACATGATGGCCCCGGCAATCATGACCCTGATGCGGGGCGGCAACACGCAGGCCGCCCGCACCCGCCTCGTCGAACTGATGCAGGCGCATTCCGCCAACATCACCGTCGGCGCCAGCGGCCTCGACGAAGAACTGGAGATGATTCGCGAGCAATTCCGCCGCTACGCGGTGGAAAAGATCGAACCGCATTCCCACGACTGGCACCTCAAGGACGAGTTGATCCCGATGGAAGTCATCGAGGAACTGGCCGAAATGGGCGTCTTCGGCCTCACGATCCCGGAAGAATTCGGTGGTTTCGGCTTTTCCAAGGCCTCCATGGTCGTGGTGTCCGAGGAACTCTCGCGCGGCTATATCGGCGTCGGATCGCTCGGCACCCGGTCCGAGATCGCAGCGGAGCTGATCATCTGCGGCGGCACCGACGCGCAGAAGGAACACTGGCTGCCCAAGATCGCATCTGGGGAAATCCTGCCCACGGCAGTCTTCACCGAACCCAACACCGGCTCCGACCTCGGCGCGCTGCGCACCCGCGCGGTCAAGGACGGCGAGGATTACCGCGTCACCGGCAACAAGACCTGGATCACCCACGCCGCGCGCACTCACGTGATGACCCTGCTGGCCCGCACCGATCCCGAGACGACGGACCATCGCGGGCTGTCCATGTTCCTCGCCGAAAAAACCCCCGGCACCGACGCGGCCCCCTTCCCTACTGACGGCATGACGGGCGGCGAGATCGAGGTGCTCGGCTATCGCGGCATGAAGGAATACGAGCTGGCCTTCGACAACTTCCACGTAAAGGGCGAGAACCTGCTTGGCGGCAAAGAGGGCAAGGGCTTCAAGCAATTGATGGAGACCTTCGAATCCGCCCGCATCCAGACCGCGGCACGGGCCATCGGTGTCGGCCAGTCCGCACTCGACATCTCCATGCAGTATGCACAGGACCGCAAGCAGTTCGGCAAGGCCCTGATCGAATTCCCCCGCGTCTCCGGCAAACTCGCCATGATGGCCGTGGAGCTGATGGTCGCGCGCCAGCTGACCTATTTCAGCGCATGGGAAAAAGACCACGGCCGCCGCTGCGATCTGGAGGCCGGGATGGCCAAGCTACTCGGTGCCCGCGTCGCCTGGGCCGCGGCGGACAACGGCTTGCAGATCCACGGGGGCAACGGCTTTGCCCTGGAATACAAGATCAGCCGCGTTCTTTGCGACGCTCGCATCCTCAATATCTTCGAAGGTGCCGCGGAAATTCAGGCGCAGGTCATCGCGCGGCGACTGCTGAGCTGACACGTGGCAGGCCAAGGCGCGGGTGCAGCCCCCGCGCCAGAAGCCCCATGCCCAGCATCGCCCCCCCGCAGACCGCGAAAAGCCCCGCCAGCGGCATCATCGCCAGTACGACGGCCGCGCCCGCGGGCGTCAGAATGCCCGACACATCGCGGTAGCTGGAATAGACCGCCGCCATCTCCGTGCGCTCCGAAGGCTTCACCGCCATCAGGAACGGCAGCCCGCCGCAGACATCGAGCATGATCAACATGATCGACCCGCCGTAGAGCAGCACCACCACAACCCAGGGCAGGTCCGAAAACAGCCAGCCAGCCACGAAAAGCGCGCCGCCGATGAAGAAAGCGCCAGAAACCGACAGCCGCACCCCCAGCTTGCGCACGACAACGAGCATTGCGGGAGCCACGAACAGCGAAAGGTTCGCCGCCGAAAGTGCCGCCGCGCCCACGGTGTCGGGCAACCCGTGCTCCACGCAGTAGATCGGCAGATAAACGACATAGACCCACCAACCGCAGGACCGGATCACGGCGAATATCCACCCGACAACCAGACGCGGCTGCGCAAAGAAGCGCCCCAGAAAGGCCACCGGCGATGGCGAAGGAGCCCTGGCCCGCGACAGCTGCTTACCGTTACCCAGGCGGAGTTTCCAGAACATGCCCATCTGCGCCACGGCAAAACCTCCCGCGACGATGAAGGGCGCGGGTGTCCACCAGTTCAGCAGAAAAACACCCACCACCGGTCCGGCAGCCCAGCTTGGCCCGCTGAAGACCAGCCGCAGCGTCTCGGATTTGCCGAGGTTTGTGCGCGCCACATAGTCCAGAACGTAGGCGTTCAGGCAGACTGCGACGGTAACGGTGGCAAGGCTCAGACACCCCAGCGCAAAGGGCATCACCCCGGGCCGGTCAAGGATCGCAAGCCCGATCCCGGTCACGTAGAGCGCAGAACCGAAGGTATACATCCAGCGCCGCGACAACTTGGCCGCAAGCCAGGGCACCAGCAGCCCGAAGACCAAAGAGATGATCCCGACGACCAGATAAATGCGGCTGACCGCAACTGCATCCCCAAACGCGCGGTAGATCACCAGCGGCATGACAGACATCAACGTGCCGCGAATTCCGGCCTCAAGCCCCGACAGGATGGCGAAATCGCGGACCTTGGGGATCGGCAAGTGCGTAAGCGGGAGGGGTGCGCGGGGGGCAATCATGCCGGGACATGACCACGCCTTTGCCTGACCCGTCTTTGTCCCCTGCGACAGGAAAGCGGTCGAAAAGCGCCAATGTGCCGCCTTGCTTCACTATCAGACAAAGCATATGCAACGGCCATGTCCACCCCCAGGTTGTCCCCCGAAAAATGGCTGAACGCAGGTCTTGCCGCGCTGCGCAGTGACGGCGCCGCCACGCTGGGGGCGGAGCCTCTCGCGCGGGTTCTGAAGACCACCAAAGGCTCGTTCTACTGGCACTTCAAGGATGTCCCGTCCTTCCATGCCGCCCTGCTGGATCACTGGCGCTCCCAGGCGCTTGCATCGCTGGGGCAGGCGGTGGAAGCAAGCGATGCAGCCGACGGCGCACTGCGCCAGTTCGGCCGCTGCCTGCTCGACGATCCGGCGGAACCGCATCTGCGCTCCTGGGCGCAAGGCAATCCTGACGTCGCGGCGATCCTGGCTGAGGTCGATACCGCCCGCGTGGCTTATCTGCAAGAACTCCTGCGCGATCTGGGTCTTGGCAATGCCGACTTCGCCTATGCGCTGCAGGCCACCCTGATTGGCCTGCCCCAACTCGCCCCCGGCGACACAGACAAACAACGCGCAACCTTCGACACGCTGGTCGATACCGTGCTGGCGCTCTCCTGAAATGATGCGCGTCATTATCCCATTCTGTCTGCTGATCATGCTCGCAGCCTGTGACAGCGACGAAACCCTGCGCGCCTACGGGGCAGGCGACCGCACATGGTGGCTGACCGAGTTGAACGGCAAGCCCTTCACGGCGACCGCGACATTCACTTTCCCCGAAAAGAACCGCATCGTCGGCAGCGCCCCCTGCAACAGCTACAGCGCCCCCATGACGGTGCCCTACCCGTGGTTCAAGGTCGGACCAATCGCCGCCACGAAACGCGCCTGCCCCGAACTCGCAGCCGAAACCGATTTCTTTGAGGGCCTGCGCGCGGCGTCAATCTCCGAAGTGCTCGGCGACATGATGATCCTGTCCAACACCGAGGGTCTCAGCATGGTCTTCACCGCCCGCGACTGAACGCCGCCACAAAGCGCGCCCGCGCTTCCGGCAAAGGCTTGCCCCCCAGGTCATGCGCCAGATGCGCTGTCAGGAAGTACCCCGTCGTCACGAATCCCTGCGAAATCTCCGCATCCGATCCCTCGCCCTCGCCGCGCAACACAGGCGGCAGCGGCAGCATCCGGCCGGCCCATTCCCCGGCACCCTCCCGGGACACCGCGCGCCCGGTCTTGGGGGAAACAAAGACCAACCCCTCCGTCGCGCCCGTCACCGCACAGACGGTCAGATCGAGCCCATAGCCCATCTCTTCCAGCAGCCGCATCTCCCATTGCAGATAGGCCAAGGGCCAGACCTCGTGCTGCCCCAGCAGGTCCAGCAAGGCCTCCGTCCGCTGATAGAGTGGCATATGCGCCTCCCGCTCCGGCAGGCAAAACGACAAGAGCGCGGTGACGGTGTTCAAACCCGCCAGCGCCATCCGGTCGCCCATGGCGATCGCCGCGCGACTGCGGACGGGTTCGACGGTAAAGGCCCCTATATGATCCTCCAACCGCGCCCGCCAGCTCAGGTCCAGCTGCGCGCCGGGCTGCAGGATCGGGGCGATCTTGCGGCTGGTCCCGCCACGCACGACGCCGACGTGGCGGCCCTGCGACGGGGTGAAAACCTCGATGATGGCCGAGGTCTCCCCATGTCGCCGCGCGCTCAGAAGGATACCCTGATCGCGCCACTCCATCAGGCCAGCCCGTCCTCATCCAGCAGATGCCGACCCGCGCGATCCTCCACCTCGATCACCCAGAGATCCGGATCGAAGCCGCGTTGCCGCGTCACCGTCTCGTCCACGTCCCGCTCCGGCCCGCTGGTCAGTTCCACCCAGCGTCGCTCCCCGCTCATCAGGTCGAAAGACCGTTGGAACAGAACCGCAATCCCGTCGAGCGTGGAGAGTTTCACCAGCACCGCCCCCCCCGTATCGTCGCCATGCGCCACCACGAAGGCCGGAATGTCCTGCAACCGCAACCGCGTCAGATAGGCATCGACCCAGAACCGCGCGGTCAGACGGGCCACGACACACCCTCCTTCACCCTTTTCCAAATACCGCTGCACGAAGCGCCCATCATGCGCGACATCCCGGCGGCAGCGCCCTCACTCATTCCCATCCTTGAAATCCAGCCCCATCTCGGAATAGCGCTCGGATTCCTCCAGCCAGTTCGGCCGCACCTTGACCTGAAGAAACAGATGCACCTTCCGCCCCAGGAACTCCTCCAGCTCCTCCCGCGCGGCATTGCTGACACCCTTGATCGTCTCGCCCTTGTTCCCCAGCACGATCCCCTTGTGACCGTCCCTGATGACGTAGATCAGCTGATCAATCCGGGCCGAGCCGTCCTTGCGCTCCTCCCAGTTCTCCGTCTCCACCGTCAGCTGGTAGGGCAATTCCTGATGCAGCCGCAGCGTCAACTTCTCGCGGGTCATCTCGGCCGCGATCATGCGCATCGGCAGATCGGCAATCTGGTCCTCCGGGTAGAGCCAGGGCCCCTCCGGCACCTCGCCCGCCAGCCACTGGCGCAGCGTATCGACGCCGTGCCCGCGCTCGGCAGAGATCATGAAGGTCTCGACAAAGGCAAAACGTTCGTTGAGGTCCTTGGACAGGCCCAGCAGCACCGGCGCCTCCACCCGGTCGATCTTGTTGATTGCCAGCGCCACCTTGCGACCCTTGCCGATCTCACTCAACCCTTCGAGAATGCGCGCAACGCCCTCGGTCACACCGCGATGCGCCTCCACCAGCAATACCACGACATCCGCATCCGCCGCCCCGCTCCAGGCGGCGGCGACCATGGCGCGGTCGAGCCTGCGGCGCGGCTGAAAGAGACCCGGGGTGTCGACAAAGACGATCTGGCTTTCCCCCTCCATCGCCACACCCCTGATACGCGCGCGGGTCGTCTGGACCTTGTGGGTCACGATGCTGACCTTCGCCCCCACCATGCGGTTGAGCAGGGTGGATTTGCCCGCATTGGGCTCTCCGATCAGGGCGACGAAACCGGCGC
This sequence comes from Rhodobacterales bacterium, assembly GCA_038257185.1. Taxonomy (GTDB): domain Bacteria; phylum Pseudomonadota; class Alphaproteobacteria; order Rhodobacterales; family Rhodobacteraceae; genus Sulfitobacter. Next base: position 19,228 of record JBBSJO010000035.1, on the reverse strand, counting down.
GGGTGGTCATGTGTCATGCTCCAGATGTGCCAGCAGGCTGGCGGCGGCGGCCTGTTCGGCGGCGCGTTTCGAGGGGGCGGTGGCCTTGGCCTCCTCGCCGTTGTCCAGCCGTGCGGCGATGGTAAAGACGGGTGCATGGTCCGGCCCGCTTCGATCAGTCTGCACGTAGGTGGGAGGCTCCATACCCCGCGCCTGCGCCCATTCCTGCAAGGCAGTCTTGGCGTCGCGCGCGTCCTCTTTCACGCGCGCCACCCGCTTGCCCCAAAGCCGCAGCACCAACGCCTTGGCGGCTTCGAACCCGCCATCGAGGTAGACGGCGGCAATCACCGCCTCGATGGCATCGCCCAGAAGCGCCTGCTTGCGCCGCCCGCCCGAGATCATCTCCGACCGCCCGAGTTTCAGCACCGCACCGAGATCAATCTCGCGGGCCACGTCCGCGCAGGTCTCCTTGCGCACCAGAGCGTTGAACCTCGGTGCAAGCTGGCCTTCGGTGGCAGAGGGGTCAAGCGCCAGCAGCGCCTCGGCCATCACCAGCCCCAGCACCCGGTCGCCCAGAAATTCGAGCCTCTGGTTGTCGTCCCGGTTCGCGGAAGACATCGACGCATGGGTCACGGCGCGGTTCAGGTATTCCGGCGCGGCGAATTGATGCCCGATGCGCGCCTCGAAGGCCCTGAGATCGCCGCTCAGCTTCATCTGACGGCTTTGAAGAATCGGTTGCTCCGCCAGGTCCAGAAATAAAGCATCGAACGGCCCGCCGAACTGAACACGATACGGTCCGCACGCCCGATCAGGTTCTCGTAAGGCACAAACCCAACGCCCCCGGCATTCTGCGCCAAGCGGCTGTCAGCGGAGTTGTCGCGGTTATCCCCCATGAAGAAATAATTTCCCTCGGGCACCGTATAAATGCCCGTATGGTCCGACTGCTGGTCGTCGATATTCAGGATCACATGCGCGACCCCGCCCGGCAGGGTTTCGATCTGACGACTCTTCTCGCAGACACCGCCATTGCCAACGGGCCCATTTTCGCAGCGCGGGCGCAGACCCTGAGGGCCCTGCGGTTCCATGATCTCGGTGAATGCCCCCTCATCCTGCAGCGTCACCGCTTCGCCGTTGATGTTCAGCACGCCGTCGACGACCTGTATCCGGTCGCCCGGCAACCCGATTAACCGCTTGATGTAGTCGCGCCCCGAAACTGGGTGCCGGAACACCACGACGTCACCGCGTTCCGGTTCACCGCCGAAGAGCCGCCCGTTGTCGCCGTCAAAGACACCGCAGATATCCTTGGCATCTATCTCGATCCCGAAGTTCGGCATCATGATGCTGGGACAGGAGGCATAGGAATAGCCATAGGCCATCTTGTTCACGAACAGGAAATCCCCGATCAGCAGGGTTTCCTTCATCGAGCCGGAGGGAATCCAGAAAGGTTGAAAGAACAGCGTCCGGAACACGCCTGCAATCAACAGGGCATAGACAATCGTCTTGATCGTTTCGACAAAGGCGTTTCCGGTTTTTTCCTTGGTGGCCATGCGGCGCTCCCATCAGGTCAGGTTCGGCGTTACATGAGGGGGCCTGCGGGGCAAGTCAAGCGATGCCGGGGAGCGACAGAGCAGCGCACGCCGCAATTGGCCCGATATGGTGCCCCGCGAAAGGAGACAGGGCTATTCCGCGAGGGGACGCGCCTCGATCACGACAAAGGCCTGCGCCCAGGGGTGATCGTCGGTGAGTGTGACATGAATGATCGCCTCGTGACCTTCCGGGGTCATGCTCGCCAGCCGCTCCGCCGCCCAGCCTGTCACCTGCATCACCGGCTGACCGCTGCGTAGATTGCTCACCGCCATGTCCTTCCACGAGATCCCCATCCGCAGGCCCGTGCCCAGCGCCTTTGAACAGGCCTCCTTCGCCGCCCAGCGTTTCGCATAGGTGCCCGCCACATCCTTGCGCCGCTCCGCCTTGCGCTGCTCGACCTCCGTAAACACCCGGTTGCGAAACCGGTCGCCGAAACGGTCCAGCGTGGCCTGTATCCGTTCGATATTCGCAAGGTCGGTGCCGATGCCGAGGATCACCGCAGGTCACGCGGGCCGGGGATGTCCTGTGCATGGTGGCGCACCGACAGGATGACGAGGATGGGCCCGGCGAAGAGGTAGTAGATGGTATGGGACCCTTCAGGATAACTTCTGACTCCCCGTCGGATATCATCGCGCAGCGTGCCTGCTTCAGGGTTGTCAACCAGCCAGTCGAACCTTTCCCTGAGAGCCATCAGATACTGGCGACTCTGCGCCTTGCCCCAGTGTCTTGCGGAGAATTCGCCGATGGAGCGGATGTCGGACAGCGCCTTTTCGGTAATCTTCCTTCGTAGGGCACTCAATTGGCTTCGATCTCTGCAAGTATCTTGTCGATGGCATCGTCAGGCGCGAACATCCCGGCGTTGGCCTGCCGGACCCCTTCGTCGATATGCGCGCGCAATGCCTCCAATTTGTCCCGCTCCTCCTCCAGCCCCCGCAGCGCCTCGCGCACCACTTCGCTGGCGGAGCCATAGCGACCGCTGGCGACCTGTTCGCGGATGAAGGTCTCCCAATGGGGTCCGAGGGTGAAAGATGTGCTGGCCATTACGATCTCCAAAGGCGGTATTCAATTTGAACATACGCGCACCCCGGTATTGCTGCAAGTCGCGACGCCGTTCACCTAGAGCGTTTCGGGAAATACCTGGGTCCCTAGTCCACTGCCTTTCGCCTTCGGCTAAAACGCGTAAGGCGATGCCTTGTGTTTCAGGTTTTTACTGAAAAGCCATAGGCAGCACAGCCGCTATGGCACAAATCGCCACTCGTTCCACAGTCGAACCGCATTACTCCCGCGCCTCGTCCATCAGGCGACGCATTTCCGCAATTGCGGGCTCCAGCCCCAGAAATATCGCCTCTCCGATCAGGAAGTGCCCGATATTGAGCTCCCGCACCTCCGGAAAGGCCGCGACCGGCGACACGGTGTCATAGGTCAGGCCATGACCCGCATGTACCTCCAGCCCCATGTCATGGCCAAAGGTCGCCATCTCCTCCAGCTTGCGCAATTCCACCTGGGCGTCCGCCCAACGGCCTTCGGCAAAGGCATCGCAATAGGCTCCGGTGTGCAATTCGATCACCTCGGCCCCGATCCGGTTGGCCGCCTCGATCTGGCGCTTGTCGGCCGCGATGAAGATCGACACCCGACATCCCGCATCCCGCAAGGGTGCGATGAAATGGGCCAGCCGGTTCTCCTCCCGTGCCACTTCAAGCCCGCCTTCCGTCGTGCGTTCCTCGCGCTTTTCCGGCACGATGCAAACGGCGTGGGGCTTGTGCCGCAACGCGATCTTCTGCATCTCGTCCGTCGCGGCCATCTCGAAATTGAGAGGTACGCTCAGCACCTCCATCAGACCCTCGATGTCGGCGTCGGAAATATGCCGCCGGTCCTCCCGAAGGTGCGCCGTGATCCCGTCGGCCCCTGCCTTTTCCGCGATCCGCGCGGCGCGCAGCGGATCGGGATAGGCTCCGCCGCGGGCATTGCGCACGGTCGCCACGTGGTCGATGTTTACCCCCAGCCTCAGCTTCTCACCTGTCGCCATGTCCGACCCCCTTTTCCCTGATCGGACCCTGGTCCGCCGTGCGCTTGGCGTCAGCCTTGGCCGCCGCCTTCTGTTTCAATGCCTCGAACTTGGCCTTGATCACACCCTTCCGGCGCTTCTGATAGGCACGCAGCAGCGGCACCGAGAGGTAGTAGGCGATCGAGGCACAGACGATTCCCGGCATGATCCCACCGATGAGGTAGGGATAAAACACCTGATTCCAGAACACGGCCAGACCTGACCAGTCCATATGAGCCGGCGTAAAGATCGCGGTGACGTTGTGCCAGAGATCGGCGCCCGCATCCGCGAACTTGCCCCCGAAGGAGCGATGCTCAAGCTCGTTCACGCGTGTGCCGAGGATCCAGTGACCCGTTTCAAGGGCCGCCAGTCCGATCGGGACATAGGTCAGCGGGTTGCCAAAGAACGTGCCCATGAGAGCGGCGACGATATTGCCCTTCATCGCCCGTGCGACCAGCGCCGCCACGATGAAGTGCATCCCGTAGAACGGCGTGAAGGTGGTGAAGACCCCCGCCCAGATGCCCCGCGCGATGCGTTCGGGGCTGTCCGGGAGGCGCCGCATGCGGTGCTTGACGTAGTGAAACGCGCGCGCCCAGCCGCCGCGCGGCCACATGAACTCGGTCATGGCGCGCAATGTCGGCTTGGGATCGCGGCGTTTGAAGATCAACTTCTGCTTCCAATATCAACTCGTCCGACCCATCGGCCACCGCTCACCGGAACCCGCAGAATCACAATTATTTCCCGGCGTTCGGATTCCGGTAGCGCTGAATGTCCGCCACGTCACTCTCGGCTTCAAGGGTCAGCATGAGGGAATGCAGATGCGCGATGTCCCTTAGCTCGACATATATCAATAGACGGTAAAAGTCAGGGCGGCGTTCCAGAAACTCCAAGTTCGAGATATTGGCGGAGGCCTCGCCGATCAAGGTGCAGATGCGTCCCAGCACGCCCGCGCCATTGCCCAGCGTAAGGTCGATCACGGCGCCGTAGATCGCCGGGTGGTTGCCCTCGTGCCAGCGCAGGTCGAGCCAGCGCTCGGGCTGATCCTCATAGGCAGACAACCGCTCGCAATCAATGGCGTGTACCGTCACACCGCGACCCCGAAAGGTGATGCCCACGATCCGTTCCCCTGGCAGCGGATTGCAGCAAGGGCCCCGGTCGAACGACTGCCCGAATTCCAACCCCACCACCGCAAGTTCGGCGTCGATCTGATCGGTCTTGCGGGGGGCGAGATCGGGATAGACCGACTGCACGACCTCGCGGCCGGTCAGTTCGGAGCTGCCCAGCCGGGCCAGTACCTCGTCGGTCCCGTCAAGCCGCATGTTGCGCGCCGCCGTCAGCAGCGCCTTGTCCGTCGCCTTCTTGCCGACGTGGGCAAAGGCGGACCGCGCCAGTTCGCGCCCCAGCTTGATGAAGCGCGCCCGGTCCACCTCGCGCAGCGACCGTCGGATGGCGGACTTTGCTTTGCCTGTAGTCGCGATGTCGAGCCAGGTGACCTGTGGCGTCTGGCCCTGCGCGGTGACGATCTCGATCGATTGTCCGTTCTTGACGCGGGTCCAGAGCGGCACGCGCATCCCGTCGATCTTGGCTCCGACGCAAGCGTTGCCGATGCGCGTGTGGATGGCATAGGCGAAATCGATGGGTGTCGCCCCGCGCGGCAGCTTGACCACATCGCCCTTGGGCGTGAAGCAGAACACCTGGTCAGCGTACATCTCCAGCTTCACCGCCTCGAGGAAATCTTCGTGGTCATCCTCGGCATCGAACTGTTCGGTCAGCTGCGCGATCCACTTGGCCGGATCGACGGCGAAGGGGTTCTTTGCCCGCACCCCGTCGCGATAGGACCAATGTGCCGCCACGCCGGTTTCGGCCACGTCATTCATGGGCCGTGTTCTGATCTGTACCTCGACCCGCTTGCCATCGCGTCCCGACACGGTGGTGTGGATCGACCGGTATCCGTTCGACTTGGGCTGGCTGATGTAATCCTTGAACCGCCCCGGCACGGCGCGCCAGCGGCGATGGATCGCGCCCAGCGTACGATAGCAGTCCTCTTCCGTCCCCGTGATCACGCGAAATCCGTAGATGTCGCTGAGGCGGCTGAAGGATTGTTCCTTTTCCTCCATCTTGCGCCAGATCGAATAGGGTTTCTTGGCGCGGCCAAGCACTTCTGCCTCAAGCCCCGCCTTGGACAGTTCGCTGCGCATGTCCGTCGTGATCCGCTGGATCACGTCCCCGGTTTCGCGTTGCAGGGTGATGAACCGCCGGATGATGCTGAGACGCGCCTCGGGGTTCAGTACCCTGAACGCGAGATCCTCGAGCTCCTCGCGCATCCACTGCATCCCCATGCGACCGGCCAGCGGCGCATAGATGTCCATCGTCTCGCGCGCCTTCTGGATCTGCTTGTCCATCCGCACCGACTTGATGGTGCGCATGTTGTGCAGCCGGTCGGCCAGCTTGACGAGGATCACCCGCAGGTCCCGCGACATTGCCATGAAAAGCTTGCGGAAATTCTCTGCCTGCTTGGTCTCGGTGGAGTTCAGCTGGAGGTTGGTGAGCTTGGTCACGCCATCGACGAGTTCCGCGATCTCGCGACCGAAAAGCTTTTCGACGTCGCCGTAGGAGGCGCGGGTGTCCTCCACGGTGTCGTGCAAAAGCGCCGTGATGAGGGTGGCGTCGTCCAGCCGCTGTTCCGTGAGGATGACGGCGACCGCGACGGGATGGGTGAAATAGGGCTCGCCCGAATGGCGAAGCTGCCCCTCGTGCATTTGCGCGCCATAGTCGAAGGCGCGCCGGATCAGCGATTCATTTGTCTTGGGGTTGTAGGACCGGATAAGGGCCAGAAGATCATCGGCAGTCGTTTCGGCGCTCATCATGCCATCTGCCTCTGGACGCCCCGAGGGGGCGAGGGCCTCAGCCCTGCCCCTGTGCCGCCATCAATTGCCGCAGCAGCATTTCTTCGGACATGCTGTCCTCTTCGGGCTTGTCCTGTTCGGCGCCCATGAGCAGCGCCATGGCGTCCTCTTCGGGCTCGTCGACCTCGATCTGATTTTGGTTGCTCTCGATCAGGCGTTCGCGCAGGTCGTCAGCGGATTGGGTCTCGTCCGCAATCTCGCGCAGGGAAACGACGGGGTTCTTGTCATTGTCGCGGTCCACGGTCACGGCGGACCCGGCAGCAATCTCGCGCGCACGGTGTGCCGCAAGCATCACCAGCTCGAACCGGTTCGGAACCTTATCCACACAATCTTCGACGGTGACGCGGGCCATGAAAAGCTCCAATCTCTCAAATGCTGCCAGAAGTGGGGTATTTAGGGAGGTTTTCCGGGATTTACAAGCGCGGAATCGGGCATCTAGCCAAGGCAAGGACACCGTCCAGGCAACTCAGTCAAGTCGTCTGACCGCCTGCCTGTCCGCTTCGGGCAGGGCCGACAGCATCTGCGCGACGCTCTGGCCCAACAGGGGATGCACCCAATCGGGCGCAATATCGCAAAGCGGCACCAGCACGAAGGCGCGGTCCTGCATCCGGGGATGCGGCAGGATCAGCTGTTCCGGGGTCTGCCCGACCTGCTCCCGCAGTGGCATGGAGCGCCACGCCGCATGGGTGTCCGCGTCCGGCAGTACAAGCTCGCCATCGGCGATCAGATCGAGGTCCAGCGTGCGCTGCCCCCAGCGTGTGACGCGGTTGCGGCCAAACGCCGCTTCCACCCTGTGCAGCACTTCAAGCGTCCGCTCCGCGGACAACCCGGAACTGATTCGAGCAGCCGCGTTCACAAAATCCGCACCGGACTCGGCAGGAAACGCCGGCGTGTGATAAAACGAACTCACGGCGCGAATCACCACGCCGTATTTTTTCATGGTCACAAGTGCTGCCCGCAGGGTTTCGGCGGGCGTTCCGGCCGGTGACGTTAGGTTACCGCCGAGCGCGATCAGCATGCCATGACCGATCTTGAGCGGTTCGTTGCCATTAGCCCCGTGATCTTGGTCTTGCGGCATGGCCAAAAATCCTTACCTATGCGCTCAACAGTCAGGGGCGCCCTTATTCTGGTTTCTTCGTATTCCAAATGATCCCGCGCAAGGCTAGATCAATGTAAATTTACAAGGCGCCGCCCCGCCGAAAGGACACCAAATGTTTTACAAGGATGAGCGTCTGGCGCTGTTTATCGATGGCTCAAATCTCTATGCGGCCGCCAAGACGCTCGGCTTTGACATCGACTACAAACTGCTCCGGCAGGAATTCATGCGTCGCGGGAAGCTGCTGCGGGCCTTCTATTACACGGCTCTGCTGGAGAACGATGAGTACTCACCGATCCGTCCGCTGGTCGACTGGCTGAATTACAACGGCTTCTCGATGGTGACCAAGCCCGCCAAGGAATACACCGACAGCATGGGCCGCCGTAAGGTGAAGGGCAACATGGACATCGAACTGGCCGTCGATGCGATGGAGCTTGCCCCCCGCGTCGATCACATCGTCATCTTCTCGGGCGACGGCGATTTCCGCCCCCTGGTCGAATCACTCCAACGCCAGGGCGTGCGTGTCTCTGTGGTCTCCACCATCCGCAGCCAGCCCCCGATGATCGCGGACGACCTGCGCCGTCAGGCAGACAACTTCATCGAACTGGAAGACCTGCGAGAAGTCATTGGCCGCCCGCCGCGCGACCATTCGACCGACAACAGAAATACCGACGACAACTGACAGGGTCGACTGCGCGACCGACCATCCTCTCCCCTTCTCGATCAAGACATGCCGACGCCCCTGTGGCGCCGGGCTTGCCTTTGCGCTCCGCAGTACGACGACCCAGGAGCGGACCTTGGGCAGGAGAGCGGCCTGCGTCTGGACCAGATCGCGCCAAGCCTTTAGAACGTTTCGGGAAATACCTGAATCAGGTGTTCGCTGCCCTTCCCCTTCGGCTCAAACCCGAAAAGTGGCGCGTTGTGTTTCAACTCTTTCCCGAAAAGCTGTAGATGGGAGGGACAGGAGACGATCCGATGACAGACAAACCGCCCCTTACGCTTTACCTCGCCGCCCCGCGCGGCTTCTGCGCCGGTGTCGACCGCGCCATCAAGATCGTCGAAATGGCGATTGGAAAATGGGGCGCGCCCGTCTTTGTGCGTCACGAGATCGTGCATAACAAGTTCGTCGTCGACGGGCTGCGCGACAAGGGCGCGATCTTTGTCGAAGAGCTTTCCGAGTGCCCGGATGACCGGCCCGTGATCTTTTCCGCCCACGGCGTGCCGAAATCCGTGCCCTCGGCCGCGCAGGCGCGCAACATGGTCTATGTCGACGCCACCTGCCCGCTGGTCTCGAAGGTCCACATCGAGGCCCAGCGCCACGCGGAGGCGGGGCTCCAGATGATCATGATCGGCCACGCGGGCCACCCCGAGACAGTCGGCACCATGGGCCAGCTGCCCCCCGGCGAAGTGCTTTTGGTGGAGACCCCGAAGGACGTGGCCTCGGTCGAGGTGCGCGATCCCGCCCGTCTGGCCTATGTCACGCAGACGACGCTCAGCGTCGATGATACTGCCGACATCGTGACAGCGCTCAAGGCGCGGTTCCCGGCCATCATAGGACCGCACAAGGAAGACATCTGCTACGCCACCACCAACCGCCAGGAGGCGGTCAAGGCGATGGCCCCCCTCTGCGACGCGATGCTGGTGGTGGGCGCGCCGAACTCCTCGAACTCCCGCCGTCTGGTCGAAGTAGGTGCACGCGCCGGCTGCCCCTATGCACAATTGGTGCAACGCGCCGAGGACATCGACTGGCGCGCCCTGCGAGGGATCGCCAGCATCGGCATCACGGCCGGGGCCTCTGCCCCCGAAGTGCTGATCGACGAGGTCATCGATGCTTTCAAGGCGCGCTTCGACGTGACGACAGAACTTGTGGAAACCGCCCAGGAGAATGTCGAGTTCAAAGTCCCCCGCGTATTGCGCGAACCGGCCTGAACGGTGTCACTGCCCGACATCGCCGGTATCGTGTTCGACATGGACGGACTGCTGCTGGATACGGAACGGCTGTATTTCGCGGCGTTTCAACGATCCATGTCTGCGCTGGGGCTGGAGCAGGACGATGACCTGTTCCGCAGGATGGTTGGCACCAACACGACCCTTGGCACACGCATCCTGACCGACGGGCTGGCAGGGCGGGTCACGCTGCACGACTTCAATGCGGTCTGGGACGCGGACATTGCCGCCCAGACGGCAGCCACAATACCCGTCAAGCCGGGCGTCACGGTCCTTGCCCAACATCTGCGCGAGATCGGCCTGCCCTATATCATCGCCACAAGCACCCGCACGGAACGGGCCCACCACCATCTGGCTAAGGCCGGGCTGGTCGAACTTTTCCCTGATGTCGTGGGCGGTGACATGGTCACCCGCAGCAAGCCCGCACCCGACATCTATCTGCACGCTGCCTCCGTCCTGGGCCAGCCGCCACACCGGCTGGCTGCGTTCGAGGATTCGGCCAACGGCGTGCGGGCAGCCCATGCCGCAGGTATGGTGACGGTTCAGGTGCCCGACCTCGTTCCCCCCGATCCCGGTCTGATCGCCCTTGGCCATCACATCGCCGCCGATCTGATCGCGGGCGCGTGGCACCTGGGGCTGAGGCTCTGATGCATCGTGGCTCCGGGTTTGCAGCGCGGCAGACCTTTACCCCCGGGGGGCCGCCGCATACGGTCTGATCAAAACCCGCCGACAAGGACACCGACATGATCACGTACCAGTTCCTGCTGACCGCCCTTGCGGTCGTCCTCGCACCTGGCACCGGCGTCATTTTCGCGTCGGCCCACCGGCAGGGCCGCCTCGCGCTGGAGCGCGCATGACCCGCATCCCCGCCCCGCCCCTGCTGTTGGGCTTCGCCGGGCTGCTCCCCTTCATCTGGGCGACGCTTCTGGTGATGGGATTCCCGGATGCGGCCGGTTCGAGCCTGCCGCAGGCTCTGGTCGGGGACGGACGCCTGATCATGATCCGATACGGCGGTATCATCCTGCCGTTCATGTCAGGCGTGCTCTGGGGTTTCGCCACCAGAACGGTCGGTGGCCGCGCCTTCGCCGCCTATGGGCTGGCGGTCCTGCCAGCGCTCTGGTGGTTCTTCATGCCCGGCAGCGGGGCGCAAAGCGCGCTCATCAACCTGATGACCGGATTTTGCGGTCTGCTCATCCTCGACTTCGCCTTCTACCGCTGGGGGCTTACGCCGCCCTGGTGGATGAACCTGCGCGTGAAACTGACGCTGGTGGTGCTGATCTGCCTCGGTGTGGGTGTCTGGGCATGAGCGATGACCAGACACTCGCCGTCTACGACGGCCAGGCCGACGACTACGTGGCCATGATGTCGGAATATGCCGTGAAGGACCCCCTAATTGCCAAATTCATCGCCGCCTGCCCGGTCGGGGGCAGCGTGCTCGACCTTGGCTGCGGGCCGGGTGGCTACGCGGTTCTCCTGGCCAGGGCGGGGCTGCAGGTCGATGCCCTGGATGCCTCGACCGAAATGGTCGCCCGCATTGCCGACATGCCGGGTATTGTATCTCGCGTCGGGCGTTTCGACGATGTCAGCGGGACTGATATCTACGACGGGATCTGGGCCAGCTTCAGTTTGCTGCACGCCCCGCGCGCCGATATGCCGCGCCACCTGAGCGCGCTGCACATGGCGCTCAAGCCGGGTGGCATTTTCTTTCTGGGTATGAAAATGGGCGTGGGCGGCAAGCGCGACGGGCTGGGCCGCCACTACGAATACTATACCCGCGAAGAACTGGAAACGCTCTTGAAGGACGCTGGATTCACCCCGACAGACCACTGGACCGGACAGGCCAAGGGGCTCGACAAGACCTACCACGGCTGGATCGTGATCAGCGCGCATGGCTGATCTTTACGCATATACCGACGGCGCCTGTTCGGGCAATCCGGGCCCCGGCGGCTGGGGTGCGCTCATGCAGGCGCGCGACGGCGATACCGTGGTCAAGGAACGCGAACTCAAGGGCGGCGAGGCGCAGACCACCAACAACCGGATGGAACTTCTGGCCGCGATCAACGCGCTGGAATCGCTCAGCCGCCCGACCGAGATCACGATCGTGACGGACAGCAATTACGTCAAGAACGGCATCACCGCCTGGATCTTCGGCTGGAAAAAGAACGGCTGGAAGAACGCGGCGAGGAAACCCGTCGCCAATGCCGAACTCTGGCAGCGCCTCGATATAGCCAACGCCCGCCACAAGGTCACCTGGAAATGGGTCAAGGGCCACGCAGGCCACACGGAAAACGAACGCGCCGACGCGCTCGCTCGTGCCGGCATGGCACCCTTCAAGCCATGACGATCCTGTCGCTGCTCGATTATGCCTCCGTGCTGGTCTTTGCGATCACCGGAGCACTCGTGGCCAGCCGCGCGCAACTCGACATCGTGGGCTTCGCCTTCGTCGCCTGTCTGACCGCCTTGGGCGGCGGCACGATCCGCGATGTCCTGCTGGACCGCAACCCGATCTTCTGGATCGCGCAACCCGCCTATCTGGGCGTCGCCTCCGCAACGGCCCTCGCGGTGTTCTTCACCGCCCACCTGCTGGAAAGCCGCCTGCGCACGCTGATCTGGCTCGACAGTCTTGCCCTTGCAGTAGCAGTCGCCGCCGGGGCTGGCGTGGCACTGTCACTCGATCCCTCTCCGGCCATCGTCGTGCTGATGGGGATGATCACCGGCTGCATGGGCGGCCTGATGCGCGACGTGGTGGTGGGCCAGGTGCCGCTGGTGCTGAAACAAGGCGAGCTTTACGTCACAGCGGCCTTTGCCGGCGCCACGACCGCTGTCGTGATCGACGAGTTTCTCGCCGACACAACGCTCGCCCTGCTCGCCTGCGCCGCTGTCACCTGGACCCTGCGCGCGGGCTCGCTTTTCTTCGGCTGGCACCTGCCGGTCTACCGCAGCACACCGCCCAAGACCTGAAGCACGTCCCCTGCTTCATCTTGCCAGATAAACCTCCCGCCGGAGGCTTGGCTTTGCCCTTTGGCAAAGCCAATGACCTCACCGCCGCCAGTGAAACGGCACGATGATCAGCGCCCCGATGGAAGAAACGATGGCATTGACGCCGGGACTGGAGAACCCGATCCCGAACATGATCCGCACGAAAAAGAACAGGAACGCCCCGCCCACGCAGATCACGATGGACTGCAGGATGCCGTTGCGCGTCCAGCCGGTCTTTTCCGACAGGTAGCCGACGATTCCCGCGATCACGACGGTGCCGATCATGGTGGGAAACATCGCGCTACGCTCCTGTCAGCAGGGTGCCTTGGGCAATCTGCGCCCCGCTCTGGAACGCGCCCGCATCCTGCGCAGCCTTGCCCGCCCGTTGCAAGCGCGTCAGCCGCACCGCCCCGCTGCCGCAGGCCACCCGAAGATCGGCGTCCAGCACCTCACCCGGCGCGCCCTCTCCCTCCGCCAAACCCGAGCCCAGCACTTTCACGCGCTGCCCGCCCATCTCGAACCAGGCCCCCGGAAAGGGCGACAGCCCCCGGATCAGCCGGTCCACCTCCACCGCCGGACGCGTCCAGTCGATCCGCGCCTCCGCCTTGTCGATCTTGGCGGCATAGGTCACGCCATCCTCGGGCTGCGCCACGGGCTTCAGGTCATCCAGCCGCGCCAAAGCGTCAACGATCGCTGCGGCACCAAGGCCGCTAAGACGATCATGCAGGTCCGCCGTGGTCTCCTCTGTCCCGATTTCGACCTCTTCGCGCAGCAGCACCGGCCCGGTGTCCAACCCCGCCTCCATCTGCATGATGCAGACCCCGGTCCGGGCATCCCCCGCCATGATCGCCCGGTGAATGGGCGCGGCCCCGCGCCAGCGCGGTAGCAGGCTCGCGTGGATGTTGAGGCAGCCGCGCGCCGGGGCGTCCAGCACCACCTGCGGCAGGATCAAGCCATAGGCGACGACGACCGCGATATCGGCATCGAGCGCCGCGAAGGCCGCCTGCTCCTCCGCCCCCTTCAATGAAACGGGGTGGCGCACCTCCAGCCCAAAAGCCTCGGCGCGTTCCTGCACAGGGCTGGAGCGATCCTTCTTCCCGCGCCCCGCCGGACGAGGTGGCTGGGAATAGACGCAGGCGATCTCGTGTCGCGCATCGATCAGGGCCTGCAACACAGGCACCGAGAAATCCGGCGTCCCCATGAAGACAATGCGCATCGGTCTGTTCCTTTCCAGTAGGGTGGGCGCACGGCCCACCCTAGGCCTGCGCCTTGCGCGCCCGTTTCAGCAGCATGTCGCGCTTCAGCCTGCTGAGGTTGTCGAAATACATGCGCCCCGCCAGATGGTCGATCTGGTGCTGCACGCTCGTCGCCTCCAGCCCTACGAAATCACGCCGGGTGAACACCCCGTCCTCGTTCATGTACCGCACCGTCACGGCCCGGGGGCGGGTAATCTTCGCCGACATGCCCGGCAGGTTCGGGCTTGCCTCCTCGTGGATGTTCATCTTGGCTGAGGCTTCCAGCACCACCGGATTGGCCAGCCTGATCCGCCGGTTGCGCCCCTCGGAGGCGTCCACCACAGCCAGTTGCAGCATCACCCCGATCTGCGGCGCGGCCAGACCCACGCCGGGCATCGCATCCATCGTGTCGATCATGTCGTTCCAGATCGCGCGCACCTCGTCGGTCACTTCCGCGACCTCCTCGGCCTTGCTCCGCAGCCGCGCATCGGGCCAGGGTATGCAGCGGCGGACGGTCATTGCGCCTCATATTCCGCGATCAGCGCCGCGCGGTCTTTCGCATCAAGGTGATCGAAAGTCACGATCCCGTCGAGGTGATCCAACTCGTGCTGCACGCAGACCGCGCCGAAACCCTCGAAGCTCTGCACGTAGCGCCCGCCATTCAGGCCCGTCCAGACCATCTGGACCTGAGCGGGTCGGCTGATCTCGGCACTCACGCCGGGGATACTCAGACATCCCTCGCTGTTGGTCGCGCGCTCCTCCCCCACTTCCTGCAACATCGGGTTGATGCAGACCTGCGGGTCGGGCTTGCCATCTTTCCAGCCGATGTCCATCACGAACATTCTCAGCATTGCCCCCACCTGCGGCCCGGCAAGACCGCGACCGGGGGCGGCGTACATCGTCTCCAGCATGTCGGCGGCCAGCGTCTCGATCTCGCGCGTGATCTCTTCCACCGGGGCGCAGACTTGCGCCAGCCGGGGGTCGGGCCACCTCACGATGTCGAGAACGCTCATCCGCGCGCCAGCTCGCGCTTGAGCTTGACCATCTTGCGGGTGATCATCTGCCGCCTGAGCGGTTTGAGGTGGTCAATGAAAAGCTTGCCGTCCAGGTGATCGATCTCATGCTGCACGCAAGTGGCCCAAAGCTTGTCGAACCCTTCCGACCGCTCCTTGCCGTCCTCGTCCATCCAGCGCACCTCGACCTCCGCCGGACGGGTCACGTCGGCAAATTGTTCGGGAATCGACAGACACCCTTCCTCGTAGGTGTTCTGGGCCTCCGAAAATGCCACCACCTCGGGATTGAACATGATCAGCGGACGCGGGGTCGCCTTCTCTTCCTTGACGCAGTCGAGCACGATGAGACGGCTCAGGATGCCCACCTGTGGTGCGGCAAGCCCCACACCGGGGGCGTCGTACATCGTGGCCAGCATATCGTCGGCCAGCGCGCGCAACTCACCCGTCACGTCAGGTACGGGCGCGCAGGCTTTCTTGAGCCGGGGATCGGGGTGCAAAAGGATCGGGCGTATCATGACGGTGATTTAGGCGATGGACCTGCGCCTTGCAACCGGGGGCTTGCAGCGGCAGCCTGAGCAGGTAGCTTGGCGCGCGAGTGACAGGAGCAGCACATGAGTTTTGACGAGATCATCGACCGCCGCGGCACCCATTGCGCGAAATGGGACAAGATGGAAACGGTCTACGGCGTCCCCCGCGACACCGGCATCCCGATGTGGGTGGCCGACATGGACTTCCGCCCGCCCGCCGCGGTGCAGAACGCCCTGCGGCACCAGCTCGACCACGGGGTCTACGGCTATTTCGGCGACGACAGCAAATACCTCGCCGCGATCCAGTGGTGGATGCAGAACCGTCACGGCTGGACGGTCGAGCCGGAGTGGATATTCACCACCCACGGCCTCGTGAACGGCACGGCCATGTGCATCGACGCCTTCACGAAACCCGGCGACGGCGTCGTGCTGATGACCCCCGTCTACCACGCCTTCGCCCGCGTCATCAAAGCGGCGGAGCGGGAGGTGGTAGAATGCGAACTGACCCTCACCGACGGCCGTTACACCATGGATTTCGAGGCCTGGGACGCGCAGATGACCGGGTCGGAGAAGATGCTGATCCTCTGCTCGCCGCACAATCCGGGCGGCCGCGTCTGGACGCAGGAGGAGCTACAGGGCGTGGCAGATTTCGCCAAGCGGCACGACCTCGTGCTGGTCTCGGACGAGATCCACCACGACCTCGTCATGCCCGGCAACACACATAGCCCCATGGCGAAGTTCGACGGGATCGCCGACCGACTGGTGATGATGACGGCCACGACCAAGACCTTCAACATCGCAGGCTGCCATTCCGGTAACGTGATTATCGCGGACGACGCCCTGCGCGCCAAGTTCGCGACACGCATGATGGCGATGGGTCTGTCTCCAAACTCCTTCGGACTCTTCATGGCGACGGCAGCCTATTCGCCGGAGGGCGCGGCATGGGTCGACGATCTCGTAGAATACCTCGACGGCAACCGGCGCATCTTCGACAAAACGGTAAACGCGATACCGGGTCTGGCGTCGATGCCGCTGGAGGCAACCTACCTGGCCTGGGTCGACTTCGAGGGGACAGGCATGAGCGCTGCTGACTTCACCGGCAGGGTCGAGAAGGACGCCTGCATCGCGGTGAACCACGGGCCGACCTTCGGCAAGGGCGGAGAGAGTTTTCTGCGTTTCAACATCGCCACGCCCCGCGCAAGGGTCGAGGAAGCCTGCAACCGGCTGGCGGACGCGTTCAGGGATCTGCAGTAGACGGAGCGGCGCTGAAAGCGCCGCCTTCTACCGCCAATCGCCGATCAACCCCGCCGGTGCATTCTCCGACCGCTCGAAATCAAGTGCCGCCGCACTCGCAACCGCTGTGGCGCGCTTGAACTCGTAGATCATCTCGCCTGCTTCTTCCTCGCAGGCGACGATGAGGCAAACGA
The DNA here is from genome assembly GCA_038257185.1 of Rhodobacterales bacterium. Taxonomy (GTDB): domain Bacteria; phylum Pseudomonadota; class Alphaproteobacteria; order Rhodobacterales; family Rhodobacteraceae; genus Sulfitobacter. The sequence goes on along the minus strand of JBBSJO010000035.1, from coordinate 2,488 downwards.
ACAGGTGTTTCGCCCCATCATAAAGGTCCACCAGACCGCGCAGATGCGGCGCATGCGCGGCCTCCACGGCAAAGCCTGACTTCCACATCCGCAGCACCGGATAGGTCACGCCATCCACCTTGATCCGCAATCGTGACTTGCGCAGCAGACTGGTCAGCCGGGCAGCTTCAAGCCCCTCCTGCACTTCTTTTGAAAACATGGATTCCATTGCATCCCCCTCCGAGACCCTTCCAAAGCTGGACTATAACAAGGTGAAATCAAGACATTATTACGACACGAACTGTTTCCAATGTGCACTGGCGCAGGCTGGCTGTGGTGGCGCAGGCATGGTCACAGGCTTCCATGCGTACTACATGTAGTTCAACTGAAAGACGGGAGGACGACATGGGCCTATTGGTGGACGGCAACTGGCAGGACAGGTGGTATGATACTGCCGACGCGGGTGGCAAATTCGAACGCGCCGAAGCCAGTTTTCGCAACTGGGTTACAACTGACGGTAGTGTCGGCCCCTCGGGCAAGGGCGGCTTCAAGGCCGAATCGGGGCGCTACCACCTCTATGTCAGCTATGCCTGCCCCTGGGCCCACCGCGCGCTGATCTTCCGCGCGATCAAGGGGCTGGAGCCGCACATCGACGTCTCCGTCGTGCATCCCGACATGCTCGGCGACGGCTGGACCTTCGAGACAGATTTTGACGGGGCCACTGGTGACCTTCAGTTCGGCCTTCCCTTTCTGCGCGACATCTACACCCGCGCCGTCCCGGATTGTACGGGCCGCGTCACCGTACCTGTCCTGTGGGACAAGGAGACGGGAACCATCGTATCCAACGAAAGCGCCGAGATCATCCGCATGCTCAATTCGGCCTTCGACAGCGTGAGCGGCAATGGCGACGATTACTGGCCCGGCAGCCTGCGCGGCAAGATCGCACCCGTGAACGACCGCATCTACGACACCCTCAACAACGGCGTCTACAAGGCGGGTTTCGCCACCAGCCAGAGCGCCTATGACGAGGCCGTGCACCCGCTCTTCGACACGCTGGCCTGGATCGAGGGGATCCTCGCCGAGAACCGCTACCTCATCGGCCCGAAGCTCACTGAAGCCGACTGGCGGCTCTTCACGACGCTGCTGCGCTTCGACAAGGTCTATCACACGCACTTCAAGTGCAATCGGGCGCGGATCGTAGACTATCCGAACATCTGGGGCTACACCCGCGAGCTTTACCAATGGCCCGGAGTGGCGGAGACGGTGCACTTCGATCACATCGTGCGGCACTACCACTACAGCCACGACACCATCAATCCACAGCGGATCATCCCGATCAACCCTGTTCTGGACTTCGACGAACCGCACGGGAGAGGATGAAACGTCGACGCCGTGCGGTTGCGGAACACCGCGCATCGTCGACGCGCTTTGACTTCCAAACTACCGAAGTCTGTCAGCCGTCGCGGAAAATTCGCAATGCAGTGCGAAGCAAAAACGCAAGTTACAGTCGAGGTGCGGGAAGATCAATATCGCTCCGTTAACAGAACGGGTGGTAACCCCTGGCGCTTGGATTGGAATAGACGTGTATCGCTCCGTCTCTCCTCGAAACGGATGCTTGGCAAATTCTTCGGGCCTTAAAAGAGAAAGGCGGCCCTTGGGCCGCCTTTCGACACTGCATTCCGAGCTATTGCTCAGGCAGCTTTCATCTTGCGGCGACGACGGGCAACGCCGATCGCGCCGAGACCGAATATCAGCAAGGGCGCTGCTGCCGGGAGCGGTACGGCAGAAACGAGGTGGACGGATGCCTTGCTTGTGTAACCCGCATCACCATCCAGCAACCAGCTTGAGCCACCCTCGAAGGACAACGAGAACACCGAACCGTTCGCCCCGGTCAGCAATTGCGGGCTGTTATCCCAGTTGAGGGTACCGGCGGTGATAAATCCCGCAAAGATATGCGCGCCACCGCTGCCGGTGCTGCTTCCCGACGCAACCGGAGGAGCAAATGCCAGGGTCGCCGTCACTTCGAAATTTCTGTCATCGGGCCAGAGAATGCTCCCTGTCGTACCCGTTCCATTCCAGCGAAGGAAATCGAACGTCTGGCTGTCTCCTTCACCAAGTGTGAACGAGGTAGAAGCACCCGACAGAGCCACAGAAACGCCGCAGTTCGAGAAGTAACAATTGATCCCGCCACTATTCTGCTCGGTCAGCATGACCGACGAGTTTGCCCAATCGACGACGAAGTCCTGCGTTGCCGCCATGACGGTGCCAGATGTCGCCACCAACATCGCTGCTGCAGCGCACGTTGTTGCTATTGTTTGTTTCATTATTTATCCCTCTCCATTCGAAGACTATATAAAAATCGCAGACACTTAAGGAACCTCTGAAATACCTCGGATTTCCGTCATGACCTGATAGGGTTGGATTGAATGATGCGGGAGGCTGTCGATGCCGAAACAGATGACGTTTGCCGCTCTTGCCCAAGCCACGAAGAAGAAGGTGACTCGGCGGG
>JBBSJO010000034.1:0-26133 GCA_038257185.1 Rhodobacterales bacterium | reverse complement strand
GTGAATTCATCGGTGTGGCAGAGGCCCGTGGCCTTGATCTCCACCAGAACCTCGCCCTTCTTCGGGCCTTCGAGATTCACTTCCATGATCTCCAGCGGCTTGCCTGCGGCAACGGCAACGGCGGCGCGGGTTTTCATCATCACTTTTCCTCCTGTGGGTTGGGGGCAAAAGGCCCAAGCCGCACCTTGTTGTCAAGGGGCGCGGCCAACCCGGTCGCGCCCCATATCACGCCTCGAAGGTGACGCGTCCGCCGCAGATCGTGACCTGAGCGCTGGCCGCCTCGATATCGTCGGGGGCGAGCGCCGTCAGATCGTGACTCATCACCACCACGTCCGCCATCATGCCCTCCATAAGGCGGCCCTTGCGGTCTTCGTTGAACTCGGCCCAGGCGTTGCCTGCGGTATAACTTTCCAGCGTCTCCATCAGTGTCTGGGTCGGGTCGGCCCAGCCCGGCCCCATGTCGAGCGGCGCGATGGCCGCGCGCAGGTTCGGCATCACCTCGACACCCATCACGGGCCAGTCAGTCGAGAAGATCACATGCGCCCCGGACTCGCGGATCTGGCGCCAGGGATACGCGCCCTTGATCTGGTGGTCGTGCAAGTATTTCGGGACGCCACCCGAGGGGAAAACATGGCCGAAGGGCGCGTGGCCCGGCTGGATGGAGGCGACAATGTCGAGCGCGCCCAGACGCGGGATGTCGTCGGGGTTCATGACTTCGAGATGCTCGATCCGGTGGCGACTGTCGCGTTTCCCGTTGGCCTTTTGCGCCGCCTCGTAGGCGTCGATGGTGGCACGGATGCCAGCATCGCCAATGGCATGGACGGCGATCTGCAAGCCCATCGCGTCCACCTTGGCGCAGGCCGCATTGAAGTGGTCGATCTCGAAGACCGGATCGCCGTAGTTGTCGTCCGTGCCTGGATAGGGCTCCAGCATCATGGCGGTGCGCCCCTCCACGACCCCGTCGATGAACATCTTGACGTAGCCAGAGAACACCATGTCGCCGTCAAAGGTCTCGGCGAACTCCGCCGCCTCGTCCAGCCGCTCCAGAGGATCGAAGCTCTTGAAATGCAGCGGGACTCCGGTGCGGCAAAGGAGCGTGCCCTCGGCCTCCATCTCGGTCAGCAGTTCAAGCTGGTAGCGGTTGCCGTCCATGCAGTGCAGCCCGGTGATGCCCTGTGCCGCGCAATGCTTCATGCCCTCGGCGATCACGGCCTTGTCCATTTCGCGCTGCGCAGGGGTGGGCGTGGGCACCGGGTCCGCCCCCGTCACCAGCCCCGCCATCTCGCGCCCGCCGTGTTTCGTCAGCATCAGGATCGGGGCGTAGGCTCCCGGTTCGCGCAACTCGCCGTTGGCCAGGCCGTCCTCTCCCATGACGATGGTGCTGCCCGCGTCGGTCTCGCCTCCCTTCAGGATACCCGCAAGTTCCAGCGCGGCGGTATTGGCCCACATGGTGTGGTGGTCAGGCGCGAACATCGCGAAGGGCCTGTCGGGGCAGGCGATGTCGAGTTCCTGCCGCGTGGGGGTCTTGTTGTCGTGCAGGATGGTATAGTCGGCCTGCCCCGCCAATATGATCCGGTCGTCGGGGTGGGCCCTGGCAAAGGGTTCGACCGCGGCCTTGAGCGCATCGAGCCCGCGCACTCCATGCAGATCGAGCGTCGTAAGCTCCACCGAGCCGCCGAAAAGATGCACGTGGCTGTCGATGAAGCCCGGCATGACGGTCCCGCCGTGGGCGTCGATCACGCGCGTGTCGGGGCCTGCCATGGCGTGGATTTCGGGGGTATTGCCCACGGCGCTGATGGTCCCGCCGGTGATGGCCAGCGCGGTGGCCGCCGGGCGTTCCGCGTCAAAGGTGATGAGCGCGCCATTGATGATGACGATGTCGGGTGTTTGTGCCATGTCGGTCTGCCTCTAACGTAAAACGGGCCGCTTGGCGCGACCCGCAGGTTGGAAGACGCGGCCCCGCGAGGGGGGCCGCGTCACAGCGATTACTTCTGAAGTTCGGTCCAGATTTGGGGGTAGATCTTGGAGACTTCTGGGGGGCAGGTCTCGGCGATGTAGGCCGCGTCCTTCAGATCGTCGGGAACCACGATCTCGGGAGCGGTTCTCATCTCCTCGGACATGTATTCCTCGGACCCGGCGATCCCGTTGGCGTATTTCGCGAAGGAAGAGATCATGGCCGCGTTTTCCGGGTCCATGATGAAGTTGATGAACAGCTTTGCGTTATCGACGTTGTTCGCATCCGCCAGAATGGCGGCGTTGTCCATCCAGACCGGATAGCCCGATTGGGGGTACCCGAAGGCGATGTCGGGGTTGTCGATACGGGCACGCATCGAAGCGCCGTTCCAGTTCACACCTGCGGAGATGTCGCCCTTGGCGTATTTCTCGATGTTGCCGTAGTCCATCGACAGCCAGTTCTTTTTGGCCTCGACCAGTGTGTCGCGGACCTTTTTCAGGACTTCCTTGTCACCGGTGCAGGTCTCGCCGCCGACGAAGTGGATCGCCATTCCCATCACGTCGTTCATTTCCGGCACGACGTTGATCTTGCCCTTCAGCTCCTCCGGCGGGTCCATTATGATGGCAGCGGTGTTGATGTCGCCGCTGTAGACGGAGGTGTTGACGGTCACGCCGACGGTGCCCCACTGCCATGGCACGGAGAATTTGCGACCGGGATCGAAGGCCACATCCATCCACTGTGCGTCGATGTTGCCGTGGTTGGACAGCTCTGCGGGGTCCAGTTCCATCAGCAGGCCCTCGCCCACGAAGATCGGGATGTAAGTGCCCGAAGGAACAACGATATCGAAGCCGTGGCCGCCCGCCTTGATCTTGGCCAGCGCCGTGTCGTTGCTGTCGTAGTCCGTGATCGTGACCTTGACGTCGTTTTCCTTCTCGAACTTCTCGATCATCTCGGGGCTGGTGTAGTTGCCCCAGTTGTAGATATTCAGTTCGCCTTCGGCCCATGCGGCCCCGGCAACGGCGATCAGCGCCGTGGTGGTGAGAAATCGTTTCATAGGTAGCTCCCTTATTGGTTTTTTTGGTTGGTCTTACTTCTTGACACGACTGAGGAAGAAGAACGCGATGACCATCGTTACCGAAATCGCCAGCAGCACGGTCGAGATCGCGTTGACCTCGGGCGTGATGACACGGCGCAATTGCCCCAGCATGTAGGTGGGCAGTGTATCCTGTCCGGCTGATTTCACAAACTCGGTGATCACGACGTCATCCAGGCTGATCACGAAGGCCAGCATCGCGCCCGCAAGGATCCCCGGCCAAAGCTGCGGCAGAGTGATGCGGCGAAACACCTGAAAGGGCGTGGCATAAAGGTCGGAGGCGGCCTGTTCCAGTGTCAGGTCCATCCCCTGCAACCGCGCCCGGATCGGCAGGTAGGCAAAGGGGATGCAGAACGCCGAATGCGCCAGAACGAGGTAGCCGAGGCCTGTGTACCCGGTCTGTACCTTGATACCCGCAAAGAGAATCAAGAGCGCCACGGCGGTCACGATCTCGGGCACCATGAGCGGCTGGTTGATGAGGGCAAAGACGGTGGAATAGCCCTTGAAGGTGCGGACACGGGTTGTGGCGAGTGCCGCAAGCACGGCTGCCGAGGTGGCGATGAGCGAGGCCCAGAAGGCAAGGATCAGCGAGCGCACCGTCGCCTCTTGCACCTGCGTGTTCGCCCAGGCGCTGCGATACCATTGCAGCGAGAAACCTTCCCAGATGGCGATCGAGTTACCCGCGTTGAAGGAATAGATCACCAGCAGGATCACGGGCAGGTAGAGCAGAACGAAGCACAGGATCGCTATGGTTCCGAAGCCCCATTGCTTGCGGACGTCAAAGCCCGATGAACTAGCCATGCCCCACCTCCTCGCGGCCCGCCGAGCGGACGTAGAAGATGAGCGCCACCATGACGATCGCCAGCAGCGTGATCGACAGTGCCGCCCCCAAAGGCCAGTTGCGGCCCTGTCCGAACTGCAATTCGATGAGGTTGCCGAGCATCAACTGCTTGCCGCCTCCCATCACGCGGGGAGTCACATAGGCCCCGAGAGAAGGCACGAAAACAAGGATCGACCCCGCGATCAGCCCCGGCTTGACCAGCGGCAGGATGATGCGGCGCAGCACGGACAGCCGCGTGGCATAGAGGTCATAGCCCGCCTCGACCAGCGAGAAGTCCAGCCGCTCCATGCTGGCATAAAGGGGCAGCACCATGAGCGGGAGGTAGACATAGAGCATCCCGATCATGATCGCGGTTTCGGTGAACAGGATCTGGATCGGCTGGTCGATGACCCCGGCCCAGATCAGCAGGGAGTTCACGGTGCCCTCGTTGCGGATCAGTTCCATTACCGCGAAGGTGCGGATCAGCAGGTTGGTCCAGAACGGGATCATGATCAGCAGCATCCAGATGTCGCGGCTGTTTCTGGGGCGGGTGGCGATGAAATAGGCGGTGGGGAAGCCCAGGATCACCGCACCGATGGTCGTCATCAGCGACAGCTTGACCGACCGCCACAGAATCGACAGATGCGCGTCGGCAAAACCCAGCGTGTCGTCGAATATGTCGCGTTGGAAGATCACGTTGAACCACGCGTCGCTGGAGAAGTCCCACTCGACCCCGCCATAATCCCCCGGCGACAAAAAGGAATAGGTCAGCGTGATCAGCAGGGGGCCGGAGGCGGCGATGATCAGGATCACCAGCGCGGGAGTCAGAAGCAGCCAGCGGGTGCGCCGCTCCTGCCGTTCGCGTGATTGGGCCAGATCGGTCATGCCATCAGTCCTTCAGCACCTGACCGACACCTGCCGGAAAGCTCACGCCGACCGCGTCGCCGGTGGTAAAGGGTGCCGCACCGCCGGGGGTGTTCTGGGCGCGGATCACCATGGCGTCGCCTCCACCGATGTCGACGTGGTAGTGTGTGTCCGTGCCGAAATAGACGACGTTCTTCAGCGTTCCTTTCAGCAACCCCTCACCGGGGGCAACCAGCGTCGCATGTTCGGGCCGCACCGCCAGCGTCCTGCCGCCACCCTGCCCGCCGCCCACTGCGCGGGCCGAGATCGACTTGCCCGAGGACAGCATGACCTCCGCCACTTCGCCCTTCACGGATGTGACGTCCACGGGCAGGAAATTCGTATCCCCGATGAAATCCGCCACGAAACGCTCGGCGGGGTGTTCGTAGATGTCATGCGGGCTGCCGATCTGACGGATCGACCCTGCATGCATGACCGCGATCCGGTCCGACATGGTCAGCGCCTCCTCCTGATCGTGGGTGACGAAGACGAAGGTGATGCCGGTTTCCGTCTGCAAGCGCTTGAGTTCGATCTGCATGTCCTTGCGCAGCTTGAAATCAAGCGCGCTGAGCGGTTCGTCCAACAGCAGCACTTTGGGTTTCGGGGCCAGCGCACGCGCCAGTGCCACCCGCTGCTGCTGTCCGCCCGAAATCTGAGCGGTCTGGCGGTCGGCCATCTTGGTCATTTGCACCAGCGCCATCATCTCGTCTACCGTCGAGGCGATCTCGGCCTTGGGCTTGCCCAGCATCTCCAGCCCGAAGGAGATGTTCTGCCGCACGGTGAGGTGGGGAAAAAGTGCGTAGTTCTGGAACACGGTGTTCACAGGCCGCTGGTGCGGCGGCAGGCGCAACAGGTCCGCCCCCTCCATCGTGACGCTGCCCTCCGTTGGATCGACGAAGCCCGCGATCACCCGTAAAAGCGTGGTCTTGCCGCAGCCGGAAGGCCCCAGAAGGGTGAAGAATTCGTTCTGCCGGATCGTGACCGAGACATCATCAAGCGCCATGAAACGCGATTTGCCAGCACCGTATGCCTTGCTGACATGGTCGATCTCGATCATATGGTTTGTCCCCGTCCGCCGGGCAAACTCTCCGGCGTGACGTCAGGCTAGCCCGAAGGTTGGAGGCTTGGCAAGCCTGTCGCGGCCAGACATTGCGCTCTCAGTCCCGCCTGATGGAATTGCCCGCGTTTTCAGCACAATGACCCGTCAACCGCCCCGGTTGGCCCGCCGCGCATAGGCAACGAAGGCTGCGATCTCCTCCGAGGAAGGGGGCCTGCCGGTGAAACTCAGCACGTAGTCCCCGACGCGTTTCAGGCGGTCCTCCAACGGTTCGGACAGCTCCAGCGCGTAATATCCGACCTGCATATAATACATGACCCGCGCGCGCACCTCCGCCTCCCCGGCTGGATACCCAAAGCGCTCGAAGAGCCCCGCGAAGGCGGCGACTCGGGCGGCATCGGTGCGATCGATCACCCGCCGCACCGCCCCTTCGCGCCGCGCCCATTCCCGGATGGCAAAATCGAGCCGGTGATTGAAAAGTGCGGGATCGGCCCAGCAGCGAAAGAGCAGGCAGACCGCTTCCGTCACCGTCGCCGCGGGCATCGCGGCATGGCGAATGAGGTGAGCGGTATTGCTTCGCTCCCATTCCTCCAGCAGGGCCGCCAGCAGGTCCTTGTGGCTCTTGAAGTACCAGTAGAAGCTGGAGCGCGAGACCCCCAGCCGCTCGCTGATCGGCAATACCTTTACCTCGCCCACACCTTCACTGACCAGCAGGTCCATCGCCACTGTAAGCCAGTCCTCGCGGGTGACCTTGGTGTTGCCGTAAAGCGCGGTGGGATCGGCCATCCCTCAGCTCTCCGGAGGTGCGCCGCCTTCGGCGCTGCGGCGGGCGATGAAAGCGGAGAGCGCCTCCGCGCGGTCGGGATCGGCCGCAAAGGACGGTGGGCGGTCGAGGATGCCCTGCCAGATCGCCGTCGCCCGCGCGCTGGCATCGAGTGCCCCGTGTTCCGTCCAGGTGCCGAAGTTCGACCAGTCATAGGCAACAGGTTCGTAAAAGGCGGTCGTGAAGCGCTCCATCGTATGCGCGCAGCCGAAGAAGTGCCCGCCGGGTGCCACCTCGCGCAGGGCGTCGAGCGCGATGTCGTCGTCGGTGTCGGGCGTCGGCAGGCAAAGCTCGGCCAGCGTCTGCAACATGTCGATGTCGGTGATGAGCTTTTCGTAGGACACCGTGAGACCCCCTTCGATCCACCCGGCCCCATGGACCAGCATGGTGCAGCCCGCCAGCATCGCCCCCCAGGCGCTCATCTGCGTCTCATGCGCGGCCTGGGCGTCGTTGATGTTGGCCGCACACCCGGCGGCATTGCGCCAGGGCAGCCCCAGCATGCGCGCAAGCTGGCCGGAGGCGAGGCTGGCCTTGACCTGTTCGGGTGTTCCGAAGGCAGGCGCGCCGGATTTCATGTCCACGTTGGAGGCGAAGGCCCCGTAAAGCACCGGCGCACCGGGGCGGGCAAGCTGGTTGAGCGTGATCCCGGCCATGGCTTCGGCGTGGGACAGAGTCACGGCGCCCGCCACGGTGATCGGGGCCATCGCCCCCATCAGGCAGAAGGGCGTGACCACCGCCGCCTGTCCCGCGCGGGCGAAGTCGATCAATCCCTGCCCCATGGGAATGTCGATCTGGCGGGGGGAGTTGGTATTGATGATCGTGTAGCACCATGGCTGCGCTGCGAATTCAGCGTCCGAGAGGCCTCGGAAGTCGCGCACCATCTCGAAACTGTCCTGTGACTGCGGCGTGCCACGGGCAAAAACGAAGGGCACCTTGTCGGACTGCGTCAGGATGGACTGCGTCATGGCGTAGTGGCGCAGGTGTACGGGGACATCCTGCGGCTCAACCGTCGGGCCCTGCATGTGCAGCACGTCGAAGTGCTGCACCAGCCGGACCAGTTCGGCGAAGTCGCGCAAATTGCCGGGCCTCCGGCCGCGCCTGAGGTCGGTGGCGTGGGGCGCGCCCGCGCCGGCCTGAATGGCGAGCGATCCCAGTTCCATCGTCAGGTCGCGGCCCGGCACGCCGCCCTTGAGCGTGAAGGACCTCGGAGCCGAGGCGATGGACGCCTCCACGATGTCGCGCCCGATCAGGACCATCTGGGAGTCGTCGTCCACCCGCGCCCCTGCCGCGCGAAAGATCGCCCGCGCTTCGGGCAGCAGGACCTTCACGCCCAACTCCTCCAGCACCTGCAAGGCGGTCTCGTGTATCCGCTCGATCCGGTCCTGCGAGAAGACCGGCACCGGGGGGAACGGGTTTCGCAACTGGCGGTAATCTACCTTGCGGGCGGGCCCCTTGGCCGCAAGTGCTGCCGCCCCCCGCCTGCCGCCGCGACGACCCGATGCTTCGCGTTCGGTCATGTCCGCATCCTCTTTCCTTCTGGATCATAGGGGGAAGGCGCGATGACTTTTGCTCTGCGCGCCTCGCCCACCACATGCACCGTGAGCGCCGAACCTTCGTCGGCATTCCCGCTGTCGATGAGCGCCAAGGCCAGTGACGCGCCTGCCGTGTGGCCGTAGCCCCCAGAGGTGACGAAACCGATCTTTTCTTCACCCTTCCACACCGGCTCGTACCCCGAGGCATCGGCAACGTCGGCGTCGATTTCAAGCGTCACGAGCACCTTGGCGGGCGTCCCCGCATCGCGTTCCTTCAACGCCGCGTCCTTGCCGATGAAGTCCTTGGACCAGTCGATCCAGCGGTCCATCCCGGTCTGGCCGGGCGTATAGGCTTGGGTGAATTCCGCTGACCAGATCCCAAAGGATTTCTCCAGCCGCAGGGAGAGGAGCGCGTTGAAACCGTATTCGATCATCCCGTGCTCCGCCCCCGCCTTGATCAGCGTATCGCGCAGCGCTTTCAGGTCTCCCGCGCGGCAATGCAGCTCGAAGCCGAGTTCCCCCGACACGGACAACCGCCCCACGTGGCAGCGCACCAGCCCCACGTCCATCTGGGCGCAGCCCATGAATTTGAGCGCCCCTGCATCGCCGTCGCTCAGCGCCGCCGTCAGCACCTCGCGCGATTTCGGTCCCGCCAGTGACATGCCCGCCATCTCGTCGCCCAGATCACGAACAAGCACACCCTCCTCCATATGGTCTTCGAACCAGCGCATGTGCCAGGTGCGCAGGTAGTAAGACCCGGTAATCCAGTAGCGCCCGTCACCCCAGTTGAAGACGGTGAGGTCGCCCTTCAGCCGCCCGTCATGGCCCAGCATCGGGGCAAGCTTGACCCGCCCCGGCACGGGCAGCTTCGACGCCATCAACCGGTCGAGCCACTTCGCCGCATTCGGCCCCGTCACCTCGAACCGCGAGAAGGCGGTGATATCGAGCAGCCCCACACCCTCGCGCACGGCGCGGCATTCGGCAGCGACGATGTCATGCGCGTTGGAGCGTTTCAGCGAGGGTATCTCCGCAAAGCCCTGCGGCGCGAAATAGAGCGGCACTTCAAGGTCCCAGCTTTGCCCCCAGACCGCTCCGGCGGCGCTCTGATCGGGGTAGATGCCCGTCATCTTGAGGGGCCGGCCGGCGGGGAGTTGCTCGTTGGGATAGGTCATCACGAAACGCCGGGAGTAGAACTGCCCGGTGGTTTCCTTGATGTACTGCTTGTTCTCGGCCCAGATGCCGTATCGCGCCACGTCCATCCCGTAAACGTCCGCCTCCGGCTCACCATGGATCATCCATTCCGCAAGGCTCTTGCCCACGCCGCCGCCTTGCAGGAACCCCGCCATGACCGCGCAGGCCGACCAATAGCCGCGCTTGCCCGGAACGGGCCGACCAGCGGGTTGCCGTCGGGCGAGAAGGTAAAGGCCCCGTTCACCCATGTCTTGACGCCGACCTCCTGCAACGCCGGATAGCGTTCGAAACCCAACGTCAGCTCCTGCTCGATCCGGTCGGTATCCTCCTGAAAAAGCTCCATGCCATAGTCCCAGGGTGCGCCGTCCATCGCCCAGTGTTCGGTGTTCCTCTCGTAGATACCCAGCAACACGCCCTTCTGATCCTGCCGCAGGTAGGTGAAGCCTTCGAGATCCACCGTCATCGGCACCTCGAAGTCGAGCGCTTCCAGCGCCGGGATCGCGTCGGAGATGAGGTAATGGTGCTTCATCGGAGAGACCGGCAGTTCGACCCCCGCCATGCGCCCCACCTGCTTGGCCCAGAGCCCGCCTGCATTCACCACATGTTCGCAGGAAATCGTGCCCTTCTCGGTCACCACGTCCCAGCCTTCCAGCGTCTGGTTCAGCTCCAGCACGCGGTTGTGTTCGATCACCGTCGCGCCGCGTTTCCTGGCGGCGACGGCATAGGCGTGGACCGTGCCCGTGGTGTCGATATAGCCCTCGCGGTCCGCCCACATGCCCCCCAGCAGCCCGTCGCCCGACATGATCGGGTTCAAAGCCACGGCCTCCTCGACGCTGACCAACCGGCAATCCTCGATCCCGATGGACTGGAAGGTGCGGTAGGCCGATTGCAGCCATTCCCAGCGGTCCGCCGTGCCCGCCATGGTCAGCCCGCCGGTCATGTGCAACCCGATGTTCTGGCCGCTTTCCTTTTCGATCTCGCTCAGCAGATCGATGGTATAGGCCTGCAACTGCGCGATGTTGGGATCAGCGTTCAGTGCGTGGATGCCGCCCGCCGCATGCCAGCTCGACCCGGCGGTCAGGACCGACCGTTCGACCAGTGCTACGTCCGTCCAACCCAGTTTTGCCAGATGATAGAGCACTGAGGCCCCGACGACTCCGCCGCCGATGACGACGACCCTGTAATGCGATTTCATGGTGGCCTCCTCATGGACTTCACGATAAGTAGACACACCTGTCCAGTTCATTTGTCAAGCCTCGGTGACGCACCGATCCGGTGTCTTTTCCGGTCCGACAAAAGACCGCCTACGACCAACCCGCAAAAACATTTGTCTTTGAGCGGCACCTGAAACGCGCCATGATCGCGGCACGGCAAGATCCTGCCCCAAGGACCGCAAGAGACCCCCGGCAGGTCGGCGCTTTTCCGGGAGGACAAAACCATGAACCTGAGACCTGATCCCACTTTCCATCCGACCGCCAAACTGGCCATGCAGGCCCCGGTCGAGACCTATGGCTTCACCGTCATGCTCAGCCCGGACGGGTCGCAGCCTGACGGGATCGCGGTGGTCGATCTGGACCCGAAATCAAAGACCTACGGCCAGATCGTGCATCAGGTGATCATGCCCAACATGGGCGACGAATTTCACCATTTCGGCTGGAACGCCTGTTCGTCGTCCCTGTCACCGCTGACGGGCCATGCTTTCCTCGAACGGCGTTACCTGATCGTGCCGGGCATCCGATCCTCGCGCATCTACGTGATCGACGTGAAGGAGCCGCTGAAAGCGCAGATCCACAAGATCATCGAGCCACAGGAAATCTTTGACAAGACCGGCTACTCGCGCCCCCACACCATTCACTGCGGGCCGGAGGGAATCTATGTCTCGACACTGGGCGGGGGAGGAGAGGACGGGACAGACGGGCCTCCGGGCATCTTCATCATGGATTGCCAGACCTTCGACGTCATCGGGCGCTACGAGATGGACCGGGGCAAGCAGGACAAGCACTATGATTTCTGGTGGAACCTGCCGCAGGACTACATGGTCAGCTCCGAATGGGGCCTGCCGCCTCAGTTCGAGAACGGCATCGTGGCGGAAGATTTGCTGAGCAACAAGTACGGCCATTCGATCCACTTCTGGAACCTGCGCGCGCGCAAGAACATCCAGACCATCGACTTGGGCGCCAACCACCAGATGGCGCTGGAGATCCGGCCCGCGCATGACCCCTCCAAATCCTACGGCTTCTGCGGAGTGGTGGTGGATACCACGAACCTGCAGGGCGCGATCTTTACCTGGTGGCGCGACGACAAGGGCAAATGGCAGGCCAGGAAGACGATCACCATCGACCCTGTCCCCGCCGACGCGGATGACCTGCCCGACCTGCTCAAGGGCTTCGGCGCGGTCCCGCCACTGGTGACCGACATCGACCTGAGCCTTGATGACAAGTACCTCTATGTCGCCTGCTGGGGGCTTGGCGAGATGCACCAATACGATGTCTCCGACCCGATGAAACCCAAGCTGGCAGGCAAGGTCGAGTTGGGCGGGATCGTGAAGCACCACCAGCACCCCAACGGCAAGGATTTCGCCTTTGGCCCGCAGATGGTGGAGGTCAGCCGCGACGGCAAGCGTGTCTACTGGACCAACTCGCTCTATTCGACCTGGGACAACCAGTTCTATCCCGGCGGCGAGGGCGGGCAGATGGTGATGGCGCGCGTTGGCGACAAGGGCGGGCTGACACTGGACAAGGATTTCTACGTAGATTTCCCCAAGGGCTACCGCAGCCACCAGATCCGGCTCGAAGGGGGCGACTGTTCCACCGACAGTTTCTGTTATCCCTCCGTCTGAGTTGTGGAGAACGTGACCTCGATGGCGGCCCTCTGGGGGGCCGTTGTCTTTTCCGGTCTCTACCATGGCGTTAATCCCGGCATGGGCTGGCCGCTGGCGGTCTCCGCCGCGCTGATGGAGCGCAAGCGCCGGGCCCTGCCCCGCGCGCTGGCGCTCTTGGCGCTGGGGCATTTCCTCGCAATGGCGGTGGTGCTGCTGCCCTTCGGGATGATGCTGTTTCTGGTGGAATGGCAACGCACCCTGCGCATCGCTGCGGGCCTGCTGGTCATCGGCATGGGCGTCTACCTCGTGATCAACCGCCGCCATCCTCGCTTTCTGGCACGTGTGCCGCCCTCACGCCTGGCGCTGTGGTCGTTTCTGGCGGCGATGGCGCATGGCGCGGGGCTGATGCTGGTGCCGATCTACCTCGGGCTCTGTGCCACGTGGGACAGCGACGCGGGAGATCTGGCCGCGCAGACCCTGATGGGCGGCACGCTCGGGACGGCGTTGTTGGTGGCGGGGGTGCATACGCTGGCGATGACGCTGGCGGGCGGGGTGCTCGCCGTGGTCATCTATTCCTGGTTGGGGCTGAAGTTCCTGTCGCAGACCTGGTTCAACCTCGATCTGGTCTGGGCGCTGAGCCTGATTCTGGTGGGCGCCTTCGGCATCTGGTCGGCGCTGGCCGGGCACTGAGCCGCCCCACCCCCGCGCTCCATGACAGCACGGCGGCCGGTTGTGCGCCGCCCTTTGCAGCACGCTCTGCCTTGCCGTCCCTTATGAACGCCTCAACCCGTATCAGGGTAGCCCCGGTGCAAAGCGAATCGAAGACGTCGTGCGCATCCAGTTCCTTCCGGCGCGCCTCGAAGTAGAGCACCCGGGATGCAGCAAAGGTTGATCAGACGCGGGAACCGGGAAACCGGGCAATATTGTGGAGCGAATGAGGGTGAGGTTCGATGCGGGCTTTGCCTTCGCAGCAGCGCTGGCCGCGCCACAGGAGGGGCCACCGGCTGGTACACCCGGCCCGTCATCGACTCGCCCATGCCCTCATCCAACCGGCGGCAAAGATGTAATGGATGCCGGATCGGGAGACAGAATTGAGAGGGTAAGTCCCGACCCCGCCAGCGGCAGGGTCGGGGAAGGCGTCACGCGTCGCGGTCGACCCAGACCTTCTCAAGGTGCATCTCGCGCAGCGGGTGCCGAACATAGCCCTTGACCTGCGCCGTGTGGTGCATCGCCAGTTCACGCCAGTAGGCCTGCACGATCACGCCGCTGTCCTGCAACATCTTCTCCAGCTCCGCCATGAGCGGTCGCCGCGCTTCGGGGTCGAAGATGCCGAGGGCTTCGGACAGCTTGGCGTCAAAGGCCGGATCACTGTGCCCGCTCTCGTTCCAGGCCTCGCCCGACTTGTAGGCCAAGGCATAGACCTGCACGCCCAGGGGACGTCCGCCCCAGGAGGTGGTCGAGAACGGATACTGTGTCCAGTCGTTCCAGAAGGTCGCACCCGGCAATGTCCGGCGGGAGATTTCGAAACCCGCATCCCGCAACTGCGCCGCGACGCTGTCAGCGAAGTCCTTCAATTCGCCGTCGTCGATGGAGATCAGCTCGATCTCGCCCGTCACGCCGGAGGCATCGAGCATTTCCTTCGCCTTGGCCGGATCGACGGGCGGGCGCGGCACATCGGCGTACTCGGGGTGGACGGGGGCGACGTGGTGGTTGTCGGCCACGGAACCCAGACCTGCAATCGCCAGTTCGAGGATGACGTTGTTGTCCACGGCCAGCTGCACCGCGTTGCGCAAATCCTTGTTGTCGAAGGGCGGCGCTTTGACATTCATCCGTGCCACGGCGGTCGTGGCCGTCAGGGCGACGGCACGTTCGAGGCCCAGCGCGTTGAAAATCTCCTCCGAGTTGCTTTGGGTTTCGTCGTTCATGTCGATCTCGTCCGATTCGAAGGACGCGACGAAGGCGCTGTCGTCATTTCCGAGGTCGATGAACTCGATCTCGTCGAGGTAGACCTCACCGCCCCACCATTTGCCGTCCGCGCGCTTTTTGACTACGGCCCTATCGCCCACGGCGAAGCTGACCAGTTCGAAGCCACCGGTGCCGATGGGCGAATCCTGCAACTGCCCCCCGAAGCTGGGATGCACGCAGAGCGCAGGGTAGTCCCCGAAGGAGGGGATAATGGAAATGTCGGCGGTGAAGAGGTTCAGCTTCACGGTAAAGTCGTCGACTTTTTCGATGGCACCTTCCGCCGCCTCTGTCGCATCGCCGTCGCGCAATGCCACCAGACGCGCAGCCATGGAGTTGCCCTCCGCCGTGCTGTCGGCCATCCGCTTGATGTTGAAGATCACGTCATCCGCAGTGAAGGGATCGCCGTTGTTCCAGACCGCGTCTTTACGGACGTTCAGCGTATAGGTCTTGGCGTCGTCGCTGACTTCCCAGCTTTCCAGCAGCGAGGGCGAGAAGGAGCCGTCCGGCTCCCAGCGCACCAGCGGCTCGCAGAATTGCCGTGCGACGTTGGATTTCTGCGGCCAGTCGTAGGTGCGCGGGTCGTTGATGTCGAGGATCTGCTGGCCGATCCGAAGGGTACCGCCCATCTTGGGCTCTTCCTGAGCTGCGGCGGGCGTGGCACCGATCAGCCCGTAGGCGACAGGTGTCGCCACGCTGAAAACAGAGGCCAACGTCAGGAATTCGCGTCGGTCAAGGCGGCCCGCCTTGACGTCCTGCGCCATCTTGATGACGCGCGGGTTGATTTCTTTGGTCATATAATAGCCCCCATTTGGCAAGTTTCTCGCCATTAAATGCTTCAATCCGCGCACATTTCAAAGAGATTCCTGCGATTTCCCCGAGAACGACCAAAGCAGGCGCCAAGCGTGACCTGTTTCCGGGCAAATGAACCGCGAAAAGGACGGCACAGTGACAGACGGGGGAAGGTGGGGCGACCGACGGGGCTCGAACCCGCGACCACCTGGATCACAACCAGGGGCTCTACCAGCTGAGCTACAGCCGCCGCAACGCCGATGGGTCTAGCGTTTGATCCCAGCACTGTCCATAGGTTTTCTGGCGGTTTCTGTCAGGACCCGGCGAAGCGCGCCGCGAAGCCATCAAGGTCGATCTCGCTTTGCGTGCCGTCGCTCATGTCCTTGAGAAAGGCCGTCCCGTCGCGGGTGAACCAGACGAAGGGAATGCCCTTGTCGTTGGCGTATTTGAGCTGTTTGTCGAGCCGTTCGACGTCCGGCAGGACCTCTACATTGATGCCCATCGCCCGGATTTCAGAGGCGATTTCGTTGGCAGCACCCGCCGCGCCTCCTTCTTCATTGGCGACCAGAACGCGGGACGGAGACTTGCGGCCGGGTGCCACCAGACCCTCCTTCAGCAGCTTGGTAAAGATGCGCGTGAGACCAATCGAAATCCCCACCCCCGGCAGCTTGCGCCGCATGAAGGAGCTCACGAGGTTCTCGTAGCGCCCGCCGGCGCAGATCGAGGGGTAGCCCGGAAAGTCGATGAACCGCGCCTCGTAGACGACGCCGGTATAGTAGTCGAAGCCGCGCGAGATCGAGAGGTCGCCGTCGATCACGTAGTGATCCGGGCGGCTGGCTTCGACGCGGTTCAGAAGGCTACAAAGCTGATCGCGGCCTTCGGCCAGTGCATCGTTGTCCAGTCCCAACGCTTCCAGCCCCTTGGTGATCGCATCGGCATTGCCGTGGATCTTGCAGAAGGCAATGCAGGTCTCGATGGCCCTGGGATCAAGGGAGAGTTCCGTGCTCAACCGCTCGGCCAGCTGATCGGAGCTCAGCTTGTCGACCTTGTCGAGAATCCGCGCCAGCAGCGTGGCATCTGACAGCCCGAGGCTTGCGGCCAGACCATCCATGATCTTGCGGTTGCTCACCTGAAACCGGATCGGCCCCACGTCGAGCGCCGTCAGCGCCACCACGGCCATCTCCAACATCTCGGCGTCATAGGACAGGGACACGGTTTCGGCGTCTATCACGTCGATATCGCATTGGGTGAACTCGCGGAAACGCCCCTCCTGCGGGCGTTCCCCGCGCCAGGCACGCTGCATCTGGTAGCGTTTGAAGGGGAACGTGAGGTTCGAATAATGCTTGGCCACATAACGGGCCGTAGGGACGGTCAAATCGTAGTGCAGCGCGAATTTGGGCTTGCTGCCCCCCTCCTCCGCCAGCCGGGTGAGCGCGTAGATTTCCTTGTCCACATCCTCGCCTTTTGAGGCGAGGGTCGCCACGGTTTCGACCGAGGGCGTTTCGATATTGGCGTAACCGTAGCTCTCGAACACCCGCGCGAGCGTCGCCAGCCAGGTCTGTTCCAGCGCGCGGACCTCGGGGGTGTATTCGGGAAAACCGCTTATGGCGAAATCAAGCTTCTGGGCGTTGTCGGCCATGGCGCTGTGGTCCTTGCTGAGGCGGAAACGGGATGCCCCGTGAGGGCCTTGTTCGCGCGCGAAAATCCGGCGACGTTATAGGACAGGGCCTGTGGGACCACAACTGGCAAAGCCAGCTGAGAGGCCGAACGCCAACGCCAGCTTCTGCGGCCCGCCTGACAGCATTCGGGGACCCTGCGCGAAGCTTTCAGCCAGAAAACCGACGATTGCAGGCCAATCTTTGCCAAATGCCTGCATTAATTCGCCTACTGCCTAAATTGCGCCATTTTTCCCTTTCAAATTGTCACTCATAAGACCGGCAATTGCCCGACGTTCTGCTGTGACGCTTAGGAGAAGATGACATGAGAATCCTTGCTGTTGACGATGATCCGATCATCCTCGAACTGCTGTGTCAGTTCATCGCGACTCTTGAAGGCCACAGCGTCATGACAGCCGAGTCCGGCAGGGCGGCGCTGGATGTGATCAAGGACCAACCCTCCGGGTATTTCGACTGCTTCCTGCTCGACATCCAGATGCCCGCCATGGACGGCATCGCGCTGGCGCGGAAGATCCGCAGTACCGTGCGCTATGCCGACGCTCCGATCCTGATGCTGACGGCGATGTCAGACAAGCGCTACATCGATGGAGCCTTCGCCGCCGGGGCGACCGATTACGTCACCAAGCCGTTCGAGCCTGCCGAACTCAAGGCCCGCATCACTCTGGTCGAAGGGTTGGTGACGGCGCGCCAGTCGCGCACCCGCAAGATTTTCGCGACCAAGTCGTTGCAAGATCAAGTCACCCCGATTGACCGTACACTGGGCCTGCACGAACCGATCTCGATCTTTGACGTGGACAACGTCATCGACTTCACCGCGCTGGAAAACTACGTGCACCAGCTTGACCGGAATGCGCTTTTCGGCTCCACCAGCTTTGCCTTCTCGCTGCGCGAAACGGATGGTTTCCACCGCGCGTTGACGGCATTCGAATTCTACAGCCTGATCTCTGACGTGGCGGAGGTGATTTCGGATGCGCTGGCCGGACATCAGTTCCTGATGGCCTATTCAGGTAACGGCACCTTCGTCGGTGTGACGGAAAGCGGATGGCGGCCTGACATGACGCGATTGATGGACAGCATCAACCTGTCGCTCTCACGCACGGAGCTTTACGACAACAAGGGCCAGCGCCTGCAACCGCGCGTCAGCGCGGGCGAAGCGGTGCGGCTGATGTGGAAATCCGGGCAGTCGATCCTCGATGCCCTGGCCACCGCCCATGCCAGCGCAGAACAGGCGAGCATCGACTTCAAGACCGCACGGGATGAGTTCTGGTATCTGGGGCGCACTGCATGAACATGCTGAGTTCTCCCCCGATGATGCCGGGAATCGAGGCGATCCAGACCCGATTCGTCACAATGCTGCAAGACCGCCAGGCCGCCATCGCGCGGCACGCACTGAACGCCTGGGATGGCGAAACGCTGGACCAGATCAACGACAACCTCGCCGCCGCACAGGCCACCCTGCACCAGATCGCGGGCAGCGCGGGCTCGCTCGGCTTTGCCACCCTTGGCATGAGCGCACGCAGCTGCGAGGCCGAGATCATCGCGCATCTCGAAGGCCCGGATGCCGATCTCGCAATCTGTCCGGGGGAGCTGATGTATCACCTCGACAAGTTCGTCAGCGATTGCAGGGCGCTTATCGACAGCCACGGCTGATATTGGCTGATACAATTACCCGCGCGAACTTTTCAGATCGTCTCTGACCTAGCAGGATGATCGATGGGGGGCGTCTATCGGACTTCGCCAATGCCCTCGGATGTGGAGTTGCGTTTTCCGGGCCCACTGACACGTCCCGAGTTATCGCCCCTGCATGCCGCGCGCGAGGGTCAGAAGGATCCTCTGCGCCGCGAAAGGGCTGCGGAGCTTGCCGTCCGGCACCTGAGCCTTCTTGGTGGAGACGGTATTGAGCACAACACCTTGGAACCCTCCGGCATCGTGACCGAAGTCAGCGTTGTGGGTGGGTCCCGGTGAATATGCCATGTTTCTGCGCGGATCTGGCTTGGACACCAGTGGGGTGGGTATGCTGGGGCACGGAGAACAATGAGGGGTGAAGCACACCAAGGTAGCGGTTTGCGGAGGCATCCCGTGGAGCCGCGATCGCCGTAACCGGGTCGCAGAGTTGCAGTAAATAGCGTTCAGCACGTACGCACAGCGCGCCGCTACATCGACCCCTTGATGCTGTCGGCCAGCGACATCGGATCGAAAGGCTTGCTGATCACGTCCACCGCCCCGATCGACAGCAGTTCCTCGATCTCGGCATGCTGCGCGCGGGCGGTCATGAAGATCGCAGGCGTCGTCTTGAGCCCGTCGATCTCGCGCAGCTTTTCGAGGGTCTGACGACCGGTCATGCCCGGCATCATCATGTCCAGCAGTATCACGTCGGGCATGAAACCCGGCACCGTTGCCAGGGCGTCCTCGCCCGAAATGCACTGGACCACTTCGAATTCACCGGACATTTCCAGCGCCATCTTGGCAATTTCACGGATATCCGGATCATCTTCGACGTGCAGCAGCTTGATCATGTCCACCCTCTCAGCCGGCGGCGCGCATGATGCCCGTCGTATCCGCCTGTTCAGTGACAACCATAACCGAGGGAAGCGTGAAATGGAAAGTAGTTCCTGCGCCCGGTGTACTTTCAAAACCGATGCGCCCGCCAAGGCTCTCGACGATCGCCATGCAGATGCTGAGGCCGAGGCCCGTGCCACCCTTGCTGCTCCGGTCGGAGTTGGACAGGTCCGCAAATCGCTTGAATATCTTGTGCTGCTCCTCGACAGGAATGCCGACACCTTCGTCGCGCACGGAGACCCTGACCCCTGCTGCGCCAAGGTCCTCGCATTTCACCTCGATCACCCCGTTCGGCCCCGAGAACTTGGAAGCATTGGAGATCAGGTTCGTCAGCACCTGGATCACGCGGTTCGGGTCCGTGGTGATCCGCAGATCGGGCTTGATGTTGGCGGTCTCAAGGCGCTGACCGAATCCCTTCACGGCCATGGCACTGGCAGAGATCGCCTCCCCCACCAATTCGCCAAGCTTCACCGTGCTGAGGTTGAAGTCCATGCGCCCGGTCGTGATCTTTTCCAGATCGAGGATGTCGTTGATGATCAGCACCAGACGATCCGCATTGCGATGCGAAATTTCCAGAAGGTTGGTGGCCTTTGATGGCAGTTCCCCCGCAGCGCCTGATAGCAGCAGTCCCATGGACCCCTTGATCGAGGTGAGAGGAGAGCGCAGTTCGTGGCTGACCATGGAGACGAAATCCGCCTTGACCTGTTCCTGGGCGCGCCGGTCGGAGACGTCGGCGAGCAGTATCAGGAAGCGTCCCTCGACGCCCTCGTCGCGCAGCAGCTTGACCGTGACCTCGAAGGCCGACCCCAGCACCTCCAGCTCCTGCTGTGCCGTTACAGCGCTGGAACGGCGCAGCTCGGCGCAGACATCCAGGATCGCCGCCGCATTGTGTTCCAAGGCAAGATCCATCAACGACCTGTCACCATAGTCGCCGTCACGCCAGCCCAGCCGGGACATAGCTGTGCGGTTCATATACCGGAACTGGAGCGAGGTTTCGTCAACGATCCAGACGTCATCGCGCAACTCGTGCAATGTGAGCGCGGTATCACGCTCCTCCATCAGCTTGTGATGCTGCGTCACATCCGTGCGCACCGAAATCGATCCGCTCCAGGCACCTTGTGAATCAAAAAGTGGCATCACGGTCGTCTGGGTATAGACGGTCCTGCCATCGACACGCCGCAGCGGAGTTACCCCCTGCCATGTCCGACCCTGAACGAGTTCCTCGCGGATGCTCTGTGCCAGCTTCAGGCCATCAGCGTCATAAAGCGTGGAAACCGGCTTGCCGATCAGGTCTGCGCGGGTATGGCCAGTCTGGGCGAGCATTAGATCATTCACTTTTGTCAGCAGGTTCTCGCTATCCACCACGTTGACCATGGCGTGCATGTCCAGCACAGCAAGCCGTTGCGCCAGAGTTCCATCGGCCCACGGTAAAGCCGGCGACGCGTTCTTGCGGAGAAGCAGGATGGGCACAACGGCGGCAATGGCAACAGCGCCGACAGTGGCGATCGCTTCACCCGAAGTGCCGCCAAGCAGCGTTGTGGCGGCAGCGTACCAGGCTCCGGCGAGCGCGCCACCGGTAGCGAGGGCGCCGAAAACCGGGTTGAAGTGCTTTTCCTGGGACACTGAAAGAACCTGTACTGAGTCGTGTTGTATCTTGGGCCGGAAATGCAGGATAGCAGCCGACGTTATATGTACCCTGAAAGATCAAATAAAATTGTCAGAAATGCGGCAGTTACCAGGATTTGTTGGACCATGAAGCCCTGGCATCACGACGCCTGAGCAAGCCAAGTAGTGATGGTCTCAACGATGCTTGCAAGATCGGTCCGTGACTTGACCATGTTCTTCAGAACCCGGCCGTCGTGTTTGCGGTTCCCATCT
Source organism: Rhodobacterales bacterium (assembly GCA_038257185.1). Taxonomy (GTDB): domain Bacteria; phylum Pseudomonadota; class Alphaproteobacteria; order Rhodobacterales; family Rhodobacteraceae; genus Sulfitobacter. The sequence goes on along the minus strand of JBBSJO010000034.1, from coordinate 5,072 downwards.
GCCGAAAGGCTGAACAGGCGCGCTTCGGGATACGCCTTTTCGATCTCGTCCAGCAGGACAGAAGAGTCACCGTCCTGCAACCTCCAGTCCATGATCACGATATCGAAGTGTTTCCGACCAATCACCTCGCGGGCCTTGGTCACACTGGTGACATTGGTGATCCGGGCATAGGGCGCAAGACCCGTCCTCACCACCTCGGCAAAGTCGAGATCGTCCTCCAGATGAAGCACCCTCAGCTTGCCACCGGGATGGTGCCGGAAGGGCCCGGTAGAGGCAGGCTCCTCGCGCGCGACGGACGGGGCGACCGGCACGGTGAACCAAAAGACAGTGGGGCCGTTAGCGATGCTTTCGAAGCCAATCTTGCCGCCGTGGCGTTTGATGATCTGGCGCGCGATGTTCAGACCCAACCCGGTGCCGCCCTTGGCGCGGGTGTCCGAGGAATCGGCCTGCGAGAAGGCCTTGAATATCTGCGCCCGGAAGCTGTCGGGGACACCGGGGCCGACGTTCTGGATATAGACGATGGCCAGATCGTCCAACCGCTCCGCCTTGACCATGACGTCGGAATCGTCCCAGGAATATTTGCAGGCGTTGGAGATCAGGTTTGCCAGAATCTGCATCATCCTGCCCCGGTCTGCATGGATCGAAAGGTCGAAGTCGGGCAGATCGACGCTGAGCGTCGTCTTGTGCGTCACGGCGAAGGGCGACATGTCCCGCACGGCGGCATCGATGAGTTCGCGCAGGTTGATGTCCTCGAAATTGAACGCGACATTGCCCGCGGAGATCTTTTCCAGATCCAGGATGTCGTTCACGATGGTGGTCAACCTGTCCACGTTGCTGGACGCGATCTCGATCAGACGCTTGCCGGCCGGAGCCATCTCTTTCTCTACCGATCCCTTGAGCAGGCCGAGCGCGCCCTTGATGGAGGTCAGCGGCGTGCGCAGCTCGTGGCTGACGGTCGACACGAACTCGCTCTTCATCCGGTCGAGCTCTTTCTGGTCGGTGATGTCGTTGATCTGCGCGATATAAAAGTTGCCATCCGCGTTGCGGTCATAGGCCCAGGAAATGTTGAACAGCCCCCAGCGCTCGGTTCCGTTGGTGTGCTTGATCCGGTGCTCGCCCTGATAAGGTTCGGTCGACCCCGCCTCCATCAGCGCGTTGACCGAACTGTAGATCAGCTTCATGTCCTCCTCCGGCACCAGATCGCGCAGGCGACAGTTCAACCGAATGTCCTCTTCCGTGCGCCCGCACAGCGCACAAAGCGCCTCGTTCACGCCGAAAATCTCGCCGGTATCACTCATCATGGCCATACCGACGGGCGCCTCCGCCAGGACCATGCGCAATTGCGCCTCGCTGGTGATCAGAGCGTTGCGGCCACGCTGCAGTTCCGTGATGTCGGACTGGGTTCCCACCAGCCGCAAGGCGCGACCGTCCTCGTCGCGCTGGATCACGACCAGGTCGGATTTCATCCAGCGCCATTCGTCGGCACCAAAGCGCACGCGGTACTCGGACAAGGAGCGGGCCGTCCGACCGGCGATACAGGCTTCATCTGCGGCCTGAACCAGCGGCAGGTCATCGGGATGGACACGCGACAGGAACACCGCCTGTGAATCGACGGTTGCCGGATCATCGGCCACTCCCATGATCTGGCACCAGGTTTCCGACACGATGGATTTGCCCGTCGTCAGGTCTATCTCGAACACCCCGATCTCGGCCCCCGCCAACGCAAGATCAAAGCGGCGCTTTGTCTCCTCCATGGCGCTCACCGCCGCCGTTTCGGCGGTGATGTCGCGCACGATGACGGTTGTGCGCGCAATGGCGTCGAGGGTTTTCCAGCTATTGCGCTGGATGTCGAGCACACGAGTCGCGCCATCCCGTGTCAGGCCAGTGGCATTGTAGCGGACGTGGCCCTGATCTTCCGCCACGGCCGTCACGAAGGCCTCGAAAGGGTATCCCTGCATTTCTTCCCGGTCGTAACCGAAGCACGACAGCGCCGCCTCGTTCGCGGAAATGACCCGGTCGGCGGCATCCAGGATGAAGACCGCGGTGACCGCGTTGTCCATGATTGACCGGTTCTCGACCTCACGCGCGCTGATCTGCCGACTGCGCAGCGCCGCAACTTCGGTCAGGGCATCGCTGCGCATCCGCATGTTCCGCAGCAGATAGGCCAGCATCGCCGTCAACAGCAGCCCCCCAAGCAGGAGGACCAGCGAAGAATAGCTCCGGAAGACGCCGTCAAAGCTGCGGGTACTGGAAAACTGCAGGGTCCAGACCCGCCCGAACAGATGGACCGGGTATGTCGTCTCCAGTTTACCGGCCTTTTCCGTTCCGGTCGTGCCGTCGAAGATGCGCGCCTCCGGCGTCTGCTCCAGCCCGTCAAATACACTGAGCAGATAGTTGCGCCCCTGATCCGATGACAGGTTCGACAGCAGATTGGCCCCTACGAACGGTGCGTAGACCCAGCCGCGAAACGCACCGCGCTCCGCGCCCCCCTCGGCCATGCCGTAGATCGGACGCATCAGCAGAAAGCCCGGCTGTCTGGTGTCGTCCTGCAACAAAAGGATGCGCGGGGTCAGCCGGACAAGCCCGCTCTCGCGCGCCTGAATGGCGGTGTTGTGCCGCCCCTCCTCATACGAAATGTTCAGCCCCGCGGCCTCATCGTTGGGCCCTGCCGGGAAGATGTACTTGACCACGAAATGTTCCGGGCCGTCGATGCGGGGATGGATGCGGAAATTATCCGTACCGTTCTCACTCATCTGGCGCTGAAATGCCGCGTCCATGCCGTCCTGAATCGGCACGATCAGCCCGATGCCATTGATCCCCGGCAGGTTCGCGCGGATATCGAGCGTCTCGACATAGTTCTCGAAGTCGGCAGCCGACACGTCCTCTGAGGCATTGATCAATGCCGCGGCCCCGTTGAGGCTTTGCAAATAAAGCGACATGCGCGCGGACAGATCCTGAACGCCGCGTTCGGCGATCATCTTGAATTCTTGCAAGGCAGCATCGTCGGTAGCCCGTTTTGCACCGTAGGACACGCCCAGCGTCACCGCCAGAGCCGAGAGTATCAGCAAGATTTCGAGACGCCGAAACAAGGCAGAACTTTCCTGCTTGTGCGGGAACGGGACCCTTTGGGTATCAGAAGGCTTGCCCGCCACCACGATCTTTATTGTTGCCTTCGTCTATAGGTAGAATGCCCTTGTCCAACAACACAAACCTGTCCACAGGTGCCCCCAGCGGCAGGGCGACGTCAAGTCTTGCCGCAGTGTTGCGCAGAGTACACAAGATGGCGAGGCAAAGGCACTTACAGCGGCCCTTTTCGGCCGACCCGCTCGCCGCGTTGGACACCGACACCTTGGCCAGACCTATCAGTGCGGCCTCTGCTGCCAGATACTGCGCAGGCGCAGGTGCGCACCCGCCACGGCATTCACCCAAGGGTCTGCAGTGGATTGACGCAGGCCCACGCAGACCGCCTTAATGTGGCTCACGGTATGCAGGGCTTCGGCCATCAGGTCGTCTCCAGGATCGAAGGAAACCAGTATGTCCCATATTTTTCCGCGCCACTGCCATTCAGACACGCCGATGGCGGTCGGCGGCGACGGGTGCTTTCTGATCGACCAGAACGGGAAGCGCTACTTCGACGGCTCCGGCGGAGCGGCCGTGTCCTGTCTGGGGCATTCGAACCAAAGGGTGGTACAGGCGATCAAGGATCAGGCAGATGCTTTGGCCTATGCCCATACCGGGTTCTTCACGACGCAGCCGGCGGAAGAACTGGCCGACCTGCTCATCTCACAGGCACCCGGTGATCTGGATCGGGTCTACCTGCTGTCTGGCGGGTCGGAAGCCATCGAGGCCGCGATCAAACTCGCCCGGCAGTTTCACATCGAGAACGGTCAGCCCGAGCGCAAACATCTCATCGCGCGCCGCCAAAGTTACCACGGCAACACATTGGGCGCGCTGGCCGCAGGCGGAAATGCGTGGCGGCGTCAGCAATTCGCACCACTTCTCATTGATGTCAGCCACATCGCGCCCTGCTATGAATACGCCGAGCGCCATGCGGACGAGAGCCTTGAAGAATATGGCCAGCGTGTTGCCAATGAGCTGGAATCCAAGATCCTGCGACTTGGCGCAGAAAACGTCATGGCCTTCCTGGCAGAGCCTGTCGTGGGCGCGACGTTGGGGGCTGTGCCTCCGGTGGAGGGGTATTTCAAGCGCGTCCGCGAAATCTGCGATCAGTACGGCGTGCTGCTGATCCTGGACGAAGTCATGTGTGGCATGGGTCGCACCGGCCACCTCTTTGCCTGTGATGCCGAGCAGATCGTGCCGGATATCCTGTGTATCGCAAAGGGCCTCGGGGCGGGATATCAACCGATTGGCGCAATGCTCTGTACCAGGAAAATTTACGAAGCGGTCGCCGACGGCACCGGCTTTTTCCAGCACGGCCATACCTATATCGGCCACCCGATTGCCGCCGCTGTCGGCTGCGCGGTCATCAACGAGATATTGGAAAACGATCTGGTCGGTCAGGTCCGCAAGCGCGGCACTTATCTCAGTGCGCAGCTGAACCAGAGGTTTGGTCAGCACCCCCATGTCGGTGACATTCGCGGGCGCGGGCTGTTCTGGGGCATCGAGATTGTAGAGGACAGAGAAACCAAAGCGCCCTTCGATCCGGGCAGAGGTCTGGCCGGCAAGATCAAGAAAGCGGCCTTTGCCGAGGGTCTTGCGTGTTATCCCATGCCGGGCACACGGGACGGCCGAATCGGCGATCACATTCTGCTGGCACCGCCCTTCATCGCTTCCGAATCCGAACTGGACGGCGCATTGGACAGTCTGGAACGTGCCTTGAGGGCCGTCCTGTAGCCTCTGCCCCAAGGTGCTTGTGCCCGCGACGACAGGGCCTGCGCCTATCCAGCGGCAGTCGATCTGGCCTTTTTCATCCGTCAGGACGCATGGGATGAAGAATACAAGGCTGGTATGCCCGTGAGCGCCAAGTTCTGCCAAGCCGCAGCACTTGGCGGAATAGCTGCTGGCGGAATCGCGAAGGCATCGCCTGCTTCAAACCGGCCCCGGCACCAAGG
>JBBSJO010000033.1:0-26498 GCA_038257185.1 Rhodobacterales bacterium | reverse complement strand
GACGCAGGCCAGGCCCGCGCCCACATGACGCAGATCGGCGACACCGTGGTGTTCGACGACCAAGGCGTCAACATCGTCTTTGCCGCCACCCTGATGAGCGAAATCACCGCGGGGATGATCAACGTGTGAGGGGGGGCCTATTCTACTCTGAATATGTCTGGCTGGTGGTTGGCATGATTGATGATCGGCCAGATCAGACCCTCGCGCGAACTCTGCCTCGTTGACCGACATTCCCCAAGTGGCCTGCCGCGTGATGGCAAGATCGTCTGATCTTGCCAACCGATCAAATGTTTTTCGCCGCAGACGACGGTTGCGTGCGCCAAAGACGCCCGAATGTGGGCGGATCTGACCGCGAACCCGCATCACTCTGGCCCAGCGGTGACGTTTTCCAGTGCGCCAGACATACCTGTCCTGCCGTTTTCTTTCGGTTTCGGGAAGGTTCACCGTAACGCACATGACGGTGGCGCTCGAAGGCAGTGGATCGCAGTTAGGATGGCCCTGACCATGGGGGCTGTGACCGCCACCTTGGTAAGCTGGAAGGTGATGGCGCGGGCGTAACGCACCACACGGGCGCCGATCTTGGTCAGCTTGAGCTGGAGGCTGGTCAGCGACCAGTCGGCCATGGCCTCTGGCAGCTCGATGCAGCGCAGGAGGGGGGCGAGGTTATAGGCCAGAGCGTGCAGCTGCAGCCTGTCGCGGAACCGCTTGTACGACAGCCGCGTCCAGCGGAAGGCGTATTTGCCCTCCTTGATGCGCTGCCGTGGCGATAATACCGAGTGACACCGAAGCACTGGAGTTCGTGACGCGCGCCCTCTATACGGGGCAGGGTGGCGATATGAACGTGATGCTTAAATCCGGCGATACAATTATGCTGCGCAACATGCAGGCGCGCGTCTTCTATCCGATGCGGATAGTCCGAGTGTTGGCGACGGGCACCACTGCCGCAGACATTGTCAGTTTGCGGTAAGGAGACATGCATATGGATATTGCGATCCGTCTTGGTCTTGGGGCCCAGCAAAGAACCTCGAAACTGCCAGGGTTCGCGGTGGCGCTCACGGGTCTGACTGACAATCTGACCCATGGGCTCTGCGCCCTGCGCGGCGTGCCGGTGCGGGGGGAGGCGTCGGGCTGGGGCGGGTCGGTGCCTCCAGGCGTCTCCTATCAGTGGCATACCTTGGAAGGCGGCCCCATTGCCGGGGCGACAAAGGCGATTTTCGTGCCTGACGCTCCGCTGGCGGAGGAAAGCGTGATCTTTTGCGTGGTCACAGCACCCGGCAGGGGCAGCCGCGCCAGCACGCAGGTGGTTTTTCGCAATGCAGCACCCGAGATAATTTCCGCCCTGTTCGACGAAGTGTTCGATCTGGATACCGGACCGCAGACCGTGGCAGCAGCGGTGGCATTCACGGGTCTGAACCTGAGTTTCGCGGTAAGCGGGGCAGGGGCATGGATCGATGCTGCGACGGGTGAAGTGTCGATCCCCACGGATGTGGAGATGGACGGGGACGTAGTCGTCGTGACGGCAACGAATTCGGGCGGCACCGCCAGTGCCGCTTTCCAGGTGACAATCGAGGATGTCGCGGTCGAGGGGGCGATGCCTTTCGGTGCGCTGACGCCCGCGGGGGCCGGTGGCGTGCCGGTGAATGCGGCTGCGATCGCGGGCGGCGATCCGGCGGGCCACTGGCGGATCGCGAGCGGCATGCTGGTGCCGAGTGCGGCCGGCGCGGGGGCGCTGAACGGGTTCTATGCCCTGCGCTTCGACACGGGTGACACACTGGATGTGATGATTGAAGACGCCAAGGCCTCGGCCCGGGTCGAGGAGATGACATCGGTCTTCGCCGGGTTGCCCACATCGGCACGCGGCTTGATGGTGCAGAACGGTGACGCGCGTACGCTGGGGCGCATCCGACTGGCGCCGAAGGTTTTCGATCGTGAGATGGTGCTGGAGCCCACGAACTGGTTCGAGGACGCGGACCCGCGCCAGTCGCTGCGCCCGGTGACGCTGGGCGGGCTAACGATTGGCGGCGATCCCAGCGGGAACCGTATTTTGCGCATGGAGAATCTGACGGTGCAGGGGTTCGTCTGTCAGCTGGAGCAGGGGCCGACGGAAACCGAAGGCAACAACGGCATTATCCTGGTCGAGCGCCCCTCGCGTCATGTGACGATCCGACAGAACGAGATCTGGTCACGCGACCTGCGCGAGATCGCCGAGGCGAATGATTTCCGCGACAACCTGCGCACCAGCCGCCAGCTGCGCGGCATCGCCACCAAGGTCCACAACGGAACGAACGAGCATATCCGTATAGAGGAGAACTATGTTCACGACTGCTCTAGGGGAATGGGGATGGTGGCCACTAATAGCTATGAAGGAGTCCGTTCGCGGCTCTGTGGCAACATCATCGAGGACTGCTACACCAACTTCTTCACCTGCGGCTGGCTCGACGGACTGGATATCTTCGACAACCGCTGCATGGGTATTTACGCTGCACAGGCTGATACTCTTGGTGCGATCCCCGCAACAAGCCCGCACCAATCAGTTGGCGGCTCGTTCGATGCGGGTGGATCGCGATCCACACAGAACATCACCATGATGGGCAATATGTTGAATGTGGGCTGGAAGCGCACGAAACTGCATGCCGATCTGGGCCTGCCCAAGCCCATAATCGGGGCGACGGGAATCAAGGCAAACGATCCTCAGGCTCCTGACAGCTATTACAACATCGTGATGGCCTTCAACACCGTGGTGAGCCATGGCATCTGTCTCGCGATAGACGGCGGCTCGGCGGACGACAACATCCTCGTTTTCAACAATACTCTGGCTTCCGAAAACTATGCAGGCGCAGGCTCCGGCCCGCTCTTCTATTTCGTTGGCACGCAGAAGTTGCGCCTGTTCAACAACATCGGCGTCGATTATGGCATCGGCTCAGAGGACGGCACCAGCTTCTTCGCAAAAACGCTCGATACGCTCGAGGGCTACGGCAACGTCAGAATCAATGCCGGAACAGGCGATTTCGGCGAAGCGGACTATTTCATTGGCGATCCGGTCAAGGGCCTGTATCAGCTCACGATTGACGAGGCGGTGACGGCCTATGTGCCCAAACCCCAAACCTGGGCCATGACGGCAAACCAGAAGAAAGGTGCGCAGGGCACCGGGCTCTACGACGGCGATGGGTTTCACAGGGCGGTCTACGACAAGCCGGCGGTGACGACCGGAATCTCCTATGACTATCCGCTGACGCAATTCGCCGGATCCTATCTGGGGCGGGGCGCGGCGATGGAGGGGGCGGGTTCCGCCCAAGGGCTGACCTTCGCTTTTCAGGGTCAAAGTTCTCTTGCGGTAGACAACACCAACGCGATCCTGTTCAGCATGGCGGGACAACAGCTTTTCATCCGCAAATTCACTGGCGGGACCATCAGTATCAAGGGTGAGAACAATTCGGAGACCTTCATCGAAGGATATGCGTCAGGCCAGAGCATCGCGAACGACCGGGGGCTGGTTAGCTACGTTTGTTCGATCGATTTCGACAAGGGAGTGATGCTGTTCGCCGCGAATGGAGAGCTTGCGGACTGGTACACCATCCGGGCGCTGTCGCGGAGTGCACTGTCCTTGAAAAGGCAAAATCCGCGCATTTTCGCTAACGAATCGACAGCGGCGGGGGATCGCTGGCAGGGCCTGATGGGTGCGTTTTATCTGTCCGACACCTTCGTCGATCTTGAGACTTCTGAAGGGCTGGGCCGTTTCTTTGCTTCGGACGGACGGTTCGTCAATTTTGGTGCGGACGGGTCCGCCCCCACTGGAAAGGCGCCGCTGATCTTTCTGAGTGGTGACGCGCCCGCAGGCGCCAATCTGGGCAGTGGCGGGGCGTTTACCCTGCGCAACTGATGGCCCTGAAACCCGCAAGATTGACCGCCTGTGTCATGGCAAAACCGCATTGCCGTGCTATAGCGGCGGTGAAACGGGATCGAAGGTAGCGCGGTGACAACAGAGATACGGTCTTCCGCGCTCAGAGCGGCTCCGGCGACACGCGTTGCCGGTGCTGCCAGTGTGCCGAACCGGCTGTCGCGGCTGATGCTGCTTTTGTTCATGCTTGGCATGGTCATTCCCGTCTGGTTCCGTGTCGGACCGCTTTTGCTGATGCCGCACCGGGTTGTTCTGCTGGTGCTCTTCGTGCCGTTGTTCTTCGCTCTGGTATCCGGCAGGGCCGGACGTATCCGCAGCTTTGACGTTCTGATGTTGCTTTCCGCCCTTTGGGCCGCCCTGTCGCTGAAGGTAAACGGCACCATTCTGGACGCGTCGATCACGCAGCAGATGGGAATCTACATGATCGAAGCCTTCGGGGCCTATCTGCTGGCGCGGGTTACAATCCGTTCAGCCGAAGACTTCGCCTATTTCACGAAGCTTTTTTTCATCGCCCTGTTGATCCTCGTGCCTTTCGGGGTGCTGGAGGCGGTCACCCACCGCGCTGTGATGCTGGAGCTCATCCCCAAGAGCGTTGCGGTCGTCTACACCGAGGAACGATGGGGGCTGAGGCGCGCACAGACGGTCTTCGGACACCCGATCCTGTTCGGGGCCTTCTGCAGCGCGGGGTTCGGGCTGTTCTGGTACGCGATGGGTTCGAAGCTGACTCGCGTGGGGGGGACCGCGATGGCTTTCATCGGCACCTTCGTGTCGCTGTCCAGCGGGGCGCTGGTGTCGATCACGATGCAGGTCATGTTTATGGCCTGGGAAATGACCATGAAATCCGTACCCCGCCGCTGGACGATTTTCGCCATTCTGTCCGTCATGGCCTATGTGGCCATCGACCTGCTGTCGAACCGCACACCGTTCCACGTGCTGATCACCTATGCCACGTTCAACTCCGACAGCGCCTACAACCGCATCCTGATCTGGCGTTTCGGCATGGAAAACGTCTGGGCGAATCCGATGCTGGGACTGGGGGCGGACATCAGTCTGTGGAAACGCCCCTACTGGATGTCATCGAGCGCCGACAATTACTGGCTACTCTTGGCGATGCAGTTTGGTATCCCGTGTTTCGCCTTCGTGGCGACGGCCCTTTTTTTGATCATCCGCAAGGTAGCACTCGCCCCGCTGCGCGATCCGCTGTCGATCGCCTGCCGGGCGGGGTATCTGACGGCCGTGGGCGGGCTGATTATCGCAGGTGGTACCGTGCACTACTGGCACGGCGTCATGGCTTTTGTGATGTTCTTTTTCGGGTCCGGGGTCTGGGCCATCGATGCAGGCGCGCGCGAAGAGACGGCTGCGGAGGCGTCAGAGGATGACGATGCACCCGAGGGGGTATCGAACTTACCCGCACCCGGCGGCATGATCTATACGCGTGAGCCCACACGTCACAGCCGGACACGGCCCGTGCGGGCACCTGCCACGGCGCGTCGTGCGACACGGGCACGCAGCGGCTGACCATGCGCCGGATCATCCTGAACTTTCACGGGCTCGGTACGCCTGCCCGGACGCTCGAACCCGGCGAAGCGGCCTATTGGGTGAGCGGGGATTTTTTTGCGCAGACTCTCGATCTGGCAGTTCGGCTGAAGGACAGGGTGGAGACGCATGTCACCTTCGACGACGGCAATCTGTCGGACCTCGAGATTGCCGCCCCCGTGCTGGCGCGGCATGACCGCCAAGCGCAATTTTTCGTGCTCTCGGATCGGATCGGGCAGGCGGGATCGTTGAGCGCCGACGACATCCGTGAATTGCTGGCCGCGGGCCATGGCATCGGCAGCCATGGGGCGAACCATGTGGACTGGAAGGCGCTGGATGGGGCCGGTCAGGCGCGCGAGATGGACGGGGCCCGTGACGTCATCGCCGGGGTAACAGGCCGGCCTGTCACAGCTGCCGCGATCCCCTTTGGCCGCTACGATGCGGGTGTGCTGTGCGCGTTGGAGGATCGGGAGTACGCCTATGTCTACAGCTCGGACGGGGGTGCATGGCGCAATGATCGCGCACCCATTCCGCGCACCTCGCCACGCGCCGATATGACGCTGGCGGACATCGAAGCCATCCTGCTGGGGAGGGAAAGCCCGGTGAAACGCATCCGCCGCCATCTGGCGCGGGCGGTCAAGAGGCGGTTCTGATGGCACCTCGACCCTGTCATGTGCTGATCGGTTTCGCCGAGGCACTACCCGCGCCCGAGGTGGTGTTTTCCCTGCTCGCGGCAGGCCACCGGGTTTCGGCCTTCGCGCGGAGCCGCGATCTGCCGTTGCGGCACCTGCCGCTGGAGGGTCTGCATGTGATCCCCGCGCCCGAGGCGGATGCGCAGGCCGCTGCAGCGGCGCTGGCGGCGCTGATGCAAGGCGAGGGCGCCCCTGACCTCATGCTGCCGCTGGACGATGTGGGCTTGTGGCTGTCGGATGCGGCGGGCATCGCGCCGGAGCGGATCGCGGGCGCCAGCGGGGCACGCGTTGCTGCAGCACTCGACAAGACCGTCCAGGTAGCCGCGGCCCGTAAGGCGGGGCTGGCATTGCCAGAGACCCATGTGGTGTGGGGACCGGGCGATCTCGACCATGACCTGCCACTGCCGGTGATCGTCAAGCCTGCGCTGGCGGTGCGGGTGCGAGATGGGAAGCTGGGAAAAGGCGATGCGACGTATATGCGGGATGAGGGGCAAAAGCAGGCTCTGAAATCGCTGTTAGAGACTAATCTGGAGCCTGAGCCCCTGCTGATCCAGCCGCTGGTGGCGGGCAGGGGCGAAGGCATATTCGGCTTCATCACCGACAAGGGTGTCGTCGGTTGGTCGGGGCACGCACGCGTGCGGATGATGAACCCGCATGGGTCGGGATCGGCCGCCTGCCGCGCGGTGACGCCGGATGCCGACCTGCGTGCCGCCGTGACGCGGTTTCTGAAAGCGCTGGACTGGCGCGGTGCCTTCATGGTGGAGCTTTTGCGTGACGCTGACGGCACCGCTTGGTTCATGGAACTGAACGGCCGGATGTGGGGCAGCCTCGCGCTGGCGCGGCGGCAGGGGCTGGAATATCCCGCATGGGCGGTGGCACAGGCGCTGGATTCCAGCTTTGAACCCGAGGTGTCGGACCATGCCCTCGACCCCGGCGTGGTGCGCAATCTGGGGCGTGACCTGCTGCATCTGGCCTTTGTGCTGCGCGGACCGAAAAGCGACTTCCACCGCAAGGGCTGGCCCTCGTTCTGGCGCAGCGCCGGGGGGGTTCTGACCCCGGCGCCGCGCCGGCAGTTCTACAATCACGATCCGGCGCATCCGGGGTTCTTCTGGCGCGAGGCGCTCTGGACCGTCAAACGGGGGCTGAAGCGGTGAGAGTGGTCATGCACGCCCATTCAACTTGGTCGTACGACGGACATTGGGAGCTTGCCCACATTGCGCGGCTCTATGGCGCATTGGGTGTCGATGCCGTGATGATGAGCGAACACGACACCGGGTTCGACCCGGCTCGGTTCGGGCAATACCGTGCGGCCTGCGTCGCGGCATCAATCCGTAGCTGCACGCTGATTCCGGGCATCGAATATTCCAGCCCGGACAATGATATCCATATCCTGACTTGGGGGCTGGACCGCTTTCTGGCAGAACATCGCCCTGTGTTAGAGACTATAAAGGCGGTATCAGAGGCAGGCGGGGCGGCGGTCTTTGCCCACCCGATCCGGCGTCGGGCATGGGCTGCCTTTGATCCAGCTTGGGTTTCGCATCTCAATGGCATCGAGCTGTGGAATCGCAAGAGCGATGGCGTCACCTGGGGGCGGGAAGCGGAACGGCTGATCGCCGACACCGGGCTGCCTGGGACTGTGGGACAGGATTTTCACCGCTCGCGGCACCTGTATCCGCTGACCATGACCCTGCCGCCTCCAATCGACGATCTGGAGGCCGGGTTGGTGGCAGCACTCAGGGCCGGTCAGATGCGCCCCGAGGCGTTCCGACGGCCCCTGCTGGACGGTGATGGGACCATCCGCCCCGGTATGCACGACTGGCTGGAGCGGCAGCGGACGGGCCTGCGCGATCTGGTGAGGCGGCGTTAGACGCGCCTGATCTCCTCCGCCGCACGCGTAACATAGACGTCGAGACGGGCGTTCACGTTTTCCATTGCCTCCACGACTTCGGCCTTGAGGGCGACGCGATTCTCATAGCCTTCCTCGATCCGGGCCATGATCTGATCGGCGGTCTCGGTCTTGCAGTCGGCCACGTGGTTGTATCCCAGGGTATTGAAAACGCCTGCGAACTTCCGGCTATAGGCCATCGGGATCACCGGCACGTCGCTGGAGAATGCCGCGATGGTGGCGTGCATCCGTGCGCCCATGAAAAAATCCATGCCGGCGATATAGCTTTTGGCCTCGGAGGGGGATTTGAACCAGGGTGAGACGATGATGCCGGGAAACTCTGCCGCCAGTGCCTCGCCGACCCGGTGGTCGTCCTCCAGCGGCTGACCTTTGGATTGCACGTGGCCGACCAGATGCAGCTCCACCTCAGGGCGGGCGGCGAACCATGCGATGATGCGGCGGATCAGCGTTGGGTAATCCGATTTCAACCCGAACTGGTTGTCCTGCGTATAGCCGCCCGAGAACATCAGGCCCGAGACGTTAAGGCCCACACTCACCTTGCCGTCCGCGCGAGGTTTGGGCGCGTCATAGGGCAGGCCCATGGCCACGTCCGTCGCTTCCATCATGTCGGCGGTCACGCCGAGCTCTTCCAGGAAGGCGGTGGAGGGCGCGTCGCGCGTTACCACAAGGGCTGCACGGTTCATGATGCGCCTTGCAAGCGTGCGGGCCCAGAAGGTCTCGAACGGGCCCACGGTCTGCGGTGCGAGAATCAGCGGTTTGCCCGCCAGCACGCTCCGCCACTTGGTGATCCAGATCGTGACGAAACGCTTGGGGCCGTAGATGTCGGTGAAACTGTCGCCGCCGCCGATGTCAAAGACGATGTCTGAACGTTTGATCGCATCGCCCAGAGGACCGCCGGGGCGAGGCAGGTGGCGGGTGCGCAGGGAAACGTTTTCGAGATCGTCAAATTCCTCGTACCACGGGCGGGGGTCGCGCCAGCCGAGCGCGATAAAATGCGGGGTGCGGCCCGCCTCTGCCGCCGCCCGGCGCAGCAGCGCCATGTTCGACAGCGTCAGCGCGCCGATTCCGAGATTGTCCGAATTCATCGAATGCCACATCAGTGCGATGGTTACGGGCGGCAGGGCAGGGTCGGATGAGGGCATGCGGACCATCTCGTGGTTTAAAAGCGTTTTCCGTTGGATAGAGGAATTGCACCACAAGGCAATGGTCACCGGGAAATTGGCAATTGACCCACCGCTGGGTTGCGGCCAAGTCATGGCGCATGGATGAAGATAGGATCAAGGCGCCGTTTCTGGCCCGCGTCGAACGTGGCGCGCTGTGTGCAGGCTGCGGCGGCTGTGCGGCGCTCTCGGGCGGGGCGATCGTGATGGAGCGCTCAAAGGCGGGTTTCGCACGGCCCCGGCAGCAGGCGCGAATCACACCCGAGACGGACCGCGCCATCGCCGCGATCTGCCCCGGTCTAGGGCAGAAGGTCGATGCGGCAGGGCGCACCGACGACGTGGTCTGGGGGCCCTATGTGACGATGCAGACAGGCTGGGCGCGGGACGCGGACCTGCGGCATCGCGCGTCCTCGGGCGGTGCGCTGTCAGCGGTGCTGGTGCATCTGCTCGAAAGTGGGGCTGTGGACGGCGTGGTGCAGATCATGGCTGACCCGGAAAGCCCGATGGGTAACGTTACGGTGATCTCGCGCGATGCGGAGGCCGTCCGCCATGCGGCAGGCTCGCGCTATGCGCCGTCCTCGCCGCTGGACGGGATCGCCCCGCTGCTGGAGGGGGTCGAGCGGTTGGCCTTCGTCGGCAAGCCCTGCGATGTGGCCGCGCTGCGGGCATTGGAGGGACAGGATCCGCGGGTATCGACGCGATTCCCGGTAATGCTGTCATTTTTCTGCGCCGGGGTGCCCTCGCTCACCGGCGCAGCGGGGATATTGCGCGCGCTGGAGGTCGAGGAGCGCGATCTGGCAGCTTTCCGCTACCGTGGCCACGGCTGGCCGGGCCGCGCAACGGCGACGAAGAAGACCGGCTCCGAGCGTTCGATGAGCTATCACGACAGCTGGGGTAAGATCCTGTCGCACCACGTCCAGCACCGCTGCAAGATCTGCGCGGACGGCACAGGGGTCGCGGCGGACGTGGTCTGCGCCGACGCCTGGAAGGCGGACGAAAATGGCTATCCGCTGTTCGAGGAGGAGGACGGCATAAGCCTGATCGTGGCGCGGACCGACAAGGGCGCAGGCATCGTGGCGGGGGCACAGGATGCGGGCGTGCTGGCGGCGGAAGGCTTCGACATGGCCGATCTGCGCGGCATCCAGAAGGGCCAGTTCTGGCGGCGCAGGCTGCTGTCCGCGCGGATCGCGGCACTACGCCTGATGGGCAAGCCGGTGCCACGCTACGACGGGCTGCACATCCGGGCGGTGGCGCGATTGGCCGGTCGCCGCGAGCGTTTTCGCAACTTCACCGGCATGATCCGGCGGGTGCTGCGCGGGCGGATCTGAGGGAGTGTTCGGACCTCAAGCGGCCACGAGAGGTTCGATCTCTGACAGATCCACTTCCTTCGCCGCCCGCGCCATGTCGTGGGTGGTCTGCATGCTCACCGGAAACCTCGCGTGATCCCGACATTCAGGCCGGCAGGAACGCGAGAGCGGCCTTGGGTCGCTACCCTCGATCCTTCCACTCACCACAGCGTGTCGGCGTCGCCCGAGATGTTGATGTAGAGATAGTCGCGCTCCGCACCGTTGCTGACCATCCCGTTCACCCCATGGTAGGAGTTGTTGTTGCAGGTAAAGATCACGCCCATGTTCTCCTTGGGCGACAGGGTGGCGACCACGGGCGCGTCCTCGGGCTTGGGGTGGCGTTCGTAGTCCTGTGGCTTCTTCTTTTCGCGGTGCTTGTGAATCGTCAGCGTGCCGCCTTCGATGCCCTCTTTCTCTGCGTCCACGAAATACATCACGAACGACGCAAGCCGGTTGGCGCGGTCACAGTGGACAGGTTTGTTGTAGCCCTGAAGCGCCTTGTGGATGTCGAGGCGGGTAAAGAGGTTCACCGCGCCCAGCGAATTCTTGGGGCGGAAGGATTTGGTCAGGTTGCCGAATCGCTCCTTCATTGTGGGGCGCACGGTCATGCCCTCGCGGCCCTCGATCAGTGTGCGGTCGTATTTGTCGGGGCGGATTTCGGCGCGGCAGCCGACGCTTTCCAGATGTGGGCCGAAAAGTTCGAGGAATTTCTCAACGAAGGCGGTGGAGTTGATCCAGCCGTCGAATTCCGCCCAAGCCTTTGAATCCTTGATCAGCCGGTCATAGGTTGCGTCGCCCCGGTAGATGTCGAAGCCCTGGCCAGTGCGGCTGCCCGACAGGCCGGTGTCCTTCTTCTGGTCCTCAAAGATGGCGGCGGTGGGATAATCGCGGCGCAGCTCGGCGTAGAAAGCCGGATCGAGGATCTGTTCGGAGATGACGTGAGGAAACGGGTCGGTTTTCACGTCAGCGGGGGAAACGTTCAGCATGGCTTTCTTGCTCCTGGGAGATACGCCGTTCCGGCGCTGTCGATCTGCAAATACACGCGCGGGGTCTGTCAGGCAAATGCATCATTTAAAAGGCACGCTTTCGCATGAATGGCAGCCATCGGACTTAATATTCTCGTGGTTGGCTATGCAAATTCCCGTTTTTTAGTCAACGGTTTTGATGAAATCGCGCAGCCGCGCGATCAGTGATTCGGCCTGCGGGGATAGGGTGGGTTCCGCCGGAACCGGGTCCGCCACCCGCACCATGTCGGGCAGGTCCGCGATGTCCCAAGCGACCCTTACGCCCGGGGTGCCTTCGACCTCGCGGGCGGTGGCCAGTTGGTGGTCGTTGCGGTGTTCGTTCAGATCAAGACGGCGCGGCACGATGATCAGCGGCCGACGCATCCGCTTGGCCAGCAGAATTGATCCCACCCCGGCATGGGCCACGATCACCCGTGCCGTGCCGAACAGTTCCTCGAAGCGGGCGGGGTGCAGGCGGGCATGGGTTTCGATGTGCAGGCGCGGTTCGGTGTCGGGGCCGACCTGTGCAATGACGGGCTCGTCCAGATCGCGGGCCATCGCATCCATTGCGCCGATCAGGCGGGGAAAGGCCAGTTGTGTGCCGGTCGCCACGAAGATCAAAGAAGTCGTCCCGCGAATTCGGCATCCTCGGCGTCCGCGACGGTCTGCCATTGTGACAGGCGCAGTTGCGCCACACGCCGCGCAAGCCGACCCGAGGCCGACATCATTTCCGCGTTGGCCACCGAATCCACCCAGATCGTGTGCGCACCGATCGCCCGCCCCAGCGTCAGCGCGATCAGCCCCGGCATCGCACCTGTGGTAATCACTACATGCGGGCGCACGCGAGCCAAGTGCCAAGCAATGACGGCCGTGGTGGCGACAATACGCAGCACCGTGTTGCGGTTGCAATCCGGCACCCGGTGCGCGGGTGCCGCACCAAAACGCTCGGCAAGGCCGGTCAGGGTCGTCAGGTATGTCACCTTGTGGCCCTCATAGGCGGGGCGCAGCAACATCAGCTGTTGCCAGTGCCCGCCCGCGGAGGCGATGGCGATGATGCGCTTCGTCATGGGGTGTTTTCTCGATTTGGTTCGTAGTGGAAATTTACAAAGATAACGGTAGCATCTTAAAGCGTCGATTTCGACGGGACAATCGGCGTTCTGCGGTGCTGCGGGGACTTTCGCACACCTAAACGCGAAAAACGCGGCGATCGCGGACTGAAAAGATCGCCGCTTGGCTTTGCGGAGACGAAGATGCGGACATCCGTAAGCGGCGGGAGGGGCGGCATCGACAGGGTGGTCGGCGCCGCGTCACGTGGTGCAGGCTGCGGGGGTTTCGGCGGCGATGCCATCGGCGTGTTCTGCAACTCCAGTAGCAGGAAGGCGGCAGAGGCCTCCGCGAGGGCCGGTTCCGGCAAGGCTACAGCTGCAAGTCCTGCGACAGGACGGGGGGCTGACTTGTCCGCACGGGGCAGAGTATTCGTCTGCGCCGCTGCTGCTATCTGAACTGTCGGCCGGCTTTCAAAGGAAGAGTACGTTGGAGCCTGCATAAGCCTCTGTGAAAGGGTCGCTGTGGGCGGCGTTCCCATGTCTGCCGTCCGCTGTACCGGGAAGCACGAACTGCGGGAAGGAAACGCTGCCGGTTTAAAATTCCAGGGGCTAAACGCTGCGGGCCTGCGATCGCGCGACCGACAGCGGATCGAGGGACGCCTGTCGGGTGACGTCACCGCCCGTTTCCGGCAGGGCGACCCCGCTTTCCTGCGCGGGCATGTCGGCATCAGGCTCTGACCCGGAATTGGATACGCCCGGTCCGGTCTGAAGAACCCAGACGGCAATCCCTGCCACCGCCGCGCCGATCGCAAGCCCCGAGACGACGGCCAGCGCCAAGGCACGGTTGCCGTGTCGCTTCGGTGCCGATTGTGCAGGAGGGTTTCGGTACAGGAACACTTCGGGCTGCTCTGGGACGATCGTTGCAGGCTTGGGGTTGGCCTTGGCGGCCAGCACCTGTTCACGCTTAGCTCGTGCCTCTGCCAGACGCACTTCCCATTCCGACGCCTTCAGCAGGTCGTCGATGCTGGGGGGATTGCTGTTCTGTGTCATGCGTGCTCCGGACAGGGGTGGCGCAGGAATCGCTCCGGCGCTGAGGGTTAATGTAGCGTGAATGGGCAGTAAGTTCCTACGGGAGAAAGCCAAGCTCGACCTGCAGAACATCTGAATGGCCGAGACGAAGGAGGCCAGTGCGGCCCTTGATCTCTTCGTGGAAACCTATGGCGTAAAATGTGAGCGGGCGGTCAACAAACTGGTTAAGGACTGCGGCGTTTTGCTGACTTTCTATGATTTTCCTGACACAGGGGGGAAGCAAATCAGGACTACGAATCCGATCGAGTGTCTTTGCCACGGTGTGTAGTCCCGAAAATCCCCCTCTTTAGTTGGGGAAAATTTTAAGAAAATCAGATTCCTGAAGGTCGTCCAGGACCGACTACTTGGGAAATGTCGGGCAAAATCTTTTCTCTCTAGGAACGCGACAGTTCTGCATCATAGTGTCACCGGAAACCTCGTGGAATGCGCAGAGAACAGCTGGCGCAGGTTGCGCGGCTTCACCCATCTCGCCGACGTTATCGAGAGCGTCGGTTTTATCAACGGCGTCAAGCCATCAACCCCGAATCAGGCTGCCGCATGAACACCAGATTTGACAATATTTCGATTTGTAGCTCTTACTGGTATATAGCCCATGTCTAACGCAAGTTTCTTGATAGCGGTAACTATAGTCTACATGGCTCCCGCCCTAATCAACGGGGGTCCATTTTTTTACTATGACTCAGCCGCTTATATTGAAAACGTCGCAAAGGCGATCGCGAAGCTGTGGCATGTTTCCCATGATACGCGCCCAAGCCTTAGCTCAACCTCGTCGAACTCTTCATTCGGCGTAGGACAGGGCGACGGCATCATCTACAGTGGGCGCTCAATCTACTATGGCGGGCTAGCCTATGCCGGCTGGATTACGACAATTTGGCTGCCAATCGCCGTCCAGTGCCTGACTTTGGCCTGGCTAACGGCAGGGCAGAGCCGACTGCTTCTCGGCACAAGCTGGCGCAGGGGCACATTGCTCATCGCGGCAGCCTTGGCTTTTGGCAGCTCTGCTGGGGCCTTTGCCGGATTGCTAATGCCGGACATCTGGTCCGGTCTGGCAGTCCTCGCCCTTGCCTTATTATGGAGCCCGGGCGACCCGCTCACGCGCGGCCCGCAAGTTGTGCTGCTGGCGATCCTCACCTTCGCGGCCCTGTCTCACAACAGCCATGTGGCCCTGATAGGCATCCTTCTCGTCGCCTGTTTAGTGCTGCGTCCGCTTTTGGCTACATCCCTGCGCCCGGGCCGCGCCGCACTGGCCGTTCCGGCGCTGGCCTTGGGCATCGGCATCGCGGGGCAGCTGGCATTTACAGCGACGGTTGAGGCGACCTACGGGCACCCGCCACTTTCACGCCCCTTCATCACCGCGCATCTGGTCGACATGGGCCCGGGCACGGCCTTTGCTCGGGAGACCTGTCCTACACCAGCCTATGCGATCTGTGCCTTTGTGGACCGTCTTCCGACGGACTGGATCGCCTTTATGTTTTCGCGCTCCGACTCCGATGGCGTCTTTGCGACAGCGGACGCCGCGACGCAGCATGCGTTGGCGAACGAACAGGTGTCCTTCGTGCTGGGCACGTTGGCCTCCAGACCACTGGCCACCGTCGGGGGCCTCGCCATGGATGGCATACGACAGTTTTGGGTTCTGACAGTCGCCGACGTGCCCATCACACGCCAGTCCCAAGCCTTTCTCGAGGACAGCTTTCCACCGGATTTGACGGCGTTGATTACAGCGACGCGGATTTACAATCATCCCAGTTGGGCCACCGGACTGACATATTTGATCGAGATAACGAGCCTGGGCTCTGCCCTAGCACTTGCTATCTGGGTTTTTCGTCGCGGGCGGAGTGCTGTGACGCCCTCGCTGTACCGACTTGAGACTCTGGTCTTGATCTGCGTCAGCGGGGTGATAGCGAATGCCTTGATCTGCGGCATTCTCGCGTCGCCCTACGGCCGGTTCCAAGCGCGCATCGTGTGGCTATTGCCGATGCTCGTCCTTTACATTTTACTTACCCGCAGCCTTCGACCGCCGCAGTCGTGATCACAAAATGAGCTTGCTATGACCGTCAGTCCATCTGCACCCAAAGCCGCCGCAAATTTGAAGGACTACATTCGCATCGCGCGGCTTGATCATATGACCAAGCATATCTTCATCGTGCCGGGCATCGTGCTGGCGCTACTGCTGCAGCCGGGGGCCGGCGCCGGGCTGAACACAGGCCTGATCGTCACCATCGTAATTGGGTTCGCCGCTGCGGTCTTAGTGGCGTCGGCCAACTACGTCATTAACGAGTGGCTCGACCGCGAGTTCGACCGCTTCCATCCGGAAAAATCCCAACGCGCCGCTGTTCAGCGGGAGATGTCGGGCACGATCGTGCTGATAGAATACCTGATTCTGCTGGGACTGGGACTGGGGATTTTGGTGAACGTCACATTCCTTTGGGCCGTTGCTTTGTTGGCCATCTCGGGGGTGACCTACAACGTCAGGCCGATGCGCAGTAAGGATCGCATCTATGTCGACGTACTGTCAGAATCGCTCAACAATCCGATACGTCTGCTGATGGGCTGGGCAATGATCGATGCCATCAGTTTGCCGCCTATTTCCTTGGTAATGGCGTTCTGGTTCGGTGGCGCCTTTTTGATGAATTCCAAAAGGTTGGCGGAATACCGCGACATCGTGGCATCCGACGGAGTCGAGACCCTTGGCAAATACCGGCAGTCCTTCCGATATTACACCGAAAACAGCCTTTCGGTGGCCAATCTGGTCTACGCGCTGTCCTGTGCCTTCTTCATGGCTATCTTCCTAATCAAGTACCGGATCGAATACATTCTTCTGTTTCCATGCATCGTGGTGCTTTTCGCGGTCTACTATGCGCTGGCACTGATGCCGAATTCCGTCGCCCGTAAGCCAGAGAAGCTCTACCGTTCGCGGTCAGTGATCTTGAGTGCGTTGCTAACCGCAGCCATGTTTGTTGTCACCACACTGATCGATATCCCGACGCTAGAACCGTTGACCAACCACAGGTCCATCAGCTTAGACTCCGGCGGCGAGTGATGGACGGCGGGTTGCAGGACAGGATTAATCTGTCGCGCTATCGACTCGTGGTCTTTGACTTGGACGGTACGCTTTACCGTCAGTGGCCGGTCCGGCGCGGCATGATGCGAGATCTGCTTCTACAGGGAGGAGCGCTAGGGCGGCTGGCGCGGCTGCGCATTCTGCGCCGGTTTCGCCAGCTTCGAGAGACCTTTGCCCTGACCGCAGCACAGGGCTTCGAAAGGCCTCTTTTTGCCAGACTCTCGGCCGATATAGGATGCGAGGAGACGATCCTGAGGGCCTTGGTGCACGAATGGATGGAACGCCGACCGCTACCGCGGCTACGAAAAGCCCGCGTACCGGGTAGCGCGGCACTATTTGCCGCACTGCGTGCACGCGCGACAACTGTCGCGGTCTGGTCAGACTATCCGGTACCTGACAAGCTCGCCGCTCTTGGAATGTGGGCGGATCATCAGATCTGGCCCGGGCACGGCGGTCTCGACGCGCTCAAACCCAACCCAGCGGGGCTGTCGATTTTGATGGCTCGTACTGGGTATGCAGCGCATCAGACGCTTATGATAGGCGACCGGCAAAGCCACGACGGGGTGGCCGCTGATGCGGCTGGGGTTGATTTCCTACTGCGAGCAGATCGTAGGCCATCCACCCTTGGACCACACCACTTTCACGTACGTGATTTTCACTCTCTCGCTGACGCGTGGGGCACGGACCAGTGACAGGGCGGGTTGGCCAGCTGATTCGCTATAGCGCAACAGGCGGGCTGGCTGCAGCCGTCGACCTTTGCGGCTTCGTTCTGCTGGAACGGGCAGGGCTAGGGGTCGGCCAGGCCGCAGCACTATCGTTTCTGGTGGCTACGATAGTAAACTACCTTTTGACTGCTCGCTTTGTGTTTGCACAGACGCCAACCACACGCGGTTACGGGCGGTTTCTGCTGGCCGCATTGACTGGGTTTGGTGTGAACGTGGGTGTTACGGTGCTAGTGCTGCGGCTTTTCTGTCTGCCACCTGTTCTGTCCAAGGCCATCGGTATCGGTATGGCGTTCTTCATCAACTTCACCTTGAACGCCCTGTTCGTCTTTCGCGAAACCGGCAGACCTGGCGGATTCCACTAAAGCGTTTCGATTGAACCCTGAATCGCTGGGGATTGAACTAACCCGCTGACGCGGGAGAGGCGTTAGTGTTGGCCGGAATGGCCCCTGATGAGACGATTTGGTTGCTCGACCAACCCTCAACCAAGACGTCCCATGACTAACGCCACGGCAGCGGTGAGCCCGCTGCGTCGTCGTATGATTGACGATATGAGCCTGCGCAACCTGTCACCCGCGACGCAACGCTCCTACATTCACGCGGTCAAGCGGTTTAGCCAGTTCCATGACCGATCGCCCGATCAACTGGGCCTTGAGGATGTGAGCTCTTCCCACGCTGTCGCGCAAGATGTTGAAATAGCGCGCCGCCGCGCGCTGCTCATGCCGTCGGCGCAGGACAGACGAACCTTCCGGTAAAGTTCCACGGTATCGCACAGGCAGGCAGTCAGACCAGAGGGATACCCTGCATCAAAAACCCCATTCGTAGTGTCTGGGGCACCACTTTTTTGTGATTTATCGGCTGTTTTTGAAAAGTGATGAAACCAACGTCGGCGAGTGGTAGTTTATCGGCCATGAGTAAGCTTTGATGGCGACGTGGAGTAGGGTCAGAGGTTAGCCAAACGCCTCGCAGAACCGGATCTCGACTTAGAAAATTCTCGAAGATGAGTAACTAGATAAAAAGTTCGGAGATGTTCTATGAACTATGATCGTGAAGAAGACATCCTTTATCTAGCGTACCAGCTCTGGGAAGAGTCGGATGTACCGAAGATGACGGCGCGGACCTATTGGAAGCAGGCAGCATTGCAGGTTCTGGCTCAGGGTCGTTCGCCACAGCGCAAGTTAGATGCCATCACCGAATCAGGTCATGGCAAAACGGATCTGTCACGGTTCTGTTCTGGTCAGGTGTTCATGCTAAGCGGCCTTTCGTTGGAAAACCACGGGGTTTTTCAGCCCAAGGCTGAATGTCGGCGCCGTGGGTTGCAGTAGCCGTCTGTGGATTCAAAGATCGCCATCGACGACAAGTCCCTTTTGCTCGTCATGGTTGAGAAAATTACCACCTATGGGTGTAAATTCCGCGCATTCGATGGACAATGTTGTGAATTTCCCTATATTATACATTATAAGCGAAGGATCGAGGATATGGCCTTGCTGTGGTTCACCGCTGCATCTCTCTATGCTCTCATCGCGACTGCTGCGATGTGCATGACTTGGAACGAGCGTGTCATGAAGAAACCTGATCACGTCATATTTGAGATTCTGGGCATGCTCGCTTGCATACTGTGGCCCGCGACACTGGTCGCGGTCGGCGTATCGGCCACACTGTCATCGCGTCAAGACGGCGGGTTCCGCTGACGAGGGCACCCGTGTCAAACCAAGGTCGCGCATACGCACGACGCGTGCCCCGATCTTGATCAGTTTCAATTGTAGGCTGGTCAGCGACCAGTCTGCCATGGCCTCGGGTAGCTCGAGCGCAGGAACGCTGCTAGGTTTTAGGCCAGCGCGTGCAGTTGCAGCCGCATCGGCACCTCGTTACCGCTTGCCCGACAGCCGCTTCCAGCCCAAGGCATACTTGCCCTCCTTGATGTGCTGCTCGGCGGTGCCGCGCTGTTTGTAGAAGCGCGCCGCCCAGTCCGGCTCCATGGGCAGGTTGGTGACAATAAAGCCCACGCGGGGGAACAGCTCGCCCGGATGCCATTCGACCTTGGCGATCACCCGGCGTGGCTTTTTCCACGATGCGGCCTGATACTCGAAGTCCTCGTAGAAGCGTTCGATCTTGGTTTGGGACGGACGTCCTGCGGTGCGGGGGAGCGGATTCGCGATCTTCTCGCGCAGCACGGTATTGGCGGGCAGCCGAATGGCGTATAAATAGCCCGCCTTTTCCAGCCGTGCGTAGATTGCGGGGATTGCATAGGCGGCGTCGGCGCGTAAGAAGCGCATGAGGTCACGCTTGGCATAGCGGGTGATCACCGGGTCGAGGATCTCCCGCCAACTGCCTGCGCTGTGGACGTTGCCGTGACGCAGGACGCGACCCGTTCCAGCATGCCGAATTGGTTGAACAGAAAGAGCGGATGATAGCAGGTGCAATCGAAATGCCCGTTCTAGGCGGTGGCCTCCTGATCGCCATGGGTCGGACTTACCGAGCTGTCCATGTCCAGCACGATGTACTTCACGCCGTTTCGGTCTCGAACCGCCCCATCTGCGACGCCGGGGCTGCCTGCGCATCAACAGCACACCCGCCCACCACCTGGCGCATGACCGGATCAAGGGCGAGACGGTCAGCATCGTTGACGTCTTCGTAACCCGCCAGCCCTACCATAGACGGATTGTCGAAAAGTCCGTCGAGCCGGCAGACCGGGTTCTTGCCCCGGCCGAACCCATCTGGACCGGGTCTTCGTAAGCTGACCCGGCGCGGTTTGGGCGGCGTCAAGCTTGTCAACGTCGTCTTCTTCGACGCGCCCTTGCGATGATTACGGGCCCAAGGACACGACAGAAGGCTATCGGTCGATTGATGTGCGATGGCTGAAGCGTGAGGGCATGCTGTCCCTTGGGGCGAACCGGCGCATCACCTGGTCGCGGCATGGCGAGGTCGTCTCTGCGACGAACACGACACCTGCGAACATGCGGTGAACCTGTCTTTCATCGCTAGTGTTCCCCACCTGACAAAACATTCCCGTTGTCCATCCAGTGCGCCATGTCCTTGGCTCGCAGCCGGATGCCCCTTATCGTCTTGGATGTACCCAGCGAGGGGATGAAGCGTCAGACTTAGAACACTAGCTTCCGCCCGATGCTGAAAAAGGGGGGGTGGTGATAGGTGTGAAGATGGCAAGAAATCGTAACGTATACTTCACACCCAAAACAGATAGTTTTCCCTTTTGCGCAAGGGGTTAAAATCGAAAGGGTGTGAGTTTACGGCGGCTTAGCCTGCGGCGCGGTCGAGCACTTCTTCGGCCCATTGATTCAGGCTCTTGCCCGACAGCTCAGCGGCCAAAGCGGCCTTGCGGTGAACATCGGGGCTGACCCGGAACATGACCTGCCCCGAGTAGGCTTTCTGCGGTTCCTTGCCGATCTTGGCGCAGGTTTCGATGTAGTCGTCGACCGCCTCATGGAAGGCTTCGCGCAGCCCCTCTACGGTATCGGCGTGAAAACCCACACCGTCGCGGATACCGGCCATCCGGCCTGTGAAAATCCCGTCGTCGTCGTCGTAGTCAATCCGGGCGGCGTAGCCCTTGTAGGTCATGGTGTTGTTCATGGTCTTACCCTGATCCGTTCCAGAAAGTCGCGGGCATCGCGTACCTGGTATCGCTTCGCTTCCTTGGCAGGGTGCGGGCGGTGGAACGCCGCTACCTCGCCATCCTTTTCGAACCGCACCCGTGATCCACGCCCTGCGATCAGCCGCGCCCCTGCCGCCAGCAACAGGCTTTCGACTGTCGCCCATTCGATGGTGCCAGACACCGGATCGGTGAAAACGGTGGCAAGGGTTTTGCGGTGCTTGCTGTTCATCGGCAAGATAAGTTTTGCTATCAATAAATGCAAGCATAGTGCGCGTGCCGCACTGCGCCAGATAGAGAATGGACCCACGTCCACAATATTCCGCCGATCAGATAGGGCGACCGACCAGACCATGAAGCCAAGTTCCCTGGGTCGCCTCGTCCGGATAGAGATTGGTTGTGCCGAACGTATTCAAATTACCCTGTTTGGGTTGGCTTGGCGGTCGGCGCGAAAGCCTAAAGCCTACAGAGATACCAAGCAGACAACCGCGCGAGCCGCTGACCCGCTAGCGACAACCCGCCCGTTCGCCGGGCTTTGGGGCCGGTCCAATTGCAGGACCTTAAGGATCGTATAGAACATGCTTGTCCCTTCTGGAGGCCGATGTCCGGACACAACAGCGTCTTAATAATGCCAAACTGGCCCAATAGCTGCGAAATTGGGTCAAGCTTGGGCCCTATGTCACAGACCTGCCACTTGCAGCGACCCGATATCTGAAACGAGGAAATGGAGATCAATATGTCAGCTTTGAACCCGGCACGCGCAGCGTTGCTAAAGATGTTCGCCCTTGATGCGAAGATCGTCAGCGGGTCCGGTTTCACCCTCAAGGATGAGGACGGGCGGACGTATCTCGACTTTCTGGCGCAATACGGCGCATTGCCTTTTGGCCATAACCCGCCAACCTTGTGGGATGCGCTGGATGCGGCGCGCGCAGAGCAGTTGCCGTCAATGATCCAGCCCCTGCGCCCAGTCGAGGCAGAGCGGCTGGCGGATCGGCTGGCCGAGATCACCCCTGGCGATCTGGCGATCACGACCCTGACCAACAGCGGCGCCGAAACCGTCGAGGCGGCCATCAAACTGGCGCGCCTGCGCACCGGCCGCTCCGGGATCCTGTCGACCCTCAATGGCTTTCACGGCAAGACGCTGGGGGCGCTCTCGGCAACCGGCAAACCGCTCTATCAGCAAGGGTTCTCTGCCCCCGCACCCGGCTTTGACTACATACCCTACGGTGATATCGACGCCTTGCGCGCGCGGCTCGAGGCGGCGGGCGACGGCATTGCCGCGTTCATCGTCGAACCCATTCAGGGGGAGGGAGGCGTCATCTGTCCGCCGCAGGGCTACATCGACACTGCCATCGCACTGTGCCGCAGCCATGGCGTGCTTTTCATCCTCGACGAGATTCAGACCGGTCTGGGTCGGACCGGCGAACTCTTTGCGTGCTCCAACGGTGCCGAAGTGCCCGACATGCTGTTGCTGGCCAAGGCCCTTGGCGGTGGGATGATGCCGATTGGCGCCTGCATCGTACGCCCTTCAGCCTGGGACGACCGGTTCGGGCAGCGCCACAGCTCGACCTTTGCCAACAATAATCTTGCCTGCCGGGTCGCCAATGCGACCCTCGACATGTTGCTGGATGACGACCAGGCATTGGTGCGCCAGGTCGCCACGAACGGGATTTATCTGCGCGCACGGCTGGACGATCTGCAGCGGCGCTATCCGGAGGTCATCCGCGAGGTGCGCGGGCGTGGCTATATGGTGGGGCTGGAGTTCCACCGTTTCGACGAACGGACCGATTCCGCGACGATGGCCTTCTCGAGCATCAACGGGGGCGTGACGCCGCTGATCAGCTCCTATCTGTTCAATGTGCAGGGGCTTCTGACAGCGCCCTTGTTTAACGAAACCCATGTGATGCGGCTGCAGCCGACCCTGATCGCGGGCCAAGCCGAGATCGACCGCGCGATCACGGCGCTCGATGCGGTCTGTGGGATCATCGCGGCGCGCGATTACTATGCTCTGGTCCGCCATCTTGTCGCAAAGCCAATGACTGCGGCAGAGACACCCGAACCCACAGCCGAGGCGCTCCCGCCTTCTGCACCCGCGGCAACGCGGCAGACCGGCCGCTTTGCCTTCCTGGTCCACTATACCGAGCAGGAAGATATCTTCCGCTCGGATCCCTCCTTCCGCCAGTTCAGTGACGACGAGCTCGAGAACTGGTGTGCCTGGGTCAAGCAGTTCGGTCCGGGATTTGCCCGTCGCATGCCGCAGGTCACCTCGAAAGCAGGTGCGACGGCGGAAGGCTGGATCATGTCGGTGCCGATGCTACCCTCCGATATGCGCGGACCGGGTCGCCACATGGCCACGGATATGATCAAGAGCGCGGTCGATCTTGCCGTCAATGACGGTGCCGCTCGGGTCGGACTGGGGGCGTTCACCTCTATCGTGACCCGCGGCGGGGAAACGGCGACCGGCCGTGGTGCGCCGATCACCAGCGGCAACACCCTCACCACCATCTCTGCGGTAAAGGGGATCCAGAACGTGGCTGATCGGGCCGGCCTGCCGCTGCAGGATGCCCATGTCGTCGTGATCGGTGCTGCCGGGGCCATCGGCCGTCTGGC
The DNA here is from genome assembly GCA_038257185.1 of Rhodobacterales bacterium. Classification (GTDB taxonomy): domain Bacteria; phylum Pseudomonadota; class Alphaproteobacteria; order Rhodobacterales; family Rhodobacteraceae; genus Sulfitobacter. The sequence goes on along the minus strand of JBBSJO010000033.1, from coordinate 2,821 downwards.
CTCCCTGATGTTGGCCCGGCATGTGGGGCGCGTGACCCTCGTCGGCAATGCGTCGAACCCTTTCACTCCCAAGCTCTTGTCCAAGGTGGCTGACGAAGTCTACGACATGCTGATGAATCAGCCGGTTGATGCCGGAAAGATGGGCGGCGAGGCGGTTTCCAGTGTCCACCGAATTGCCGACCGGCTAGGACTGGGCAAGGATCGCAAGGGGATTGCGGATCGCTTCACGACGGCTTTTCGAGCCCTCGGACAGCTACCGCCGGTCGATCACACGTCCACTCTCGAAACCGCGCTGCTGGACGCCGATATCGTTTTGGTTGCCACCAGCTCCGAGAAGTCACTGATCGACCCCTTGACGCTGCGGCCCGGCACGCTGGTCTGCGATATCGCACGTCCCCCGAACGTGGCCGATGCCACCATTGTCGGCCAGGCTACCTTGGTTTTCGACGGCGGCCTGATCCAGCCACCCTTTGAGGTCGATTTGGGCGCATTCCAGACCCTGCCGAAAAACCTCTGCTGGGGTTGCCTGGGCGAAACCATGCTTCTTGCCCTGGCAGGAGAGGATCGCGATTACAGCATCGGATCGCGGCTCTCCCTGGCCGATGCCGACCGGCTTTCGCTTCTGGCCGATGTTCACGGCTTCGCGCCCGCACCGACACAATGGTACGGGCGTGAAGTAAGCGATGCAGATGTCAAGGATTTTGCGCGGCACGTGGCCGCCCGGCGCATGGACCGTCGTCCTTCTCAGGCGATGTCTGCGCCGGGGCGGTGATGCCCGTCCAGGCAGTCGCTCTTTGCAACTGTCGGACCCCTGACCCCGAAATAAAACAGCCCGGACGCAGACGCGTCCGGGCTGTTTTATTCTTAAATCAGATCTCCCACACGGGGAGATCTGGATTGTATTGCCGATCAGGCGGCTTTGCGGGCCTTGCGGCGACGCAGGGCGGCTACACCACCAAGAGCGCCAAACAGCAGAAGCCCAGTCGCCGGCAGCGGTACGGCATTCAGGCTGATCGAGTTAAGCGAGCCGTCTACACTGAAGACCGGGCCAAAGCCGGGCACGTTGGTTGTGTCGATCATGAACGACAGTGTCGCAAGGCTGTTGAAATCGGCACTACCCATGAACTGCGAGAAGAACAGGAACGGGCTGAACCCGGGTTGCAGCACTTCCTGAAACGTACTGACGTTGGTCGATGTGTCCGTGGCAGTGACGGTGAAATTAGCGACGTTGTCGAAGACTCCGACGTCAAAGAAGAAGAACGGATTCGATCCGTTCGAAATGTCCCCGACATTGGTGTATGTCAGCGTTCCTCTGCCGGTCGCTTGGTCAACATTCGAGAACGACAGTGCGCCTCCGGTTGCTACCAAGGTGGTGGCCGAAATAGCGAACCCGGCGTTCGCGGTATTCTCGGCTGTCAGAGTCCGGGTACCAGCACCGAACGGCACCGAGTTCGAATTGGTGGATCCGGGAAAGGGGTCGTCTATCGCGGCCTGATTGATGTTAAAATCATCGAAAATAACCGTCGCGGCAATGGCCGGAACGGCTGTGAGCAGCATTGCGGCGGTGGCCGATGCTCCGAAAAACTTCATATTCATAACACATGTCTCCTATATATATTGACGCCAGAGCGTTGGGCGACTGGTTGCTCAGTAAGATTCACTCCTACTAACGATATCACAAGTCATACAGGCTTGTAAGAGCGTTTAACCTGTTCGCAACCAATTTTTGAGGCTTTTTTGACAGCATCCGGCCCCATATTGCGCGGACTGTGTCGCCTATGGAAACAGTCAGCCGAACCTGTGGTGGGTTCCCAAAAATCTGATAGAATCAGAGTACATGAGGCGGTGAATATGCCGTGTCAGCCCTGAGGCCGCGATGGTTGTTGCCGCTGTCGGCGCCGGCAACCGGTTCAAAAATGGCCGGAAAATGGCCGCTTGGCTGGGCTGGTCCTGAAAAGTCTGCATCTCAACGTCCTGCAAGGTCGTATTTGAGGTTTCCTCCAGCCGCATCGAGGATGAGGCCGACATGGGCGGCCGCCCTACTGCCCGGTAACGATCTGCGAACTGCCGTCATCCGTTCCGGGATGAAACCGCAGCGCTGGCCGGTCCGGGTCGCCTGAGGAGGTCGCCCGCGGGCGCGAACCGATAGTCGAGAGGTGTAGAGAGAATCTACAGAAACCGGCCCTCCAGGCGGTCCATGGCCTCGCCACATGATATTTCTAGTCATGGTGATTGGTCCGGTGATGATCCGCTGACCCTGCAGCCGGTATTCCCCGCTGAGGTGGTTGCAGGCCTGGCCGCTGACCTTGCCATCGTCGGCGAAGGCGAGGACGAATGGTCGTTCAGGAGCCGTGACGACAGGGAGACCCTCCATCTCGACCAACTGCCACTCGGTGCCGACAAGCTCCTCGGTTCCGATCGCCTGCGGGGCCGTGCATGCGCCGATCATAGCGACGTGGGGCTCGCTGGGGCAGGGGCCTGGCTGCGTCCTCTGTGTTGACTGTTAGGTCTGCTTATTTGCGTGTTTCGCGTGATGTTGGTTCTGTCTTGTCCGGAATCTGGCTCGGCTCTGAGGGCTAAGTTTACATTTTGGGTGTCTGAAATTCAGATCGACCGTGTAATAGGCTAAGTGATCGAAATCGTTGTCGCGGACTTTCCATCGATTACACGGAAAGGTATCGGGCACCTCGATTTTTGACCGTTTTCGCGACCATATAGCAGGTGATGCAACCTGAAGCGCTTCGGAATGCGCATCTGAGACCGTCAGATGCCAGGTTGTTGCGTCAGGTCTGATGATGCGCTGCCCATTTCAGGACCGTTT
>JBBSJO010000032.1:0-26564 GCA_038257185.1 Rhodobacterales bacterium | reverse complement strand
GCAATGCCATGGCGAAACACCTGTCACGGGTGCTGATGGTGGTGACCGGCACCTGCATCGTCGCCTCGGCAATCGTCGATATATTCGCCCGCCTGCTGGGCGACGGCGAACGGGCCGCACTTGGTCTGAGCATCGTGCTCTCAACGGTCGCGCTTTTCGTCGTCTACGCCTGTCTCTTCTGGTCGTTTAGACGTGTCGCGCAGATACAGGGCCATCCGCTTACCCGTGCCGAGCGGCTTTGGCGGATTTATCTGTGGGTACTTGCGACGCTCGTCTTTGCCGCGCTGGTTCTGGACCAGCCGGCGCTGATGTGGACCATCGCGTTGCTGGGCCTCCTGTTTCCCGCCTTGCGGCTCTCGCGGGACTGGGTGGACAGCACCATCGCGCCGACGCCGACGGCCCTGCCCGACCCTCACCCGCAACACCTGACCTTGACCGATATCCCCCTCCCGGCGGAACCGGAAGAGCACCCGGACATGTCGGAAGAGATGCCCGCCGATCCCCAGGACAGCTTTCGCGCTATCGCCCGCAGGATTGCCCGTTTCGTTTTGCTGCTTGCCGCTTTCGGCCTGCTGTCGCTGATCTGGGATCTCGATATCTTCCAGCGCGCGGCCGCCCCCACCGTTGCGGGACGCGCCATCGGGGTGGTGATCGACAGCGCAGTCGCCCTGATGATCGCGGACCTCATCTGGGTCTGGGCCAGCACCGCCATTGACCGGCGGTTGGCGGCCTACGTTCCTCCCCTGCCCGGCAGCGCACCGGGCCCCGAGGCGCGGATGGCGACCCTGTTGCCGCTGCTCCGCGCCATCCTCATGGTTACCCTTCTGGCGATGGTGGCCATGTCGATCCTGTCGTCACTGGGAGTGAATATCGCACCGATTCTCGCAGGCGCGGGGATACTCGGGGTCGCCATCGGCTTTGGCGCGCAATCGCTGGTCAAGGACGTGGTATCGGGCATCTTCTTCCTGATCGACGACGCCTTCCGCATCGGCGAATACGTGGAGATCGACCAATTGCGCGGTACGGTGGAGCGCATCTCCATCCGCTCGCTGCAGATCCGCCATCACCGGGGGGCCGTGCACACCCTGCCCTTCGGCGAGTTGCGTCACCTGACGAACCATTCCCGCGACTGGGTGATCATGAAGCTGGAGTTCCGCGTCCCCTTCGACACCGACCTGCAACTGGTCAAGAAGATCGTCAAGCAGATCGGTGCGACCCTGAAGGCCAACGAGGAATACGGCGACGGCATTCTGGAGACCCTGAAATCACAGGGCGTGCGGCGGATGGAGGAGTTCAACATGGTCGTTGGAGTAAAGTTCATGACCCGCCCCGGCGAGCAATGGCTGGTGCGGCGCGACGCCTACCAGATGGTGCGCGACGCCTTCGACGCCAACGGCATCCGCATGGCGGAGCGCAACGTGAAGGTCGAGGTCGCAGGGTCCGAGCACATGACCGCAGAGGAACGTCAGGCGATCGCGGGTGCCGCGCAGCAGGCCGTAGAGCGCCAGATCGGCCCCGGCGCGCCGATCCCGGACGAACCGTAACGCATCCCCGCGGTCGATGCAGCCGCGGGCAGACGTGATACAGCGCACCTGCGGTCGCATTGCGCCTGACTATCAGGAAACGGATTGCGTTTTGGGCAACGGCTCCTGCCTGATCCCAAAACGCGGCGAAGCTGCCTGACCCAGCGGCACGGCAGCGGCAAAGGCGTTTTCCTCTCTGCTCTTGAGTTAAAACAATAAATAATGTGCAATCAGAGGGAGAGCATGCCACAAATAAACCAAGCGCATGCCAGAGCCGAGGCCTGAATTGGAAACCGATACGCCGACCCAACAGCCCGTCGTGACACTCCGCCGTCACGCCAACCGCCTGATCTGGATCGTTGTGGGAGTGGCCTGCTCGGTGCTGATCTTCGGCTGGCTGCTGGACAACGAATTTTTTGTCCGGCTGTTCACCGGCTTTCCCGCCATGGTGCCGGCGACAGCCGTGACGATCATTCTCGCGGGGATCGGATCACTGTCGACGGGTAAGCCGCCGGGTCTTGTCCGGCCAGTCGCCTGCGCCGCACTCATCCTGTTGATCGTCCTGCTGGAAGAGGCCGGGCCTTTGGATCTGATCAGTCACAGCGCAGAGGACGACATGTCCCCTGCATCTGCATTTGCGGCATTTCTCGTCGCCGTGTCTCTGTGCCTCCTGGCCGACCGGGTGCCGCACCTGCGCACTTTCCGGACGACAACGGATACCATCGGGCTGAGCCTCACCTGCATACCGCTGCTGGGATATCTTTTCAGTTCCGAAGCGCTTTGGGGCAATGTCATCTATACCAAGATGTCGCTGCACACAGCACTGTGCTTTTTCATGCTGTTTGCCGCGCGTCTGATGCTGGAGGCGGAGCGCAACTGGATTTCCGTGCTTTATGCCGACCAAAGCGGCAGCAAGATGGCCCGCAGCATCCTGCCTGTTGTCACTCTGGGGCCGGTGGTACTCTGCGCCCTGGCACTCTGGGCCACCCACAAGGCCGTCGTGACGCCTGATTTCCGGTTGACGATCCTGGCCTTCGCGGTGGTCGCCATCGGCACTTTTGCCGTGATCTCCGTGGCAGACCGGATCAATGCCTTGGAGCGCGACGCCGACAAGATCCAGCAGCAACTGAAGCAACGCGACCTCGATGTCCTGCGCTCCCAGAAGATCGCCGTGCTGGGGCAACTGGTGGGCGGTGTCGCACATGACTTCAACAACATCCTTGCTGTCATCATGGGCAATCTCGAACTGCTTGAGGAGGATGAGGACGACCCTGTCAACAAAGGTTACATCGAGCAGGCGATCGAGGCCGCCAACCATGCCGCCGCCCTGACCAGTCAACTCCTGGCCTATGGCCGCAAGTCGCGTCTGGACCCTGAACGGGTCTTCATCGATGCGGCCGTCACAGAAGCGCTCTCGATGTTCCGCAGGGTCTCCGGCACCGGCCTCAGCATTTCCACGAACCTGGGCGCCCGCGGCGCGATAGCGCATCTGGATCGCGCAAACATCGCACAGGTGTTGCTCAACATCCTGATCAACGCCCGCGACGCGATGCCGGAGGGCGGCACCATTACTGCCACCACCCGGATCGAGGCCGCGGGTCCACCGCCCCCGCCGGACGGCATCATCGATACCCCGCCAGCCGAAGGCCCCCATATTGCCATCGAACTGCGCGACACCGGAATTGGCATGGATGTCGAGACTGTGGAACGGGTCACCGAACCCTATTTTACCACCAAGGGCGTGGGCGAAGGATCGGGGCTGGGCCTGTCCATGGCGCAAGGCTTCTGTCACCAGTCCAAGGGCGCACTGAGGATCGAAAGCACCGAGGGTCAGGGCACCACAGTCACGCTTTATTTCCCGCTCATGGACGTCGACAAGAACGCACCGGCAGTGGTGGTCCCGACCCGCACGCGCCGCCCCGCCCGTTCGTCCAGTCTGATCATGATCGTCGACGACGAGGACGGCGTGACCCGCGTGATGTCACGCCAACTCGAACGGGATGGCTACACCGTGGTGACGGCAGGGAATTCCGACGAGGCCCTGGCCATGTTAGACGCGGGCACGGTCCCGCAGCTGGTCATTTCCGATATCATCATGCCGGGCCGTTTGCAGGGCCATCAGCTTGCCGTGCTCATCCGCCAGCTCTGGCCCGGCGTGAAGATCCTGCTGATGTCGGGCTACCAGTCCAACAGGCTGCGGGACCAGTACGCCATCGCGGGCCAGATCGAGTTCCTGCAAAAACCCATCAGCCGTGCGACCCTGCGCCAGGCCGTTGCCCTGGTCATCAACTCTGAGGAATAGGCCGCGAAACCGGGAGGGTCCGGCAGCGGGTTTCCTTCAGGTGATCACATCGGGCAGATTGCGCCCGATGAAGGCCTGCATCTTGCTGAGGGCCTGCGCCGCGTCCCGCACCTGCGCCAGCGCCGTTTGCGGATCGACGTCATGATCGCCGTCGGGCGGCACGAACTGCTCCAGATAGAGCCGTAACGTCGCGCCCTCCGTTCCGGTGCCGGACAGGCGAAACACCGCGCGGGCCCCACCTTCGAAGAAGACACGCATCCCCTGGCGGTTACTTTGCGATCCGTCCACCGGATCGAGATAGGAGAATTCATCTGCTGCGGTGACAGTCAGCCTTGCGAATACCTGCCCCGGCAGGGCCTCCAGACGGCTCCTCAGATCGGATATAAGGGTGTTTGCCGGGTCCAGGGGGATCGCCTCGAAATCATGGCGCGAATAATAGTCCCGTCCGTAGGTGGCCCAATGATCGCGGAGGATCTCGGCCACAGAAACCTTGCGAACCGCCAGAATGTTCAGCCACAACAACACCGCCCAGAGACCGTCCTTCTCGCGCACATGATCGGACCCGGTGCCTGCACTCTCCTCGCCACAGATCGTGACCCGGCCCGCATCCAGAAGGTTGCCGAAGAACTTCCAGCCGGTCGGAGTCTCGAAGGCCTCGATGCCCAGTTTCGCGGCCACCCTGTCGCTCGCCGCACTCGTCGGCATGGAGCGAGCGATGCCCGCGAGGCCCTTTGCATAAGCCGGTGCCAGATGCGCATTTGCGGCCAGGATCGCCAGACTGTCGGACGGGGTGACATAGGCCTTGCGACCCACGATCATGTTGCGGTCCCCGTCGCCGTCTGACGCGGCGCCCAGATCGGGGGCCGCGTCCGACATCATCAGATCCATCAGCGGTTTCGCCCAGATCGGGTTGGGGTCCGGGTGGCCCTTGCCAAAATCCTCCAACGGCGTGCCGTTCACGACGGTTCCTGCAGGTGCCCCCAGAGCGCGCTCAAGAATGGCCTTGGCATATGGCCCGGTGACCGCATGCATTGCGTCGAACCGCATCGTGAAACCGCCCGCGAACAGCGCGCGGATCGCGTCGAAATCGAAGAGGCTCTGCATCAGGTCCTGATAGTCGCTGACGGGGTCCACGACCTCGATCTCCATCGCGCCGACACTCGTGGCGCCGATGGTGGACAGGTCAATATCATCAAAGGTCGCGATGGCATATTCGGTGATGCGCTGCGTCACCTCGAACATGCGGTCGGTCAGGCTTTCCGGGGCCGGCCCGCCGTTGGCCGCATTGAACTTCAGCCCGAAATCCTCGTCGATCCCGCCGGGATTGTGACTGGCCGACAGGATGAGCCCGCCGTCGGTCCCGTTGGCCCTGATCAGGTGCGATGCCGCTGGCGTTGACAGCAGCCCGCCCTGACCCACGATGATCTTCGCCGCCCCGTTCGCCGCTGCCATCTTGAGGATCGTCTGGATCGCCGCCGCGTTGAAATAGCGGCCATCCCCGCCCACCACGAAACTCTTTCCATCGGCCCCGCCGATCGCGTCGAAAATCGACTGCACGAAGTTCTCAAGGTAATGCGGCCCCATGAAAACCCGCGTCTTCTTGCGCAAGCCGGAGGTACCCGGTTTCTGTCCTTCGATGGGTGTCGTGGCGACTTTGGTGACTGTCATGGGATCGTCTCTCCTTCTGTCTGGCCTGCGTCTGCCATTGTGTGGCCCAAGCGCTTCAAGTCATCTGATAAGCCCACATCGTCAACGCTGACAGGGTATTTCCGCCGCCAGTTGGGGTGTTCGTCGATCGTGCCCGGCAGGTTCTGCGCCTCGACGAGGCCGAGCACATCATCAAGCTGAACGCTCACCAGCCGCGCAGGGGATGCCGCCAGCAGAGCATGCACCGCGCTGGTGAAATCCGGTGCCGGACCCGCCATGCCCTTCAGGGCGGTGACATCCCTGTCCCGCGCCTCGCGCGTCGCGCCTGCCCGATCCGTGTCGATCCAGCCCAGACGCTGCCACCACCCGATGTCCGACCCGGTCTCGTATCCCCGGATGGTTGGCGTGTCATGGGTGGCGAAACAGGACAGCACCTGCGCGCTGCCGTCCCTGGGGTGCCGAAAAGCGCCGTGACTGGTTTTTTCATATTGCAGAACGGAATAGCCATAGAACCCGTGCCGCCGCATCTCTTCCCTGAAATTTGCGGGCACAAGACCCAGATCTTCGCCAATCACGGCGCAGCCATTGCGTTCCGCCTCGATCTTGATGATGGCTATGAGCGAGGCCATGGGTTGCGAGACATAGGCCCCCGGCGCGCCGGTATCGGGGATCAGGAAGCTGCGCATCAGCCCAAGCACGTGATCGATCCGCACCACGCCCGCATGGCGCATTATCTGCGCGAGGATGCGGCGCATCGGGCGATAGTTCCGTGCCGCCAGCTTGCGCGGGGCGAAGGCCGCGAGATTCCAGTTCTGGCCCTCCGGGCTCAGATGATCGGGTGGTGCCCCGATCGAGACGCATTTCGCGATGCACGGCTGTTCGCACCAGCTTTCCGCCCCACCCCGGCGCGGGCCCACGGCCAGATCGAGATAGAGGCCAAGGGACAGGCCCTTGGCGCGATCACCGATCGCATGCAACTGCTTGTCGGCCACCCATTGCAGCCACATGTGGAACCGACGCCGGGCGGGATCGGTCTGCGGCTGTTTGCCGTCGGGCCAAAGCCTCCAGTCCGGGCCGAGGGTCTCGGAGAGGGTTTCGTAAGCTGCAAACCGCTCCAACTCGGCTCCTGCTGTCTGGGTGAAATACTGGAATTCCGCTTGAACCGGCGCTGCCGCCTCAGCCATGAAAACCGCGTAGAGGTCTTCCAGCCTATGGTGCAACATGATCTTGTGCGGCCGGTACATGACCTCATCCGATGCACGGCAGGCAGCACTCTCGGTGGCGTGCCGCGCCAGAACCGATTTCGCTGCCGCCGAGTGCTCCAGCCCCGGAATCGCGTCCGCCGCGATATGCGTGGTGTTCAGAAAACCCCGGTGCGAGGGCGAATAGGGGCTGATCGACACATCGGCATAACCCATGTTGTGGATCGGATTGACCCCGACAAACGCTGCCCCGCTCGCGCCCGCCGTGGCCGCAACCTGTGCCAGATCCTCGTAATCCCCAAGCCCGCAATTGCGCGCCGACCGCAGACCGTAAAGCGCAAGGGTGAGGCCCCAGAGGCGACCCTTCGCGCCCTGCGGCGCAACGGAGGCAAGCCGTGGAGGTGCTGCCAGAACGCGCAGGACTTCGCAATGGCCCCCGATTTCGACGGTCAGGTCATAGACCCCGGACCGAAGCGGCGGCAGCGAGATGCCCTCTGCCGCGATGCCGCTTGCCGTTTCGACATCGCCGTCGTCCGCCCGCAGGGTCCATGCCGTGCCGTTTCCGAACTGAAGCAGCGCGGGCTTGGCGCTCTCGACGATGACCTCTTCGGGGAACTGACGTTCCCCCGCCCGAGCGGTCAGCCTCGCGAGAGTCTCGCGGACGTCCACGTCAGTCTCTGCCGCGAGGTCCATGGCCTCCAGCAGGGCGCGGCAGGTCTCGGGCGAGGTGACGCGACGGTGACCCTGCATGTCGTGAAACTCCGGCAGGATCCCGCACATGCCAGCAAGGGCTTGCAGCCTTTCATCCTCCGTCATGGGGCATTGCCAGCATGCAGGGCAAAGGCGACGACCGAATGACCCGCCACGGTAGCCACATCTGTCAGCGGCTCGGGCGAAGCGGACAAAGCAGGCTGATCCGTGTCGATGCCGCGCACCCAATGCTGGCCGTCGGGCGCGGCGGGCAATTGCACGTCAAGCACCTCCTCCGTGCGGTTGAAGGCGACAAAAACCACATCGCCGTCCTGCTCGTACTCCGGTGCTTCGGCACAGATGCGCAGCGTCAGGCAGAGGTTCGACAGCCCCTTGTCGCGCCAGTCCAGCGCCGTGCCCTGAAAATTGCTCCATTCGACATCGCGCAGCCCGTCGCCTGCGCGCTTGTCCCCATGCAGAAAGCGCGTCTGACGCAGACAGGGATGCGCCTGCCGGAAGGCAGAAAGGGCTGCAACGAAGGCCTGCATGTCGCTGTCGGCCCTGCCCCAGTCCAGCCAGCCGACTTCGTTGTCCTGACAATAGGCGTTGTTATTGCCACCCTGCGAGTTGCCGAACTCATCCCCAGCCAGCAGCATCGGCGTGCCCTGCGACAGAAAGAGCGTGGCCAGCATGTTGCGCTGGCGACGGGTCCGGAGGGTGAGGATCGCGGCATCGTCGGTTTCCCCCTCCGCGCCGCAGTTGTCGCTGTAGTTGGCGTTGTGCCCGTCGCTGTTGTTCTCGGTATTGGCTTCGTTGTGGCGTTTGGAGTAGCTCGTCGTATCAGCCAGGGTGAACCCGTCATGGCTGGCCAGGAAATTCACCGATGCCGTGCTGGGCCGCCCTGCCCTGTCGAACTTGTCCGCCGAGCCCAGCAGCCGCGCGCCCAGTTCCTGCGCGCTGTGCGGATCGCCGCGCCAGTAGCGGCGCACCGTGTCACGGTAGGCATCGTTCCATTCGGAGAATTCGGGCGGAAAACCACCAAGGCGGTAGCCGCCGGGACCGATATCCCATGGCTCCGCGATCATTCGCACCTGCGACAGAACCGGGTCCTGCCGCAGAGAGTCGAAGAACCCGCCGCACGGATCGAACCCGTGATCCTCGCGCCCCAGCGTGGTGGCAAGGTCGAACCGGAAGCCATCGATCCCCATGCCCTCTACCCAGAAGCGCAGGCTGTCCAGCACCATGCGCAGGACATGCGGGTGCGAGACGTTCAGGGTGTTTCCGCAGCCTGTATCATTCACGTAAAAGCGCGGCTGGCCCGCGTTCAGGCGATAATAACTGGCATTGTCGAGCCCGCGGAAGGACAGGGTCGGCCCCCGATGATCGCCCTCTGCGGTGTGGTTGTAGACGACTTCGAGAATGACTTCGATACCCGCTGCATGGAGCTTTTCGACCGTCGCTCGGAACCCGGCCATACCGCCGGGACCGAAATAACGCGGTTCAAGCGCGAAAAACCCAACGGTGTTGTAGCCCCAGTAGTTCGTCAGCCCGCGGTCCAGCAGGAAGGCATCGTCCACGAAGGAGTGCACCGGCAGCAGTTCGACGGCGCCCACGCCAAGCTGCTTAAGGTGTGCAATCATCGGATCGCTGGCGAGCCCCTCGTAGGTGCCGCGCAACGCCTCGGGCACATCCATGTTCAGCTGGGTCGCACCCCTGACGTGGGCTTCATAGATCAGGTCACGCGCGCCCAAGTTGCGCCCGAGCCGCGTAGCACCCGTAAACAGCGCGGGGTCGGAGACAACGGATTTCGGCACGAAAGGCGCGCTGTCGGTCTCATCGAAGGAGAGGTCTTCGTTCGGTGCGTCCATGTCGTAGCCCAGCGTCGTCGGCTGGTGCTCGAACGCGCCGAAAAGCTCCCGCGTGTAAGGGTCGAGGAGCAGCTTGTTGGGGTTGAACCGATGCCCCTGTTCCGGGGCATACCTGCCATGGGCGCGATATCCGTAGAGTGCGCCGATGGGCAGCCCCGCGACATATCCGTGCCAGATCGGGCCAGTCCGCTCGGGCAGCTTGATCCGCGCTGTCTCGGTCTTGCCGTCGGGGGAAAACAGGCAAAGCTCCATGACCGCGCAGTTCTCCGAAAAGATCGCGAAGTTCACGCCCTCCCCGTCATGATGCGCGCCCAGCCGCCTGGGCGATCCGCCTGAAATCCGAAAGCTGCTCATCTCGTTCCTTGGCTGCGCCTGTCGATCAGGTCGGCATAAATTGCGCGGTAGGCCGCCGCCGACTGGTCCCAACCCACAGGATGGCGCATCGCTCGTCGCATCATGCCCCCCCAGACCTTGGGCTGGCGATAGATGTCACAGGCCCGCGCGATGGCCCGTCCCAGCATCGTGGCATTGATCGGTGCGAACTGAAAACCGGTTGCACAATTGTCGGTCAAGGCTGCGTGGTTCGCGTCGATGACCGTGTCCGCCAACCCGCCTGTGCGCGCGACCACGGGCACGGTGCCGTATCTCAACCCGTAGAGCTGCGTCAGGCCGCAGGGCTCGAACCGCGACGGGATCAGGATCGCGTCGCTGCCGGCCTGCAACAGGTGCGACAGCGCCTCATCGTAGCCGATGATCACACCGACTGCCCCCGCATGGCGGCCCGAAGCCTCGACATAGGCCCGTTCCAGATCCTTGTCGCCCGTGCCCAGAAGCGCCAACCTCCCGCCGCGCGCCACCAGATCGGGCAGGCAGGTGAGCATCATGTCCAGACCCTTTTGCGAGGTCAGGCGGCTGATGACGCAAAAGAGCGGCCCGTCCGAGGTGTTCAACCCGAAACGAGCCTCAATCTCAACCTTGTTCGCGGCCTTGTTCTTTGGCTTTGCGGCGCTGAAGTGCCCTGCGAGGTGCGGATCGGTCTCGGGGTTCCAGGCATCGAGATCGATCCCGTTCAATATGCCGCTCAGGTCCGCCTTGCGCGCCTGCAAGAGACCCTCCAGCCCCATCCCGAACTCGGGCGTCAGGAGTTCGCAGGCATAGCTGGGGCTGACTGTCGTGATGGCGTCCGACAGGGCAAGCCCGGCCTTCAGAAAGCTGATCTTGCCGAAGTATTCGACCCCGTCCTGCGTGAACATACGCGATTCAAGCCGCAGATCGGAGAGCCGCGTGGCATCGAACACCCCCTGAAACGCGATGTTGTGGATCGTCATCACGACGGGCGGAGATGCCTTGTCCGATTGGCGCAGATAGGCAGGCAGCAGTCCCGCCTGCCAGTCGTGGGCGTTGACGATATCGGGCCGCCAGTCCCCTGCACCCTCCGTCGCAACATGCGCCCCGGCAAAGGAGAGCGCCGCAAACCGCATATCGTTGTCCGGCCAGTCCCGCCCGTCGGGGCCCAGATAGATGTTTCCCTTGCGATCATAAAGATGCGGTGCGGCCAAAAGCAGCAGGTCCAGCCCCTCTGCCGTCACTGCCACGATCTCCGCCGCCCCCCCGAAAAGATCGTCGAATCGGACCACCGACTTGCCCTGCGCCACCAGCGGGGCGAGCGCGGGATAGGCCGGGATCATGACCCTGACGCTCGCACCCTCTGCGGCCAGCACCTTGGGCACCGATCCGATGACATCGGCCAGCCCCCCGGTCTTGATGAAGGGCGCACATTCGGAGGCAACGAAGAGGACGTTCAATCTACATCTCCAGTCTGTCGATCATCGGTTGCGTGATCAGGCACACGCCATTCGCGGAGCGCCGGAACCGCTTGCTGTCCAGTTCCGCATCCTCGCCCACGATCAGCCCGCGCGGTATGATCACCCCCCGGTCAAGGACCACATTGCGCAGCTGCGCTTTGCGGTGGATTTCGGCATAGGGCATCGCAACCACGCCTTCCAGCTGGGAAAACGAATGGGTCCGCACGCCGGTGAACAGCAGGCATCGTTCAAGTGTGGAGCCGGAGATGATGCAGCCCCCCGACACCATCGACGACACCGCATGGCCACGCCGCCCCTCTTCGTTGTGGATGAACTTGGCGGGGGCGGTCAGTTCGGAATAGGTCCAGATCGGCCATGAATTGTCGTAAAGGTCCAGTTCCGGTTGAAAATCCGTCAGGTCCACGTTGGCCTGCCAGAAGGCATCCACCGTGCCGACGTCTCTCCAGTAGGGTTCCTTTTCCAGCCCCGTCCGTACGCAGGAACGGCTGAAGGGATGTGCGATGGCCTTGCCCTCCTTCACGATAAGGGGGATCACATCGCCGCCGAAATCATGGCCATAGCCGGGCGTCCCGGCACAGTCCGCCAGCAGATCGAACAGATACTTCGTCTCGAAGACGTAGATTCCCATGCTGGCCAGCGCCAGATCCGGGTGGCCGGGCATCGCGGGCGGGTCGCTGGGCTTTTCGACGAAATCGAGGATGCGGTCCTCGGTATCGACCTTCATCACCCCGAAGCCTCGCGCCTCCATCCGGGGCACTTCGATGCAACCGACCGTCACATCCGCGCCGCTCTGGACGTGATGCTCGATCATCAGGGAATAGTCCTGCTTGTAGATATGATCGCCCGCGAGGATCACGATGTACTTGGGCCCGTAGCCCGTGATGATATCGCGGTTCTGGGTCACCGCATCCGCCGTGCCCTTGTACCAGTTTTCGTTGTCCATCTGCTGCGAAGCCGGCAGGATATCCAGCGACTCGTTGCGTTCCGCGCGAAAGAAGCTCCAGCCGCGTTGCAGGTGGCGGATCAGGGAATGCGCCTTGTACTGCGTGGCCACGCCGATGCGGCGGATGCCCGAGTTCACGGCATTGGACAGCGGGAAGTCGATGATCCGGCTCTTGCCGCCGAAATACATCGCGGGTTTGGCGCGTCTGTCTGTCAGCTCGTAAAGGCGGCTGCCCCGGCCGCCAGCCAGCACGAACGCCATGGATTGATGCGCCAGTCGCTGAGACTCTTGGTTCATTATGTTTCCTCCCCGTTGAAGCAATAAGTATGGCAGTCCGTCAGGCGTTCCTTTGCAGTACGAAAAACAGTGTCGAAAGCGGCGGCAGTGTCAGCGACACGGAATGCACCCGGCCCGAGGCCGCGACCTGCGCGGTGTCGGCAAATCCCATGTTGCCGCGATCTCCGCCGCCGTAGATCGCAGAATCCGTGTTCAGGACTTCGGCCCATCTGCCCGCCTCGGGCACGCCGATGCGCCTTGCCTGACGCTCGACCGGGGTCATGTTGCAGACGACCAGCACCGGGGGGGTATCCCCCGTGCCACGTCGCAACCAGGCGAAGATGGATTCCTCCGCCGCGCCCTCCTCGACCCACTCGAAACCTTCGGGTTTGCAATCAAGCTGATGCAGCGCGGCCGTGTCGCGGTAAAGCACGTTCAGGTCGCGCACCAGGCGCTGCACGCCGCCGTGCAGGTTTTCCTCCAGCAGGTGCCAGTCGAGGGAGCCATCGTGGTCCCACTCCTTGCCCTGGGCAAACTCACACCCCATGAACAGCAGTTTCTTGCCCGGATGTCCCCACATGAAGCCGTAATAGGCCCGCAGGTTGGCGAACTTTTCCAGACCCTCGCCCGGCATCTTCTCGATCATGGAGCCTTTGCCATGGACCACCTCGTCGTGGCTGATCGGCAGAAAGAAGTTCTCCGAGAAGGCGTAATGCAACCCGAATGTCATCTTGTGATGATGGTATTTGCGGTTGATCGGGTCCTCGCCCATGTAAGCCAGCGTGTCGTTCATCCAGCCCATGTTCCACTTGTAGCCGAAGCCCAGTCCGCCTTTGTCCGCCGGGCCGCTGACCGCCGGGAAGGCGGTGGATTCCTCCGCGATGGTCATGATCCCCGGCGCCTCGCCGTAAGCCACCGTGTTCGTGCGCTGCAGAAAGGCAATCGCCTCAAGGTTCTCGCGGCCGCCGTGTTTGTTGGGCACCCACTCCCCCGCCTTGCGCGAATAGTCCCGGTAGAGCATCGAGGCGACCGCGTCGACGCGCAAGCCGTCGATGTGGTGTTCCTTGAGCCAGTAGAGGGCATTGGCGACCAGATAGTTCGACACTTCGCGGCGCCCGTAGTTGTAGACCAGCGTGTTCCAGTCCGGGTGAAACCCTTCCTTGCGGTCCGCATGTTCATAAAGCGGAGTGCCGTCGAAATTACCCAGACCGTGCGGGTCTTCGGGGAAGTGGCCGGGCACCCAGTCGAGGATCAGGCCCAGACCGGCGGCATGGCAGGCGTCGACGAAGGCCCGGAACTCCGCCAGCGTGCCGTGGCGGATGGTGGGGGCGAAAAGGCCGATGGGCTGGTAACCCCAGGAGCCGTCGAACGGGAACTCTGACACCGGCATCAGCTCGATATGGGTAAAGCCGAGGTCCTTGGCATAGGTGACAAGCTGGTGGGCAAGCTCCTGATAGGACAGCGGCCTGTTGCCCTCCTCTGGCACCCGCCGCCATGACCCCAGATGAACCTCATAGACAGAGATCGGTTGGTCGATCCGATGCAGCGCCTCGCGGCTGGATATCCAGGTGCCGTCGCGCCAGTCGTGACCGTCGAGCGCGCGCACGACCGATGCGGTCCTCGGCGGGTGTTCCGCCCCGAAACCGAAGGGATCGGCCTTCTGCGGCAGCAGGTGCCCGCCCGCATCCTGAAGTTCGTACTTGTAGCACGCGCCCTCGCCAATGCCGGGGATGAAGATTTCCCAGACCCCGCTCTGCCCGCGTCTGCGCATCAGGTGGCAGCGCCCGTCCCAGCCGTTGAATTCCCCCACGACCGACACCCGCCGGGCATTGGGGGCCCAGACGGCGAAATGCGTTCCGGGCGTGCCTTCGTGGGTCAGCAGATGCGCGCCCAGAACCTTCCAGAGCCGCAGATGTGCGCCCTCGCCGATCAGATGCTCGTCCAGTTCTCCGATGACGGGACCGTAGCGGTAGGGATCGTCGGCAATCCATTGATGCCCGTTCCGGGTGATGCGCAGCAGATAGGCGAAGGCCTTCTTGCGCCGCCCCGCCGCCCCGACAAAGACGTCCCCTACCTCCGCTACCGGGTCCAGCGATATGATCCTGCGCCGGGTCCGGGCATCGAGCACCTCCACCGCCGACGCGCCGGGCACGAAGACGCGAATGACGATGGTGCCATCGACATCGTGCAATCCCAGAACGGAGAACGGGTCCGCGTGTTCCCCCCTCGCGATCTGCTCTGCCTCGATTGCATCGATCATGTCGGCACCTTCACTGTTGAACCGATCCAGAGCCGCAGATCAGTCGGATTTCAACGACTCCACCTGCCAGATATCGCGGGCATAACCCTGAATGGTGCGGTCTGACGAAAACCACCCCATCCCCGCCGTATTGAGCGCCGCCATTCTCGTCCAACCCTCAACATCGCGGTAGTCCGCGTCAACCTTGCGCTGGGTGTCATAGTAGCTGTCGTAGTCGCAGGTCACGAGGAAATAGTCGTGATCGTAGAGGTTCCGCAGCAGCGCCTGATAGCGCTCCCGGTCCCCGCCCGAAAACACGCCGTCCGCGATCTGGCCCAGCACCCGCGTCAGGCCGGGACTGGCCTGAATCGCCTTGCGCGCGAAATCGCGGGTCTTGCGCCGCGCCATCACCTGGTCCGCCGTCAGACCGAAGAGGAAGAAGTTCTCGGCCCCGACGTGTTCCCTGATCTCGACATTGGCGCCGTCCAGCGTGCCGATGGTGGGGCTGCCGTTGAGCGACAGCTTCATGTTACCGGTGCCCGACGCCTCCTTGCCTGCGGTCGAGATCTGTTCGGACAGGTCGGAGGCCGGGATCAGCAGTTCCGCCATCGAGACATTGTAGTTCTCGGGGTAGACGACCTGCAAAAGATCGCGCGTGGCCTTGTCGGCGTTGATCGTCTTTGCCACGTCGTTGATCAGGTGGATAATGGATTTCGCCATCACGTAACCGGGTGCCGCCTTGCCTCCGAACAGCTTCACCCGTGGGGTCCACTCACCATTCGGATTGTCGCGGATGTCGTTCCAAAGGGCGATGGTTTCGAGGATATTCAGCAGCTGCCGCTTGTATTCGTGGATGCGCTTGATCTGCACGTCGAACATCGCCTGCGGGTCGATCACCACACCGTCGCGGTCCTTCAGCCAGACCGCCAGCCGCTGCTTGTTCTGGTCCTTGGCGGCGCGGAACCGCTCCCGAAACGCGGCATCATCGACGTGACTGCGCAGACTCGCGAGTTGCTCCAGATCGTCAGGCCACCCCTCGCCGATCGTTTCGTTGATGAGATCGCGCAGCGGCGGGTTGCAGGAATAGAGCCAGCGGCGCGGCGTGATGCCATTGGTCTGGTTGATGATGCGTCCGGGATAGACCTTGTTCAGGTCGGAGAATACGGTCTTCTTCACGAGGTCCGAATGCAGGGCCGACACGCCATTCACGCAATGCGCCATGATGAAGGCCAGTTCCCCCATCTTCACCTCGCCGTTCTCGATGATGCGGATGTCGCTGCCGGTCACGAAGGCATGGGTATCCTGGATCATCTCGATGATGCGGTGATGGCGTGGCAGGATGCGGGCGAAAAGCGCTTCGGGCCAGCGCTCCAGCGCTTCGGGCAGCAAGGTGTGGTTGGTGAACCCGAGGCAGGCGCGCGCCGTCTCGATGGCTTCGTCCATCGGCATGCCGTGGACGTCGGCCAGCAGGCGCACCAGTTCAGGCCCCGCGATGGCCGGATGCGTGTCGTTGAGCTGGATTGCGACGTGGTCTGCCAGTTCCGTCAGCGCGTAGCCTTCGGATTGCAGGCGTCGCAGGACATCCTGAATTGAGGCGGAGGTGAAGAAGTACTCCTGCTTGAGCCGCAGTTCCTTGCCCATGTCGGTCGTGTCGTCGGGGTAAAGCACCCGCGAGATGGTCCGGGCGAGACTTTCAGCAGCGTTTGCAGCAAGATAGTCGCCTCTGTTAAAGCTCGCCAGATCGAAGATCTTCTGCGGTTTCGCGGCCCAGAGCCGCAGGGTGTTGGCCCATTTCCCCTGCCAGCCGACCACGGGCGTGTCATAGGCGGAGGCGAGGATGGTCTCGGTCGGGTGCCAGATCGCTCCCCCCTTCGTCTCACTCACATAGCCGCCGAAATTGATAGGATAAGTTACCTCGGGGCGCTCGAATTCCCAGGCGTGGCGCTGCTGGAGCCAGCCTTCGGCGGTCTCCACCTGCATGCCATCCTCGAAATGCTGCTCGAACAACCCGTGTTCGTAGCGGATGCCATAGCCATAGGCCGGGATCGCCAGCGTCGACAGGCTGTCCATGAAACAGGCCGCAAGCCGCCCCAGCCCGCCATTGCCCAGCGCCGCGTCCGGTTCGTCCGCAACGACCGTTTCGTAGTCCTGCCCCAGCACCTCAAGCGCTTCGCGCGCAATCCGCTCGACCCCGAGGTTGATCGCCACGTCCTCGATCAGCCGCCCGATCAGGAATTCCATCGACAGGTAATAGACCCGCTTGGCGTGACGGTCATAGGTTTCGCGGGTCGAGGCGAACCAGGGATCAACCACCATGTCCCGCATCGCAAGCGACAGCGACATGCGCCAGTCATAGAGCGAGGCATGTTCGGCATCCTTGCCCAGCGAGGTCTTGAGATGACGCCGAATGCTTTCCCTGAAGGCATCCGCGTCTATCGCTGTCAGATTGTCTTTCGCCATGGTCATCGCTTGTCCTGTTTGCCTGCTTCGTCCCCAGTATGGATCAGCGTGGCAGGGGGGCACAATCGCTCGATTTGGGGTATTGCCGGTTCCAGCGTTCAGCACTTTTCTGCGCCGGATTTTTGTGCGTTTGTTGCCGTCACCCCAGGGCCGGGTCAATGAGCACGGTGCCGGCAGATTCATGCCCGGGCACCACGGGATATGCCCATGTGCCGGAGTTGTCGCGCAGGATTTCAAGGTCGGTGTGGCAAATCCCGCTGGCGCGCACCTCGATCAGCACCTCACCGGGACCTGGACGAGGCTCGGGCCGATCTCTGAGGGCGACGGTACAGCGGCCTTCGACTACCAAAGCACGCATCGCAGTCAGCCTTCCAGATAGGCGTGCAGGGCGGCCTCGGTGCCTTCATCCTGGATCAGTCGCAGCCAGCGCTCAAAGCTTGCGGCAAAGCGCGGATCCTGACCTAGAGCCCCATAGACCTGTTCCTGCCCGAGCCAGGCCTGCGGGTTTGACTTCGCAGCAATCGACGAAGCATTCAGAGTATCCCAGAAGGGATCGTTGGGCGCGATGACGCTGCCGTCCTCGCGGGTGCCCAAACACATGCGGGCCCAGAGCGCCTCGACCAATGCCAGCCCGTCGATGGGTGTGCCTGCCGCGAGCGCATCCCGGATGACCGGATGCAGGAAGCCCGCGTGGCGCGAGGAGCCGTCGAAGGCCACGCGCCGCGTGGTGTCGTGGATTTCGGGGTTGGCGAAGCGGCTTTCGATCAGATCGACATAGGCCAGCGGCGTCATGCCCGGCACGGCGGAGACATGGGGGACGATCTCCTCCACCTCGACCTTGCGGAAGAGGGCAGAGATCAGCGGGTGCGCCATCGTCCCCGCAATCGTGTCGACCGACAGCAGTTCCCCGGCGTTTGCGATGATCTGATGGCCCGCGTTGAGCAGGCGCAGCTTCATCGTCTCGTAGACATGCACATCGTCGGTGAAGGTCGCCCCGACCTTGTCCCACGCAGGCCGCCCGGCGCAGAACCTGTCCTCGATGACCCACTGGCGGAAGCTCTCGTGCGTCACGGGCACCTTGTCCTCGGTGCCGAAATCCCGCGCCAGCGCCAGTTCTTTTGGCCCCGTCGCGGGGACGATGCAGTCGACCATGGAATTCGGGAAGGTGATGTTCGCCTCAATCCATTGCGCCAAAGCGGGATCGGACAAGGCCGCAAGACCCAGCACCGTCTGGCGCAGGATATCGCCGTTGCCTTGCAGGTTATCGCAACTCAGACAGGTGAACGGCCCCGCACCTGCATCGCGGCGCAGCTTCAGCGCTGCGACCATGGCACCGAAAGCGGTTCGGGGCGTGGCCGGATGGGCGGCATCATGTTTGATGTCGGCATGATCGGTGTCCAGCGTGCCCGCAGGGGTCTGGTAATAACCGCCTTCCGTCACCGTGAGGGATACGATCCTGATCGGCGGCTCCGCCATATGCGCAATGAGGGGGGCGTTGCCTGCGGCGACGGGGACATAGCCGATCATCGACCCGGTTATTTCGGCGGACTTGCCCGAGGGATCGAGTTCGATCAGCGTCGTCAGGCAGTCCTGCTCCAGCAACCGGGTGCGCTGCACGGCATCTGCGTCACGCACCCCTGCCCCCAAAATCGCCCAATCGTGGGCAAGCCCCTGCTCCATCAGCCGGTGCAGATACCACGCCTGATGCGCGCGGTGGAAATTGCCCAGACCGATGTGCAGGATGCCCGCCGTCAGGTCCGCGCGCGCGTAGGTCGGCTTGTTGACGGTGTCAGGCAGGTCGGGAAGGGTTTCGAGGGTGAGGATCATCAACTCATCCACTGGCCGCCGTCGACGTTATACGTCTGCGACACGATGTAATCGGACTCGGGCGAGGCGAGAAACACGGCCATGCCCGTCAGATCGGCAGGCACCGCGAAACGGCCCGCAGGCACCGCTGCCTCGACTTCGGCCTTCTTCTGACCGGGCTCCTTGCCTTCCAGCTTGGCGAACATGGCGTCCACATGCACCCAATGGTCGCCGTCCACCACGCCGGGGGCGATGGCGTTCACGTTGATGCCGTGGCGGATCAGGTTCAGCCCGGCGGATTGCGTCATGGAAATCACCGCCGCCTTGGTGGAGCAATAGACCAGCACGAGGCTCTCGCCCCGCCTGCCTGCCTGCGAGGCCATATTGATGATCTTGCCCCCGTGGCCCTGCGCGATCATCTGCTTCGCGGCGGCTTGCATGGTGAAAAGCGTGCCCGCGACGTTGACCGAATAAAGCCTGTCATAGCTGGCGCGGGTGATGTCCACTGTCTCAGCGGCGTCGAACAAGGCTGCGTTGTTGATCAGGATGTCGAGTTTGCCCGCCTGCCCCACAACAGAGGCGATGGCCGCATCAATGCTGGCCTGCTCGCTGACGTCGATCTGAACGGCATAGGCTCCTTCGCCGATCTCCGAGGCGGTCTGCTGTGCCGCTTCCAGATTGATGTCGGCAATCGCGACGGTCGCGCCTTCCGCGATGTAGCTTTCCGCAAAGCCCCGCCCGATGCCGCGTGCCGCCCCTGTGATCAGGGCCGATTTACCTTCCAGCCGTTTCATGCGATCCGAAGCCCCTGTGCGTCGAAGCGATGCATCTTGTCCGCCTCGGGCGTGAGATACATCGTGTCCCCGTGCCGCGCCTCGATATCCCCCGTGATGCGGACGGTCATCGTTTCCATCAGCCCCGTCTCATGCACGTGGATGAATGTGTCGGAGCCGAGATGCTCTGCCACACCCACGACGCCCTTCCAGGTCCCTTCGGTTTTCGAGACGTTCATATGCTCTGGCCGGATACCGATGGTGGTGGCGTCATGCTTGGCGGCCTCCGCCCCCTCGATCAGGTTCATCTTGGGCGATCCGATGAAGCCCGCCACAAACTTGTTGCGCGGGGCGTGGTACAAATCCAGCGGGCTGCCGACTTGTTCGATTACCCCCGCCTGCAACACCACGATCTTGTCCGCCATCGTCATGGCTTCGACCTGATCGTGCGTCACGTAGATCATCGTCGTCGCAAGTTTCTTGTGCAGTTCCATGATTTCGAGCCGCATCCCCACGCGCAGGGCCGCGTCGAGGTTGGACAGGGGTTCGTCGAAAAGGAAGGCCGCAGGTTCGCGCACGATGGCGCGCCCGATGGCGACGCGCTGCCGCTGACCGCCGGAAAGCTGGCCCGGTTTGCGGTCCAGATAATCGGTGAGGTTCAGCGCCTTGGCCGCCGCTTCTATCTTGGCGTCCTGCGTGGCCTGATCCAGCCCTGCCATCCGCATCGGAAAGGCGATGTTCTTGCGCACCGACATATGCGGGTAAAGCGCGTAGGACTGGAACACCATCGCGAGCCCCCGCTTGGCCGGCGGCAATTCCGTCGCGTCCCGGCTGTCGATGCTGATATGGCCCGAGGTCGTATCCTCCAGCCCCGCAATCAGGCGCAACAGGGTGGACTTGCCGCAACCGGAGGGGCCAACGAAGACGACGAACTCCCCCTCATTGACCTCAAGGTCCAGCGGCGGGATGACTTGAACGTCGCCAAAGCTCTTGGTGACCTGGTTCAGGCTGATCTGGCCCATTACATCTTTTCTCCCGTTGTGCGGTTGCGGGCTTCGGACGGCGCCGCCATTTCGATTGTGTGTCCCGGCAAGGTCATTTCACCGCGCCGAATGTGAGGCCCCGGACAAGCTGCTTCTGCGAGAACCAGCCCATGACGAGGATGGGCGCGATGGCCATCATCGAGGCGGCGGAAAGTTTCGCGTAGAAGAGCCCTTCGGGGGCGGAGAAGCTGGCGATGAAGGCGGTAAGCGGTGCCGCGTTCACGGTGGTCAACAGGATGGTCCAGAAGGCCTCGTTCCATGCCAGGATGATGTTGAGCAGGATCGTGGAGGCGATGCCCGGCAGGGCCATGGGTGTCAGGACATAGAGGATTTCGGAGCGCAGGTCGGCACCGTCCATCCGGGAAGCCTCCAGGATCTCGCCGGGGATTTCCTTGAAGTAGGTGTAGAGCATCCAGACGATGATCGGCAGGTTGATCAGCATCAGGACCACCACCAGCAGGATGCGGCTGTCCATCACGCCCAGCCATTTCGCCAACAGGACCAGCGGATAGAGAACGCCGACCGCAGGCAACATCTTGGTCGACAGCATCCACATCAGCACATCCTTGGTCCGCCGACCGGGCACGAAGGCCATGGACCAAGCCGCAGGCACCGCGATGAGGATGCCCAGCAGGGTCGACCCCACGGAGATGACGATCGAATTCATCAGCGCCTTGGGATAGTTCGACCGCTCCTGCACGACCGAATAGTTTTCCAGAGTCCAGTCGAAGAAGAACCAGACGGGCGGATCGGAGATCGCCGTGGCCTCGGACTTGAACGAGGTCAGGAAGGTCCAGAGGATCGGAAAGAACATCAGCAGACCGAATGTCCAGGCCAGGACGGTCCACATGACCTTCTGTTTGTGTGTGACGGCGCGGGCCATACTCTTTCTCCCCCTCACTTATCGAGGTTCTTGCCGACGATCCGCATCAGGAAGATCGCGACGATGTTGGCAAGGATGACGGCAACGATACCCCCGGCGGACCCCAGCCCGACGTTCTGGCTTTCCAGCACCCGCTGGTAGACCAGATAGGTCAGCGTCCGCGTCCCGAAGGCGCCGTTTGTGGTGACGAAGATCTCGGCAAAGATCGACAGCAGGAAGATCGTCTGGATCAGGATCACGACCGTGATGGCGCGGCTGAGGTGCGGCAGGATGATGAAGCGGAACCGCGACAGCGCCGGGGCTCCGTCCATCTCCGCCGCTTCCAGCTGCTCGCTGTCCAGTGACTGTACCGCCGTGAGCAGAATCAGCGTGGCGAAGGGCAGCCATTGCCAGGCGACGATCACAATGATCGAAAACAGCGGTGCCTGACTGAGGAAATCGAAAGGCTGAAGCCCCAGGCCCTTGTAGAGATACGAGAACAATCCGTTGTCCACGTTGAAGAACATGTTCTTCCAGACCAACGCCGACACCGTCGGCATGACGAAGAACGGAGCGATCACCAAAATGCGCACGATCCCCTGCCCGAAGATGGGACGATCCAGCAGGAGCGCCATCAGCACGCCGCCGATGATCGTGATCGACAGGATGCCGCCCACCATCCAAAGCGTGGTCCCCACTGCGTTGAGGAATGACGAGGAGCTGAGGAAAGAGGCGTAGTTGTCGAACCCGATCCAGGGCTCGAACGTGCCGCGCAGCGGGCGGTAATCGGCGAAGGAGAAGTACAGCGTCATGCAAAGCGGGATCAGCATCCAGACCAGCAGGACGAAGACAGCGGGTGCGATCATGAAGCGGCCGGCGGTTCGTGAATGAGCAGTCGCCATGACAATTCTCCAGACTGAAAGGTAAGACGGGCCGCATGCGGCGCTTTCGGGAATTCCGGTGGGAACTCGCGGAAGGACCTTCTACGGAAGCCGGGGTCGCAGGCGGCGCGAGATCACGCCGCCTGCCGGAAGTACCAAGGCTTAGTAGCCTGCCGCTTCCATTTCTTCCGTGGCCAATTCCTGCGAATTTTCCAGCGCCTGCTCTGCGGTCTGATTGCCTGCCAGAGCGGACGAGAACTGCTGACCGGTCTGGGTGGCGATGCCTGCAAACTCCGGGATCGCAACGAACTGCACACCTGTGTAGGGCACCGGCTGAACCGACGGGTTGGTCGGATCGGCAGAGTTGATGCTTTCCAGCGTCATCTTCGCGAAGGGTGCCGCTGCCAGGTATTCCTGGTTCTCGTAGAGCGAAGTGCGCGTGCCCGGAGGAACGTTGGCCCAGCCCTCTTTCGACGCGACCAGCTCGGCATAGCCCTTGCTTGTGGCCCAGCTTATGAAGGTCTTGGCAGCGTCCTGCTTTTCCGAAGACTTCGGAATGGCCAGCGACCATGCCCAGAGCCAGTTGCCGCGCTTGCCCAGACCGTTGTCGGGTGCCAGAGCGAAACCGACCTTGTCGGCCACTGTGCTGTCCTTGGGGTTGGTCACGAATGATGCCGCAACCGTTGCGTCGATCCACATACCGCACTTGCCCTGCTGGAACAGCGTCAGGTTTTCGTTGAACCCGTTGTTCGCCGCACCGGCGGGGCCGGATTCGTTCATCATGCCGAGGTAGAAGTTGATCGTGTTGGCCCACTCCTCGGTGTCGAACTGGGGCTTCCAGTCCTCGTCGAACCAGCGCGCACCAAAGGAGTTGGACATCGCCGTCAGGAAGGCCATGTTCTCGCCCCAGCCGGCCTTGCCGCGTGCGCAGATACCGTTGATCTCGTTGTCACGGTCGGTCATCTTCGCGGCCGCTTCGCGGATAAACTCCCAGGTCGGGGCATCGGGCATTTCCAGACCCGCTTTTTCCATCAGATCGGTGCGGTACATCACCATCGAGGATTCACCATAGAAGGGTGCGGCATAGAGCTCGCCGTCGACGGTCAGACCACCGGCAATCGCGGGCAGCAGGTCAGCCTGGTCCCAATCGTCGGCCATGCCTTCGTTAAGCGAAACCAGCCAGCCGTTTTTGGCCCAGATCGGCGCTTCGTAGGTGCCGATGGTCATCACGTCATAGGCACCGCCACCGGTGGAGATGTCCGTGGTCACGTTCTGGCGCAGGACGTTTTCTTCCAGCGTCACCCATTCGACAGTGATGTCGGGGTGCGCTTCGTTGAATGCCTCAGTCAGACCCTGCATGCGGATCATGTCGCCGTTGTTGACTGTCGCGATGGTGATGGTGGTGGCGTGGCTGTCGGCGACCGCCCCGGTCGCGGCGATGGCCACAAGCGCCGTTGCGCCCCAAAGTGCGTTCTTCAGTGTCATCCGTTTTCCTCCCTGGATGTCGATTTCCCTCCCCCTATTGACTAAATGTTAGGGCTATTTAGTCAATCAATTTATTTCCGCGCGTAAAGTTTCTGATTCCCCCAATGATTGCAATTGATTGCGCGCTACGCCGAGGCCCGCAGCACCAGCTTGCCGTCGAACAACGTCACTTGACGCGATTCGCTTTTCGCTCCGGTAGTGATCAAAGTGAACAATTTCTCGACGCTGGTTTCAGCGATTGCGGAATAATTCTGGCTTACGGTGGTGAGCGGCGGGCAGGTAAATTGCGCCCAGGGGTGGTCGTCATGTCCGGCGATGCGCATCGCACAGCCCTCCCCCCGGCCCACGCGCAGACCCATCTGATACGCCGCCGCCAGCAGGCCGATGGCAATGCGGTCGTTGCTGCACAGGACGGTGTTGGTGGGTATCTTGCGCTCCGCGATCAGGCGCTTGCCCTCCTCCAGACCCATCTTCTCGAAGTCCCAGGACTCGCCCCCGACCTTGATGATCTGGGGCGTCTGCCCGAGCTTCTCCATCGCCGCGATATAGGCCGCGCGCCGCTTGTTCGCGTTGGGGTTCACCGGGGGCATCTCGAAGAAGCACGGCGGCTCTCCGGTCCGGCACAGATAGTCCACGATCAGCGCAATACTCTGGGAATTGTCTGATCCGACAAAGGCTTCGCCGATCTCCTGATTGCTGTCGAAGATCACCGTGGGCACGTCGGCCGCGAACTTGTGCAGTGCCTCCAGATCGGATCTGCGGCCAAGCGGCGCGATCAGCGCACCCGCCGGCTTGAGCGACCGGAGCAACTCCAGCGCGTTGACTTCCATCTGCCGCTGGCCATGCGCGCTGAACAGGGTCGGCCAATACCCAGCGTCGATGCAGCGTCGTTCGATCAGCCGGGCCATCTCGGCAAAGAAGGGATCTGCGAGATAGGGGACGATGATGCCGATGTTCTTGGTCTGCTTGCGGTTCTGGTTCACCGCGAAAAGGTTGGGGGTGTAGTCGAACCTGGCCAGCGCCAGCTCGATCCGCTCCCGCGTCGTGGCCCGCACGCTTTCGGGATCGTTGAAGTACTTGGATACGGTTGGACGAGATATGCCGCTGGCCGACGCGAAGTCTTCCATAGTCTGGACCTTTCGTTCGGCCATTCCGAACCTCCTCTTGCCCTGCAGGGATAAGGCACCCTCGCGGAAAAATCTCGCACAGTAAGTTGCGCGCGTAAAGGTATGAGTTGACGTTCGGCAAATTGGGATGGTGAGTGGGCGCGCGGCGTGACAGGGGTCGGGGCACGGCCATGCAGGAGAAGCAGACGATTTCGACCATCATCGCTGCCGCGAACGCGCTCCATGCTCAGAGAGCGGACCAAGGGCTGATCTTGCGCGAAAATGGAAATGCCTACCAGGCAGCTTGGGCGTCAGCAGGCACCCGACTATTCTCCGATAAAGCTGCCGACTTTACCTGGCTCGACTTGCAGGGCGGTGCTTGGATCGAAAATCCAGCCTGCTTTCGCAGGTTACGCACCAGCAACCTGTTCAAACCGCGCACCGTCCGGGAATGACATTGGCACCACTCTCGTTTCGGCTCGGTCCGAAAGGGCTTTCGATGTCACCGCATTCCGCTAGGATTGCCGCTGGCGCGGGGATGAGTCGGATCGGCCAGGGTGTCGTTCCCATGCGCAGGAATGCAGGCGGGCGGCGGCATGACGAACATCGGCGACTGGCTACGTGACTTGGGGCTCGACCGCCACGCCGCAGCTTTCCGCGACGCCGAGATTGAGTTGGGGACGCTGACCGAACTGACCGAGGACGACCTGCGCGAGCTTGGCCTGCCTCTGGGACCGCGAAAGCAGGTACTAAAGGCCATCGCCTTGATGCATGCGACGCCGCGAACGGCGCCTGCGCCTCCTGCGTTCACCCCCGCTGCCCCCGCGTCCAAGGCAGAGCGACGCCAACTCACGGTGATGTTCGTTGATCTGGTGGCGTCGACGGCCCTGTCGGCGCGGCTTGATCCGGAGGACATGCAGGGGGTGATCCGCGCCTATCAGAACGCGGTGGCGGGCGAGATCGCGCGGGTCGAGGGCCATGTCGCGAAGTTCATGGGCGACGGGGTGCTGGCCTATTTCGGCTGGCCCCGGGCGCACGAGGACGAGGCCGAGCGGGCAGCGCGGGCGGGCCTCGCCATCGCCGCCGCCGTGGCACACCTCACGGGCGGCGGCGCGCCGCTGGCCTGCCGGGTCGGGATCGCCACCGGGCTCGTGGTGGTGGGCGACCTGATCGGCGAGGGCTCGGCGCAGGAGCGTGCGGTGGTGGGCGACACGCCGAACCTCGCCGCAAGGCTGCAGGAGGTGGCGAAACCGGGACAGGTAATCGTGGCCGAGGCGACGCGGCGGCTCTTGGGAGGCGTTTTCGACACGACTGATCTGGGGCGGCTGGCGCTGAAAGGTCTCGCCGATCCGGCGTTGGCCTTCCTCGTCACCGTCGAGCGCGCGCTGGAGAGCCGTTTCGCCGCCCGCGCTGCGGCCGACCCGCAGGGGCCGGACGCGCCGATGATCGGCCGCGATGCCGAACTCGGCATGATGCGCGACCGATGGGCTGCGGCCTGCGCGGGTCAGGGCCAGCTCGTGCTGCTGTCGGGCGAGGCCGGCATCGGCAAGTCGCGCATCGCGCAGGGCCTGATCGCGGCGATCCCGGAGGCGCACCCACGGATCGTCTGGCAGTGCTCGCCCTACCACGCCG
>JBBSJO010000031.1:0-27261 GCA_038257185.1 Rhodobacterales bacterium | reverse complement strand
CGGCCAATGCTGCCGTCGCTGCCGATGGAGCGGCGTTCTGCGTGGTCGTGTCGGCCCGCGTCGCGGCGCGGCTGAACGGCCCGCAGGCCGAGATCATCGGGGGCTGCACAGTGGGGGGCGATCCGGAGAGGCCGGGGCTGGCCCCGGTCGCGGCCATCGCGCAAACGCTGGCGCGGGCGGGCATCACGGCCCCCGCACTGGACCAGGCCGAGATCATGGAAGCCTACGCCGTGCAGGCCATCGCCTGCGTCCGTGGGGCAGGCATCGACCCCGCAATCGTTAACCTAGGCGGGGGCGCATTGGCGCGGGGGCATCCCATCGGCGCATCCGGCGCGATCAACGCCGTGCGCCTGTTCCACGCTCTTCAGGCAAAGGGCGGCACCGGCCTTGCGGCCATCGCCGCCGCCGGGGGGATCGGAACGGCGCTGCTGCTACGCGCGTGACAGCAGGCTGTCGGGACGCGCCCGTGCCAGACCGGCGGTGATCAACCCCGCCAGCACGACCTTGATGATGTCACCCGGGATATACCAGCCAAGGATCGCCAATGCCTCCAGCGGGGTTCGCCCGAGCACCATCATGAAACCCGTGACGCCGAAGAGATAGAGCACGAGGATACCCCCCACTGCCGCAGCAATCCCCGCCGCGGGCGCCACGGGCAGGCTGCGCAACTGCTCCATCACGAATCCGGTAGTGAAGGCGGCGATGGGAAAGCCCACGACGAAACCGACCGTGGGCGATGCAAAGACTCCCAGCCCCCCCCGCCCACCCGCCAGAAGCGGCAGGCCAAGCGCGACCAGGCCCACGAATAACAGCGCCGCCAGTCCGCCACGCCATGACCCGAGGACAGTACCGCAGAGCATCACACCAAGGCTTTGCGCGGTGATCGGCACGCCGCTGGCCAGCATCAGGTTCGGCATCAGCCCAAGGGCAGCGATCAGCGCGGCGAACATTGCGATCAGGGTGAGGGAGCGTTCCATGCGAGTTTCCTATCCGGACGATTTCGCCAATTCGGTATCGGTGGCGTGCCGAGGCGTCAACCGCCGAACACCCCGCCGGTCACCCCAGCCCGCCCCGCGCGCGCAAGGCCTCGGCCACATGCTCGGCATCGTCGAGTGCCAGGGCCGCCAGCGGCGTCACCACCCGCCAGCCCACCCGCCGCGCCGCCCGCGCCCGCCAGGCCATCGCCAGCATGGCGCCGTTGTCGGCGAGCACCGGCACGAAACGCACGACCAGCGCCAGCGCGATCTCGATGCCCCGGGTGTTGATCCCGGCCCAGCGCAGCGGCGCGCTCAGCCAGCGCGCCACGCCCATCATGTCGCCCAGCGGGGTGGTCATCGTCACGAGATTCGCCAACCCCACCGCCGTCACCATGCGAAGCGCGATCACCATGCCCTGTGCCGCTGCACCGGTGACGAGATGCCACAAAATGATCAGCACCACGAAGGGCCACAACACCCAAAGCCGCGCCAACCCCGTGCGCAGGAACAGAATACCCGGCAGGGCATAGAGGCCAAGGCAGAGCGCCAGAAACAGCAAATGCCAGCCCATCCCCGTCACGGCAAAAAGCACCATCGTCGCGCCGCAGAGCAGCCCCAGCTTCAGCCCAGCAGGCCAGCCATGGGCGCGAGTCTCAACCGGCGATGTCAGAGAGATCATCGTCTTGCCCCCGTTGCCGCATCGCCGACCCGAACGCCGCCAGAACGCCCGCCGCCGCCCCGTCCTGCATGACGCGCCCCGCCTCCAGCCACAGCACCCGGTCATAGCTTTGCAGGGTTGCCGGATCATGGGTGATCTGCACCAGCGTCGCCTCAAGCCCCTCCAGCACCCGCGACAGATGCAGCGCGGTGGGAATGTCGAGGCCCGAGAAAGGCTCGTCGAGGATGATCACGCGCGGCGACATGACCAGCACGGACATCAGGCAGACCAGTTGCCGTTGCCCCTGTGACAAGCGATGGATCGCGGCACCCGCCCAGTGGGCCTTGCCGAACCGCGCCAGAATCGCCGCAACCTCCGCTGCCGCTTGCGCTTTGGAATGGCCCATCTGGAGGAGGCCGAAAGCGATCTCCTCCTCCACCGTGGGAAAGATGATCTGGTGATCGGGGTTCTGAAACAGGATGCCAACCGCCCCGAGCGCTGCCTTTCGGTCCTGCCCCACGTCGGCACCCGCGATCCGCACCCGACCCTCGTCGGGTGCGACGAGCCCCGCGATGACCCGCGCCAGCGAGGTCTTTCCCGACCCGTTGCGCCCCACCACGCCGATGCGGCGCTCCGATCCGGTCAGGGTCACGCCGTCCAGCACCGGCACGCCGCCCGGATAATAGGAAATGGCCGAAATCTCGATCAGTTCCGGCACCGCGCCCGGCCTCCTCATGCCCGTCGTTTCCATCGGGCCTGCCTAGCAGCCGCCCCTTGAGGCTCGCAAGAGGTTACCAAGCCCTGCGACCGACCCATAGGAATAGCAAGGCATGCGTCGCGGACCGAAAAGCGCGGTGCGATAACCTTTTTCCAAGAGTAAGAAGTTCTTTATCTGCGGTTCCCGGCGAGGAACCACGTCAGTTTGTCGGCCTACCGCCGGGGCGCGGTCCATGAGCCGGGCCAATCCGCCTTTGGAAACCGCTTCGGGGCCTTGATGTGACCCAGCAGCCAGTTCGGCCCGGCCATCAGACGACTCAGCGTCGGGCTTTCCCTGACCTGCGCCTTCAGCTTCTCGATCTGCATCACGTCGCCGATGCGGCGGTCAAGGAATTCCCAGGTCTTTTCATGCCCCTCACTGGTGTCGCCCAGCCAGTAGAGCACCGTGGCGGAATAGACCGCACTCAGCGTCGCACGCTTCGTGTACCAGTTCACATCGTCGGAACTGTCGCCCAAGGCATCCCAGATCGCATCCGCAGTGCCCCAGATCAGCTTGGCCCCGTCCGGCGCGTGCTGCGGGAGGGCAAAAAGCGTCGTGCCGCGCCGCACCAGCTCGCGGTCCTCCACTGCTTCCAGCCGGAACCGCACTGCCGCCGCTACCCGGTCGCGGAACTTCAATTCGGCCAAATTTGCCTCTTTCAGCCGTGCCAGCATCTGCGCGTCGCCGCGCTTGTGATAGGCAACGGCGAGATCCACCGCCCCGCGCGGACAGACGGAGCGTGCGACGGTCGCATCCAGCCTCGAATCGCGGATCGCGGCCTGAAACGTCGTCTCCGACCAGCCGTCGAAGGGCACATTTGTCAGTGCGGCATCCAACAGGCGATCCTTGGGGTTTTGCGGGGTATCGGTCATCGCGGGTCTCCGTTGATCGGGTAAAAGGCACGGCATCGACAGGCTGGACAAGCCAGACTTAGCTTGATATAGGCCAACTTCCTGCAAATCATTGCAACTTTATCCTAGAAAGGTGGTGACAACCACATGCAGGTCAGTGTTCGCGACAACAATGTCGACCAGGCGCTCCGTGCCCTGAAGAAAAAGCTCCAGCGCGAAGGCGTGTTTCGGGAAATGAAGCTCAAGCAACATTTCGAGAAGCCCTCCGAGAAGAAAGCGCGCGAGAAGGCCGAGGCCATCCGCCGTGCCCGCAAGCTGGCGCGCAAGAAATTGCAGCGCGAAGGGATGATGTAAGTCAGACCCGCGACGCTTGTCGAATGACCGAACCCCCGTGGCCTGATGGCGGCGGGGGTTTCGTTTTGGGGGTGTGCCGATGTCCCTCGCCGGAATTCAATAGGTCAATGAAGGGAGTGACGGCAACTGAGACGGGCCATCGCCTGCCCCCGGGGTGGCGGCTTCGCCTTGATTCCTGGACCGCTTCTGCCTGAATTGGTTACGTGATCGGCAACGCCGTCGTCTTGCATACCGTCCGAAGCGCAAAGCTCGACTGCATCTGCGCCACCCCCGGCAGGCGCGCCAGGTGCTGGCGGTGAATACGAGCGAAATCCTCGGTATCCTCCGCCACCACCTTGAGCAGGTAATCCGCCGTCCCTGCCATCAGGTGACATTCCAGCACGTGCGGAATACGCGCTACGGATTTCTCGAAGGCATCGAGCACCTCATCGGCCTGCCCCTGCAAGGTGATCTCGACGAACACCGTCGTCGGCAGGCCCAGCTTGCGCGGATCGACAAGAGCGACATAGTCGCGGATGAAGCCATCCTTCTCCAACCGCTGTACGCGGCGGTGACATGCAGAGGGCGACACGTGCACGTCTTCGGAGAGCTCTCCGTTGGACATCCGGCCGTTGCGCTGCAAGGCGCGCAGGATACGCCGAACAATCACAACCAAGGTCATACCCGCAAGATCCTCGCGTGAAAAGGCAATCTGACACAACTCTATTCGAAACGCGCCGGAAAAGGCGACCCCCTTTCGTGCCCCCTTGCACAGGCCAGAGTCTAGAATCCCGCCATTGGATTGAAGGAAACCTCCATCATGCGAATCGGCTGCCCCACAGAAATCAAGCCTCAGGAATTTCGCGTGGGTGTGACCCCCAGCGCTGCGATGGAAGCGGTCCGGGCTGGGCACGAGGTCATCGTGCAGGCCGGTGCCGGGGTCGGGGCGGGCTTCGACGATGCCGCCTATGAAGCGGCAGGCGCGAAGATCATCGGCACGGCGGCAGAGATTTTCGCCAGTGCCGACATGATCGTGAAGGTGAAGGAACCGCAAGCGGCAGAGCGGAAAATGCTGCGCGAGGGTCAGGTGCTGTTCACCTACCTGCACCTTGCCCCCGATCCGGAACAGACCCGCGACCTGCTGGCCTCCGGTGCCACCTGCATCGCCTACGAGACCGTCACCGACCGCATGGGCGGCTTGCCCCTGCTCGCCCCCATGTCCGAAGTCGCGGGCCGTCTGGCACCGCAGGTCGGCGCATGGACGCTGCAGAAGGCCAACGGCGGACGCGGCGTCTTGATGGGCGGCGTGCCCGGTGTCGGTCCGGCGCGGGTGGTCGTGATCGGTGGCGGTGTCGTCGGAACCCACGCGGCGCGGATCGCCGCGGGCATGGGCGCGGACGTGACCGTGCTGGACCGTTCCCTGCCACGTCTTAGGGCGCTGGACG
This sequence comes from Rhodobacterales bacterium, assembly GCA_038257185.1. Taxonomy (GTDB): domain Bacteria; phylum Pseudomonadota; class Alphaproteobacteria; order Rhodobacterales; family Rhodobacteraceae; genus Sulfitobacter. The sequence continues at coordinate 22,240 of JBBSJO010000031.1, read as the reverse complement.
ATCTCTATGGCGGGACGTTCAATACCTCCTACGCCTCTGCCGCCAATACGATGGAGCTGGCCCGCGAGGCCGACATGATCATCGGCGCGGTGCTGATCCCCGGTGCTGCCGCCCCCAAGCTGATCTCGCGCGCGCAGCTGAGCGAGTTGAAGCCCGGTGCGGTGCTCGTGGATGTGGCCATCGATCAGGGCGGCTGTTTCGAGACCTCACACGCCACCACGCATCAGGACCCGATCTACGAGGTCGACGGGATCATGCATTACTGCGTCGCCAACATGCCGGGGGCCGTCGCGCGGACCTCGACCATCGCGCTCGGCAACGCCACGATGCCCTTCATGCTCGCACTCGCGGGCAAGGGCTGGCGTCAGGCCTGCGCTGAAGATCCACACCTGAAGGCCGGGCTGAATGTGCATGCAGGTCAGCTAACCTATGCCGCCGTCGGCGAGGCGCTGAAGATGGACAGCATTACGGCAGATCAGGCCATCGCGGCCTGACCCACACGAACGGCCCCGGACAGCAAAAAGGCCCGCCGATCAGGCGGGCCTTTTTCCGTAGGGCGCCTGGCCCGAGGATCAGTTCCTAGCCAGCTGGTCGCGGATCTGCAACAGCACGTCCAGCTCGCTCGGCCCGGTGTCGACCTCGGGTGCGACCTCGTCGGGACGCTCGGCGGCGGACTTCAGGCGGTTGACCATCTTGACCAGCATGAAGACCACGAAGGCAATGATAAGGAAGTTGATGCAGGCGGTGATGAACGCGCCATAGGCAAAGATCGCGGCACCGGTCTCGCGCGCCGCCTCAAGGCCCATGCCCGCGGGCACGTCGCCGGACAGCACGACATACATGCTGGTGAAGTCGACACCGCCCAGGATCAGGCCGATGATCGGGTTGATCAGATCGCCGACCAGCGAGGACACGATGGCGGTGAAGGCGGCGCCGATGATGATACCTACCGCCAGGTCCATGACGTTGCCCTTGGCGATGAAGTCCTTGAATTCTTGAATCATATATTTGTCCCTTGTCTCTTTAGCCCACGTCGCCCCCCAAGGGTTCGCGGCTGCACAGTCGTTAACATATCTGCGCACACCAGACAGCCTGTTTCTAAGGGGAAAAGACCTTATTCTAAGTCAACACATTACAGGAGACAGACAATGGCCGACCTTTCCGCATATCCGATCACCCAGAAGTGGCCTGCACAGAACGCAAGCGTTCTGCAGCTTTATTCCTTTCCCACGCCCAATGGCGTCAAGGCGTCGATCATGCTGGAGGAGACGGGCATACCCTATGAGGCGCATCTGGTGACGCTGTCGGACGCGGATGTGAAGAGCCCGGAATTCCTGTCGCTCAACCCCAACAACAAGATCCCTGCGATCATCGACCCCAACGGGCCGGACGGGGAACCTGTGGGCCTGTTCGAATCGGGCGCGATCCTGATTTACCTGGCAGAGAAGTCGGGAAAATTCATCGGCACGACCGCGACCGAGCGGGCGCAGGTGATCCAGTGGCTGATGTTCCAGATGGGCGGTATTGGGCCGATGCTGGGGCAGCTGGGGTTCTTCTACAAGTTTGCCGGCTCCGAGTGGGAAGACAAGCGACCACAGGAACGCTACATCGGCGAGGCCAAGCGCCTGCTGGCGGTGCTCGAAGGGGCGCTGGAGGGCAAGGAGTGGATCGCGGGCGACTATTCCATCGCCGACATTGCAATCGCGCCCTGGCTCAGGGCGCTGGATTTCTATGGCGCGAAAGAGGTTCTGGGCTGGGCGGATCACAGCAACCTTGTGGGATATGTCGAAAGATTCGAGGCGCGTCCGGCTGTGCAGAAGGGTCTGGTGACGCCTGCGCGGGAGTAAGGTCGCCTTGGTGTGACGTCCTCGCTTAGGTTGGCGCTTGTCACCTTGCGGCAATCGGACAACCCCCGGTATTATCTACCGCCAAAAAGCCGAGGCGCCTTTTGCGCCTCGACCTCCTACAGCCTTTCGGGAGAAACCTGAAACAAGGGAACCTCCTTTCCCATAGGAGCCGAAGGCGCAATGCAGCAAAGCAAGCGAGACTCGTTTTTCCCGGTACGCTTCAGCCCCGCAGGACCCCGCCTGTGGCCTTCGTCACCTTTTCGATCACTTTCGACCCCACAGCTTCAATGTCTGCGTCCTTCAACGTCCTGTCGGTGGGCTGAATCCGCACCGTGATGGCCAGTGATTTCTTGCCTTCGCCAAGTGATCCGCCGATGAATTCGTCGAACACGCGCACGTCCTCGATCAGCGCCTTGTCGGCGCCCATCGCGGCATTGACGAGCGTCAGCGCCTCCACCCCGGTATCCACGACGAAAGCGAAGTCACGCTCCACCGCCTGCAGATCGTTGATCGCCAGCGCCGGGCGAGTGGTGCCGGAGTTGCGCGGCAGCGGGACCTCGTCGGGCCAGAGCGTGAAAGCCATCGCGGGGCCTTTGACGTCCATCGCCGCCAGTACCTTGGGGTGCACCTCGCCGAAGACGCCGAGTACTTTCTTGGGGCCGAGGCAGATCTGTCCGTGGCGGCCGGGATGCCACCATGGGGCACCACCGCGCAGGATCTGGGTCTTTGCAGGCGCGCCCAGGGCGGCAAGGACCGCCTCGGCGTCCGCCTTGACGTCGAAGACATCGACGGCGCGGGAGGTGCCGTGGGTGTCCTTCGGCCCTGTGCGACCGACGAAAAGGCCTGTGACGAGCGTGCGCTGCTCGCCCGGCTCGCCGCCCTGAAAGGCGGGACCGACCTCGAACAGGGCCATGTCTGCAAAGCCGCGCGCCTGGTTGCGGGCGGCGGCGAGCAGAAGGCCCGGAAGCAGATCCGGGCGCATGTGGCTCATGTCACTGCTGATCGGGTTTTCCAGCCGCGTCGTGTCCGTCCCGCCGCCGAAAAGCGCGGCGGAAGTCTGATCGATGAAGCTGTAAGTCACGCATTCGTTGTACCCAAGCGCGGCGCAAGTTCGCCGCGCCGCCGTCAGACGACGCTGCATCGGCGACAGCACCGGGCGGGGTACGCCTGCGGTCAGTCGGGGCAGCGGACGACCTTCGAGACGCGTGAGGGAGGCGACGCGGGCCACTTCCTCCACCAGATCGGCCTCGCCCTGCACGTCGGGCCGCCAGCTGGGCACATGCGCCATATTGCCTTCCAGCCGGAAACCAAGGGCCGTCAGGGTCTGGCGCTGGGTGTTCTCGGGGATGGTCATGCCCACCAGAGACTGGACCCGCGCCACGTCGAGCTTGTAGGCGCGCGCAGTATCCGGCACCTGCCCCGCGATCACCACAGAAGAGGCCTCACCACCCACTTGGTCGAGGATCATCCGCGTCGCGTGTTCGATGCCATAGGGCGTCCATTCGGGATCGATCCCTCGCTCGAAGCGATAGCGCGCGTCCGAATTGATCTTGAGCGCACGGCCCGTATAGGCAGTGCGGACCGGGTCGAAGTAGGCGGCCTCGATGAAGACATTGGTCGTTTCGGCAGTGCAGCTTGACCCCAGCCCGCCCATCACGCCGCCGATGCTTTCCACACCTTCGGCATCGGAGATCAGCGTCATGCCTTCGTCGAAGGTATATTGCTTGTCATCCAGCGCCATCATGGTTTCGCCGCCCTTGGCGCGGTGTACGCGCAGGGCCTTGCCTGCGATCTTGTCGGCGTCGAAGACATGCAGGGGACGGTTGCGATCGTAGGTAAAGAAATTGGTCACATCGACGAGGAACGAGATCGGGCGCAACCCTATGGCACGCAGGCGGGTTTGCAGCCAATCGGGTGACGGGCCGTTGGTCACGCCCCGAATGACGCGGCCGTAGAAGACCGGGCACTGATTGAGCGCATCTTCGTCGATGGTGACGCTGACGGGACAAGCAAAGGCTCCCTCCACCGCCGCCACATCGCGCGGTTTCAGCTTGCCCAAACCCCGCGCTGCGAGGTCGCGCGCGATGCCGCGCACGCCGAGCGCGTCGGGGCGGTTCGGCGTGATCGCGATTTCAATCACCGGATCGACCTTGCCGGGATCGTTCTGCGCCAGCCAGTCGATGAAGCGCTCGCCGACCTCGCCCGAGGGCAGTTCAATGATCCCGTCGTGCTCTTCCGACAGCTCCAGCTCGCGCTCTGAGGCCATCATGCCGAAGCTCTCGATACCCCGGATGGTGCCCACACCGATAGTGGTGTCGATCCCCGGCACATAGACGCCCGGCTTGGCCACCACGACGATGATCCCCTCGCGGGCATTGGGCGCGCCGCAGATGATCTGCTTGAGGCCTTCGTCGGTCTCAACCTGGCAGACGCGCAGGCGGTCGGCATCGGGGTGCTTCTCGGCGGACTTCACGTAGCCCAGAGTAAACTCCGACAGCTTCGCCGAAGGGTTCTCGACGCCTTCGACCTCAAGGCCGAGGTCGGTCAGGGCATAGGTGATCTCGTCCACCGAGGCGGTGGTGTCGAGGTGCTCCTTGAGCCAGGACAGGGTGAATTTCATGGGCTGTTCCCCTCGTGCAGATGCTTGGGGCAGTCGGTAGCGTCAAACGCGGCGGGTTTCAATGCGGCCCGCGCATCACAGCGATGCCAACCAGTTGCGCAGCTCGGTCAGGCGGACAGGGGCCGCCATCTCGTCCGAGCGCAGGCCAAGGCGCTGGGCCGCTTCGGCGTCGATGTCTGCGACCTGCAGGTCTCCGGCGGCGGCATCGGACATGCCGCCTATGCGCCGGATCAGATCACCGATAAAGGCGGGGGTGAATTCCGGGTGGTACTGCATGCCCCAGAAGCGGATGCCGTCCCTTTCATAGGCAAAGGCCTGTACCGGCGAGTGCCCGTTGCCTGCCAGCAGCACCGCCCCTTCGGGCAGGCGGCGCACCTCGTCGCGGTGGACGCAAGGGGCAGCATAGCCATCCTGCCGCCCGGCGAGCATCGGATGCGCGCGCCCTGCGTCGGTCAGGTGGATTTCGCGTGCGATACCATCCTCGCGCCCGTTAGGCGACGCGTCGGTCGACCCGTTCAGTACGCTGGCGGCCAGTTGCATGCCGTTGCATGAGCCGAGCGTCGGGATGCCAGCAGCGAAGATGGCACGCATGGCGTCTGCAAGAGGCTTGGCACGCGGGTCATCGGTGCTCCACTCCACCGCGGACCCGGTGAAGACCGCGCCGTCGAATGGACCGAGCGGCGGCAGCTTGGGGTCCGCGTAGGGAGTCACGACAGTAACCGAGAGTGCCTCGGTCGTACTGGCGCGCAGGGCCGCGGCGTAGGTTTCGCCCGGCGTCGGCTTGTCGGATGCAGCGTTCAGTTCCGGTGTGTTGGAGTCGACGATAAGGATGTTGCGCATGTTGGTATCCGTCAGATCAGTGTCCGATCCAGTCTACGGAGGCGGGCGCGCGGCGGACATGCCGAAAGCGACGATGGCTGTCGCGAGGGAATGCTGGAGGAAACCCGACCCTACCGCGATAAGCCGCCATGCAGGTTAGGCTGATCGAGCGACGCAAAGCCGTAATGCCTCAGCCAGCGCAGATCGCTATCGAAGAACGCCCGCAAATCCGGCACGCCGTATTTCAGCATCGCGATCCGGTCGATGCCCATGCCAAAGGCGAAGCCTTGCCACTGGTCGGGGTCCACCCCTCCAGCGCGCAACACGTTGGGATGCACCATGCCGCTGCCGAGAACCTCCAGCCAGCCGTCGCCTTCGCCGATGCGCAACTGCCCGTCGACCCAGGAACACTGGATGTCGACCTCTGCCGAGGGTTCGGTGAAGGGGAAGTGCGAGGCGCGGAAGCGGGTCTTGATGCCGGGGGTCTCGAAGAAGGCGGCGAAAAATTCCTCAAGCGTCCATTTCAGGTTCGCCATCGAGATGTCCTTGTCGATGGCCAGCCCCTCCACCTGATGAAACATCGGGGTGTGTGTCTGGTCGTAGTCGGCGCGGTAGACACCGCCGGGACAGATGATCCTGAGAGGCGCGCCTTCGGCCTCCATCGTGCGGATCTGGACAGGCGAGGTATGGGTGCGCAGCACATGCGGGGGACGGTCGTCGCCTTCCGCACGAGCCATATAGAACGTGTCCATCTCTGCCCGTGCGGGGTGGTGTCCGGCGATGTTGAGCGCGTCGAAGTTGTACCAGTCGGTTTCGATCCGGGGGCCTTCGGCGACGGAGAATCCCATCTCGGCGAAGATCGCGGTCAGTTCCTCTGTCACCTGGCTGACCGGGTGCAGGGTTCCCTGCCGCCGGGCCCGCGTAGGCAGGGTCACGTCCAGCCATTCGCCGCGCAGGCGTTCATCCAGCGCCGCGTCACCCAGTGCTGCCTTCTTGGCGGCCAGCGCGCTGTTGATCTCGTCTTTCAGCGCATTGAGCGCGGGGCCCGCGACCTGCCGCTCCTCGGGTGTCATCTTGCCCAATTCGCGCATCTTCAGCGCGACTTCGCCTTTTTTTCCGACGGCGGCGAGGCGGATGTCCTCCAGCGCGGATTCGTCGTCGGCATCGGCGATCCGGTTCAGGTATTTCTGCTTGAGGTCATCCATCGCCTGTGTCCTTCACTGAGTGCGCACGTGCTAGCAGAACGACGGCTGAATACAAGGTCCGGGCGGCAACCTGACCTGCGCGCGCCCTGAAGCCGCACAAAGCAATCTCCGCGTCCGGCAGGAAGATCGCTGATGCACCCGGAGTGACTCTCGGTATCTGTCGACCATTTGACGGACGATTTTCACCCTTCGCCCAGCGAATCATCCCGATATATCCCGATTGATTTCTCTGCGGTCCGGTCAGCTCACCATCGTCAGGCAGAAACTAGATTTCCCAGTTATTAACAATGGCAAGAACATGGGGGCATTGCGTCGAAAACAGGCATTTTTAACCGATAATTCACCCTATCTGGGTTTCCCGGAAAGGTTAATATGGCCCCTATATTTCTCATTCGTGTTTTACGATTTGCCTAAGAGGACCATCATGAGAGCAAGAAGCATTATTCTGGCCGGCGTTGCGGCGCTCAGCCTGTCGTCATTGGCCCCGGTCACGGCGCAAGCTGCAACTATCACACTTGAGTATGAAGGTCCGAGCGCGTTCGGCACGCCCTCGTGGTATCACAACGTGTCCTTCAATTGGTTTGGTACGGCCAAAAGCGCTGCTGCCGGTCTTTTCCGGCTCAAGGACGCGGCGACCGACGAAAGTGTTCTGGCCTGGTGCATCGACATCTACCACTACCTGTCCCTGCCCAATAGCCATGACACCTCCGTCGCATCCACGACGACTGCGCAGATGGACAACATCGATCGCCTGTTCAACTCGGCCTATGCAGACGTGACGAGCAGCGACACGGCAGCCGCATTTCAATTGGCGCTTTGGGAGATCATGACCGACACGGGTTCCGGCGCGCTGGCCCTGAACGCCGGGAATTTCAAGACGTCCGGCATATCTGCGCCCTACACGCTGGCGCAGACCTATCTCGACAATCTGGCGACGGCGACGACCGGCGGATATGACCTGACCACATATTTCGCTGCCGGCCGCAGCCAGAACCTTGTCAGCGGCACTCTGTCGCCCGTCTCCGAAGTCCCGCTGCCCGCCACTGCGCTACTGCTGTTTTCGGGCGTCGCCGGAATGGGCGCGATGCGCCGCCGCAAGAAAAGCTGATTTCAAGCAAAGTTATTCAACGGTGGGGGGAGGCGTATGCCTCCCCTTTTTTTGTTTGCAGTACATAAACGAAAAATGCCGCCCCGGACCGGGACGGCATCTTCAATTCGGTAGTGCTGCCTGGATCAGGCAGCCAGTGCGGCCTGTGCCTGCGCCACGATGGCACCGAAGGCTTCGGGCTCGTGCACGGCCAGGTCGGCGAGCACCTTGCGGTCCACCTCGATCCCGGCCAGCGACAAACCGTTGATGAAGCGGCTGTAGGTCAGCGCCTCGTCATGGCTGCGCACGGCGGCGTTGATCCGCTGGATCCACAGCGCGCGGAAGTTGCGCTTGCGGGTCTTGCGGTCACGCGTGGCGTATTGGTTGGCCTTGTCGACCGCCTGCGTGGCGACCTTGAAGACATTGGAACGACGACCATAGTAGCCTTTGGCGGCCTTGATGATCTTCTTGTGGCGGGCGTGGGTGACTGTGCCACCTTTTGTACGGGACATATCAGCTCTCCTTAATCAGCGGTCGTAGGGCATATAGCCCTTGATGATCTTTGCGTCGGGCGCCGACAGAACTGTCGTGCCGCGTGCGCTGCGGATGAATTTCTTGTGCCGCTTGATCATGCCGTGCCGCTTGCCGGCCTGACCGGCAATGATCTTGCCGGTAGCCGAGACCTTGAATCGCTTCTTGGCGCTCGATTTCGTCTTCATCTTGGGCATTTCCGTCTCCTCGTCTGGTGCGGTGAACGCGCGACTCGGCATGCCACTTTGGCCGGACGCGCGGGTAAGATGGGCCGTATAGGCGGACACGGGGGACTTGGCAAGGCTGGTTTCGCCTGCGGCAGCGGCAGATCACGCGCACCAGGGCGATTGTCTCTTTCAGTCCGAACCGAGGTTGAGACCCACGTCTGTTTTGCGCATGGTCAGGAAGCGGAATTCTGCAAGCAGCCGCTGAGTCGAAAGCACAGTGTCACGCATGCAAAAGAGGCGCTCCCTTGGAAAGGGACACGACAATGCCGGGCGAACGTGTGGACACGCTTGTGGTCCACGCAGGGCAGGCCGGGATCGTGTCGAACAGGCATGCGGCGCAGGACCCGTTTATCAGGGCAGATATCGCGCAAACACCGAAACGAACGTATCCGGCACCTCGTCCAGCGCGAACCCCCCCGGCTTGGTCATGGCTGCATAGAAGATCATTACCCCCGCAATCAGCACCGTGAGCACCGACGCGCGCGGCGCGCGCTTGTCGGACAAGGCGGACAGGATCGAAGGGATCGAAAAAGCACCGATTATGATACCTATAACCAGCAACAGATCGGGATCCATGCCGCCTCCTTCAGATTGCGTGGACAACCCTACTCTGGATCAGAGGCGTAAATCAAACGTTCGTCGCAGGGCGCAACCCTGAGGATATTGGTGCTGCCGGTGACGTTGAAAGGGACGCCCGCCGTCACGACGATCAGGTCACTTTCCTCCGCAAACCCTTCGGACCGGGCCGCCTTGACAGCGCTGACAACAGCCATCTTGAAGCGGTCCAAGCGGCCCGTGATCACGCAGTTGCAGCCCCAGCTCAGTGCGAGACGCCGTGCCGTGCCCACCAGCGGTGTCAGCGCAATGATGGGCACACGGGGTCTTTCACGCGCAGTCAGCAACGCCGTCGTGCCGCTTTGCGTGAAACAGCAGATCGCCTTGATGTCAGTCGTCTCCGCGATCTCCCGCGCCGCCGCGACGATACCGTCCGCGACCGTCTCCCGATCGGCCTTGCGTGAGGCTTCGATGATCTCCGTATATGTCGGGTCCTGCTCCACCTCGGTCGCCACCCTGTCCATCGTGGTGACCGCCTCGATGGGATAGGACCCGGCGGCGGACTCAGCGCTCAACATCACGGCGTCCGCCCCTTCGTAGATCGCGGTTGCCACATCGCTGACCTCGGCCCGCGTGGGCATCGGGCTTTCGATCATCGATTCCAGCATCTGCGTTGCCACGATCACGGGCTTGGCCGCCGCGCGGCATTTGCGCACCAGACGCTTCTGGATCGGCGGCACGTTCTGGACCGGCAGTTCCACCCCCAGATCGCCCCGCGCCACCATGATGCCGTCACTGACCGCCAAAATCTCGTCGAACCGCTCCACCGCGTTGGGCTTCTCGATCTTGGACAGGATCGCCGCACGGCCCTTCACCAGTTCGCGCGCCTCCTCCACGTCAGCGGGGCGCTGCACGAAAGACAGCGCCAGCCAGTCCACGCCAAGCTCGCAGGCAAATTCCAGGTCGGCCCGGTCCTTGTCCGACAGCGCCGCCAGCGGCAATTCCACGTCCGGCACATTGACGCCCTTGCGGTTTGAGATGGTGCCCCCCGTGATCACCTCGCACTCGGCGAAGTCCGGGCCGCAATCGCGCACCTTCAGGCGGATCTTGCCGTCATTGACCAGCAGCCGCGCGCCGACCTTCAGGGCTGCGAATATCTCGGGATGCGGCAGGCAGACACGGGCGGAATCACCCTCCGCCTCATCCAGATCCAGCCGGAAGGAGGACCCCTCCGTCAGCAACTCGCTGTCGCCTGCAAAGACACCCACCCGCAGCTTAGGCCCCTGCAGATCCGCGAGGATGCCGATGGACGATCCGGTCCGTTCCTCGACTTGCCGGATGATGGCATGCTTGGCGCGGATTTCTTCGTGACTGCCGTGGCTCATGTTCAGACGGAATACATCCGCCCCCGCGCGATGCAGCGCCTCGATCATCTCCAGCGTGTCGGATGATGGTCCCAGCGTTGCCACGATCTTTACATTGCGCAGGCGTCTCATATGGTGCGTCCTCGTTTGGTCTCTGGGCGTCGCTGCCGATGTGTTAGCGGTAACACGCATTCGTTCGCGGCTCCAGTCGCCGCAGTGTTGCAACGCAAAGGTTTCACAAAAATGACCCACCTGCCATATCATATCGACGGTGCCGACCGTCCGGGGCGGTGGGTTGTGACCTGCGATCACGCAACCAACACCGTGCCCGATTCAGTGGCTGGCGGCGATCTTGGCCTCGATCCGGCGGATATGGCGCGCCACATCGCCTATGACGTGGGCGCGGCGGGCGTCACCCATGCGCTGGCCGAAGCGCTCGACAGCCCCGCCATCCTCACCGATTTCTCGCGCCTCGTGATCGACCCGAACCGGGGGGAGGAAGACCCGACCCTGCTGATGAAGCTCTACGATGGCACCCTGATCCCCGCGAACCGCCACGCCGATGCAGCGGAACGTGAGCGGCGGCTCGCGCTCTTCCATCGACCCTACCATGCGGCGCTGGCAAAGCTGGTCGCGCGGCCCGCCAGCCTGCTCCTCTCGATCCACAGCTTCACGCCGCAACTGCGCGGTCACCCGCCAAGGCCCTGGCAGATCGGCGTGCTCTATGCCCACGACGACCGCCTCGCGCGACCCCTGATCGACATGCTCCGGGCGGAGCCGGACCTGATCGTGGGCGACAACGAGCCCTACACAGGCTACCTGCCCGGCGATGCGGTAGATCGCCACGCGCTGCAGCACGGGCGCCCCAATATCCTGATCGAACTGCGCAATGACCTGATCGCCGACGCCCCCGGGCAACAAGCCTGGGCGATGCGGTTGGCCCCGATCCTTGAACGCGTGCTCGCGCAGACCCAACTCTAGACCAAAGGAGACTTCCCATGGCCGACGACACCTACACCCAGACCGAGATCGAATTGCAGGCCGCCGCTTTCCGGCGCTTGCAACAGCACCTCATGCAGGACCGCACCGATGTGCAGAACATCGACCTGATGAACCTCGCCGGGTTCTGCCGCAACTGCCTCAGCCGCTGGTATCAGGAAGCCGCCAACGCACGCGGCATCGAGATGGGCAAGGAAGAGGCGCGGGAGCTCTACTATGGCATGACCATGGACCAGTGGAAGGCGCAGCACCAGACCGAGGCCGGAGCGGACAAGAAGGCGGCGTTCGAAACGGCCTTTGAAGAGAATGTCGGCAAGAAATAGTCGAACCCAGTGCGCCCAACCAAAGTCAGAACGTGTAAAGGATCAGCCAGTCCGCCGTGAGCGCGGGCCGGGCCGCGCCCTCGATCTCGACCGTGGCGTCGAATCTGCACATCAGGCTGCCCCGCCCGCGCGGCGTCGCTTCCAACAATCTGTAGCGCCCGCGAATGCGCGCGCCTGAGGGCACGGGCGCGATGAAACGGACCATGTCGAATCCGTAGTTCACCGAGGCGCTGGCCCCCACCACCGCTGGCAGCGCGGCATAGGCCATGCCCGACATCATCGACAGGGTCAGCATCCCATGCGCGACAGTGCCGCCGAAGCTGGTCTGCGCCGCGCGTTCGGGATCCATATGGATGAACTGACGGTCCCCCGACACCTCCCCGAAGGCGTCAATGCGCGCCTGATCCACGGTGAACCAGTCCGACTGTCCCAGTTCCTGTCCGACGGCTGCGATCATGCCGTCACGATCGATCGTGTTTGCCATTCTGCGCTGCCTCATGTCACATGGCGTTCGCCTTACGCGACGTAGCCCCCCAGAGGAAGTCCCCCATGCAGACCCCCATCCTGTCCCTCATCGTCGTTGCCCTTGCAGGTACTGCGCTCGCAACACAAACGCCGATCAACGCAGCCCTCGGGCGCAGCATTGGCAGCGGGATCGCGGCGGCGGCGGTGTCCTTCGCGATCGGGTTCCTCGTCCTGCTGGCGGTTTCGATCGTCGCCGGAGAGGCGGCGTCACTCACGCGCATCCTGTCTGCACCGCCTATCCTTTTGATCGGCGGCGCATTGGGTGCATTCTACGTGTGGTCCGTCCTCTGGGCGATCCCGGTGCTGGGCGCGCTGACCACGATCACCGCACTGATCCTCGGACAAATGTGCGCGGCGCTTGTGATCGATGCGACAGGCCTCTTCGGCCTCGCCGTCGCCGCCGTCACACCCACGCGCCTCGCAGCGGCGGCACTGGTGGCCGCTGGGGTCGTGCTGTCGCGGTTCTAGATCGCGGCCTTGCGCATCTCGTCGAGGTAGATTTCCCGCAGCCGCGGCGCCACGCGCCCCGGCGTGCCGTCACCTAATCGGACACCGTCGATCTCCACGACCGGCATTACAAAGGCGCTCGCCGAAGTCGTGAATGCCTCGTCCGCTTCCTTCGCCTCGTCGATGGTGAAGTTGCGCTCCTCCACCTCCATCTGGGCCTCGCGGGCGAAGCGCAAAACGGCGGCGCGGGTGATGCCGTGCAGGATGTCGTGGCTGAGCCCGCGCGTGATGATCCGGTTGCCCTTCACGATATAAGCGTTGTTGGAGGTGCCTTCGGTGACGAACCCGTCTTCCACCATCCAAGCATCGTCGCAACCGGCCTTCTTGGCCATCATCTTGCCCATGGAGGGATAGAGCAGTTGCACCGTCTTGATGTCGCGCCGCCCCCAGCGGATGTCCTCGATGCTGATCACCTTCATGCCGCGCTTGGCAGCGGGGCTATCCGCCATGCCGGGCTTGTTCTGGGTGAAAAGCACGATCGTCGGCTCGGTTTCGGGTGACGGAAAGGCAAAATCGCGATCTCCGTCAGAGCCGCGCGTGATCTGTAGGTAAATCAGCCCCTCGTCGATCTCATTCAGACGTACCAGCTCGCGGTGGACCTCCAGCAGGTCCTCCTTGCTGACCGGGTTACGCATGTCGAGTTCGCCAAGCGACCGCGCCAGCCGAACGGCGTGGCCGTCGAAGTCGATCAGCTTGCCATCAAGGACCGAAGTGACCTCATAGACGCCGTCCGCCATCAGGAAGCCCCGGTCGAAGATCGAGACCTTCGCTTCGGTTTCGGGCAGGTATTCTCCGTTCACGTAGACTGTGCGCATCTTATCATCCCCAAAGGTTCGCGTCGGGGGGATGCACCCCGGCGTCGTCGAATGTCAAAGCGTTTTCGCGGTCTTCGGCCAGCAAGAGCGGGCCGTCAAGGTCCACGACCTTTGCCCCCTGCGCCACCAGCGTGGCAGGGGCCATGGCGAGCGAAGAACCGACCATGCAGCCCACCATCACGTCGTAGCCTTCGGCCCGCGCCGCATCCCGCAGCGCCAGCGCCTCGGTCAGCCCGCCGGTCTTGTCGAGCTTGATGTTCACCACGTCGTACTTGCCCTTCAGCTTGGGCAGGCTCGCGCGGTCGTGGCAGGATTCGTCGGCGCAGACCGGCACGGGCCGATCCATGCCGATCAAGGCATCATCCTCTCCCGCGGGCAGCGGCTGTTCGACCAGAGCCACACCGAGGCGCACCAGATGGGGCGCAAGATCGGCGTAAACCTCTGCCGACCAGCCTTCGTTGGCGTCGATGATGACGGTGGATCTGGGCGCGCCCGCCCTCACCGCTTCCAGGCGCGGCATGTCGTCCGGTGTGCCAAGTTTGATCTTCAGCAGAGGCCGAAAGGCGTTCCGGGCGGCCTGCGCCTGCATTGCCTCGGGCGTATCCAGCGACAGCGTATAGGCCGTGATCTCCGGCCCCGGACGCGACAGACCGGCCAGTTCCCAGACCCGCTTGCCCCTTGTCTTCGCCTCCAGATCCCACAACGCGCAATCCACGGCGTTCCGCGCCGCCCCCGCAGGCAGCAGATCGTAAAGCGCCTCGCGCGTCACCTTCCCGCTCAGCCCCTCGATCTGCGCCGTCACGCTCTCCAGCGTCTCGTCGTAGCGCGCATAGGGCACACACTCGCCCCACCCCGTCACGTCGCCTTCGCTGATCCGCACGGTCAGCACCTTCGCCTCGGTGCGCGAGCCGCGCGAGATCGTGAAGACCTGCGCCAGTTTGAACACGTCCCGGCTGACATCTATGCGCATCCCTGCCCCCTTCACCCTTTTTCAAATACCGCTGCGCTTCCGCAAGACGCAGGCGTGACGTCAGAGGTTGGCAATCGCTTCTGCCAAACGCCCTGCGCCGTCGCGAAAAGGGTCCACGGCGGGCAGGCCCATGTCGGATTCGACCTTCTCCAGATAGGTCTTGGCCTCATCCGCCGTCATGTGCTGCGTGTTTACCGAAATGCCCACCACTTCGCAGGCCGGGTTGCCCACCCGCGCCAGTGCCAGCGTCATGTCGCGCACCGCCGCCATGGTCGGCATCTTGTAGTCCGGCAGCCCACGCATGTGCGGGCGCGAGGGTTCGTGGCAGATGATCAGCGCGTCGGGTTGACCCCCGTGGATCAGCGCCAGAGTCACGCCCGAGAAACTGATGTGAAAGATGCTCCCCTGCCCCTCGATGATGTCCCAATGGTCGGGCTCATTGTTGGGCGTGAGGTACTCCACCGCACCGGCCATGAAATCCGCGATCACAGCGTCGAGCGGCACGCCGGAGCCGGTGATCAGGATACCTGTCTGCCCCGTCGCACGGAAAGTGCTTTTCATGCCCCGCTCGCGCATTGCCACGTCGAGCGCCAACGCGGTGTACATCTTGCCCACCGAACAATCGGTGCCGACCGCCAGCACCCGCTTGCCGGTTCGCTTGGTTCCGTCCGCAATCGGGTACTGCACGTTGGGCACGCGCACATCGTGCAGGGTCTGCCCGTGGATCTGGCTCGCCGCCACGAGGTCGCCCTCGTTGGCGAGCAGATTGTGCAAGCCGGAGGCAAGGTCAAATCCCATGCCCAACGCCTCAATCAACACTGCCTTCCAGGCCGGGCTGATGTAGCCGCCCCGGTTGGCCACGCCGATCACCAACGTCTTCGCGCCCGCTTGCTGTGCTTCGGCCAGGGTCATGTCCTTCAGACCAACATCCGCCTTGCAGCCTGCCATGCGAAACTGCCCCACAGCATTCTCGGGACGCCAGTCGCGGATGCCCTGCGCGACCTTGGCGGAAAGCTGGTCGGGCGCATCGCCCAGAAAAAGCAGGTAGGGTGTCTCGATCATCGGGATATCTCCGGCAGCAGGTGTTTCGTGCGTCTGTCGCCATACTTGCTGCATTTATCGGGCGAATCCAATGGCCCACGACAATCTGGCGCGACAACCGGCATGAGGCTGGCGCGATAGCCCGGTATTGCGGCTTTGGGTGCAGTACCCCTGCCCACGCTGCAACGCAGAAAATCCTTGCGCCTCAGGGCGCAACTTTATACCCGTGAGCAAAGCCTGCACGCAATGAAATGACCCGGAGACCCCATGAGCTTTCGCATCCAGCCCGCCCCCGTTGCCCGTCCGAACCGCTGCCAGCTCTTCGGCCCCGGCTCGCGGCCCGCGATCTTCGAGAAGATGGCAGGCTCTGCCGCCGACGTGATCAACATCGACCTCGAAGACAGTGTCGCGCCCTCCGACAAGGACAGCGCGCGGGCTAACGTGATCAAGGCAATTTCCGAAGTGGAGTGGGGCAACAAGACACTCTCGGTGCGCATCAACGGTCTTGATACGCCCTTCTGGTACCGTGATGTGGTGGACCTGATGGAACAGGCGGGTGAACGGCTGGACCTGATCATGATACCGAAAGTGGGTTGCGCGGCGGACGTCTATGCCGTGGACGCGCTGGTGTCGGCAATCGAGGCGGCCAAGGGGCGCCGCAAGAAACTTGGCTTCGAAGTGATCATCGAATCCGCTGCCGGAATCGCGCATGTGGAGGAGATCGCGGCCTCCTCTCCGCGCCTGCAGGCGATGAGCCTCGGTGCGGCCGATTTCGCGGCCTCCATGGGCATGCAGACCACGGGAATCGGGGGCACGCAGGAGAACTACTACATGGTGCAGGACGGCCAGAAACACTGGTCCGACCCCTGGCACTGGGCTCAGGCGGCCATCGTCGCGGCCTGCCGGACGCATGGCGTGCTGCCGGTAGACGGCCCGTTCGGAGATTTCTCGGACGACGAAGGGTTCCGGGCGCAGGCGCGGCGGTCGGCAACGTTGGGCATGGTCGGCAAATGGGCCATCCACCCCAAGCAGGTGTCGCTGGCGAACGAAGTCTTCACACCGTCCGGAGAAGCCGTGGCGGAGGCGCGCGAAATTCTCGCGGCTATGGAAGCCGCCAAAGCCAAGGGCGAGGGCGCGACGGTCTACAAGGGACGTCTGGTGGATATCGCCAGCATCAAGCAGGCAGAGGTCATCGTGAAACAGTCGGAGATGATCGGGGCGTCCTGATTTCGAAGCGCTGGTGCGATCAGGCAGACCCGGGGGACGCTGTCCCCCGGACCCCCTGGGAATATTTGAAGCCAAAAAGAGGAAAGCGGCTTTTCAGAGCTGGGCGGTTGCCTGAACGGGGGGTTGCACGGGTGCCGAACCTGTCAGCGAGGTCTGAGAATTGTAGCTCACAAGCGCAATCGTCGCGCCTAGAAGTGCCGCCAGCCCGTCATTGATCAGCGTCACTATCCGCTCCCATTGCCGAGGAATTACCACAATCTGCGTCCGGAACTTGGGACAGCCTGCAGTCCTGCAGTGACGTGCAAAAAAAACACGGGAAACAATTTGTTTCATGATGCCACTGCTCCTCATTTCTTACTCGGTCAGCCTCGCGGAATCAGTATGCAGACGTCGGCGCGTCGCCCCGGCCCCTAGCGCCGCGCGTTGCAATGGCGCGGATTGCCCGCCATATAGGCGACAGGCGAGCCGGAGCACCCTATGACGCAATACCTGGATTTCGAGAAACCCCTGGCCGAGATCGAAGGCAAGGCGGAAGAACTGCGCGCGATGGCGCGCGGCGACGGCAAGATGGACGTCACGGCCGAGGCCAAGGCGCTCGATACCAAGGCGGCGGCGATGCTGGGGGATCTCTACGCCTCGCTCAATCCCTGGCAGAAGTGCCAGGTGGCGCGGCACCCGGAGCGGCCCCATTGCACGGCCTACATCGACGCCTTGTTCCGGGAGTATACGCCGCTGGCAGGCGACCGGAACTTTGCCGATGACCTTGCCGTGATGGGGGGGCTGGCGCGGTTCAACGACCGCCCCGTCGTGGTGATCGGGCACGAGAAGGGTAACGATACCAAGTCTCGGATCGAGCACAACTTTGGCATGGCGCGACCCGAGGGCTACCGCAAGGCTGTGCGCCTGATGGAGCTCGCGGGCAAGTTCAACCTGCCGGTGATCACTTTGGTGGACACGCCCGGTGCCTATCCCGGCAAGGGCGCAGAGGAGCGTGGCCAGTCAGAGGCCATCGCGCGCTCGACCGAGAAATGCCTGCAGATCGGGGTCCCTCTGGTGAGCGTGATCATCGGCGAGGGCGGATCCGGCGGAGCAGTGGCCTTTGCCACGGCAAACCGCGTCGCGATGCTGGAACACTCCGTCTATTCAGTCATCACGCCGGAGGGCTGCGCGTCGATCCTGTGGAAGGATTCCGAGAAGATGCGCGAGGCGGCAGAGGCGATGCGCCTGACCGCTGACGATCTTTTCAAGCTGGGTGTGGCAGACCGGATCATCGCCGAGCCCAAGGGCGGCGCGCACCGCGATCCGGCGAAGACGATCAAGTCCGTGGGCGATGCGATTGCCGCGATGCTCAAGGAACTCGGCGGCAAGGACGGCGCGACGCTGGTGGCAGACCGCCGCCGCAAGTACCTCGATATCGGGGACAAGGGGCTGGCCGCCTGAGACCCGATTGACAGAGGCCATCTGTCGGGATCAAGCTGACCCTGGGGGTTGGTTTCTGGGGGTCGACATGGGCGCGCGGGCACAGATTGAAAGCGTGGATATCGGGCCTCTGTTTGGCGGCGACGACAGCGATCGCGCTGCCTGCGATGCGGTCCTCTGGGCCGGGCTGCGGCGCAGCGGCAGCGTCCTGATCACCGGCTTTCCCGATGCGGACAAGGTAGATGCGCGGGCCCGCACCGGACTCGAAGTCTTCGATCTGCCGCAGGCGCAGCGCCGGGCGATGACAACGGCGCTTTGCGAACCTGGCAACCCGAACTGGTATCGCGGTTATTGGCCCCGCACGCCCGAGCGACTGTTGCAGAACGATTTCTTCGATGTCGGCCCCGATGTGCCAGAGGCCGGGCCGGACCTGCCGGGGATCGAGGTGCTGACCGAGCCGACACCCTGGCCCGATCCCGAACCGCGCCCCGGCTGGTCTGCGACCGTGCGGGACCACTATGCGCACCTGAACCGGGTGGCACAGGCCATGATCCGGTCGCTCGGACGCAGCGCGGGCTTTGACGAGGCGGTGATACGCGCGCGTTTCGACGGCAGCCATTCCACGCTGCGGTTCCTGAGCTACGCCGACGGTGCCGCCAACCCGCAACCCGGGCCCGACGGTGCAATCCTGTCAGCGGGGCGGCATACCGATGCCAGCGGCCTGTCCCTGTTGTGGCAAGACAGCCCCGGCCTCCAGGCCGAGGGTAAGGATGGTCGGTTCCGCGACATCCCCAAGGTGCCGAACGCGATCTCGCTCCACGTCGGCGACGTGATGACATGGCTGACGGACGGAGCCGTGCCCGCCACGCCGCACCGCGTGCTGTCGAGCAAGGGCGCGCGCCGGTCGGTCGGCTTTTTCCTCGAGCCGCGCCTGTCGGCCCCGGTCACGCGCGCCAGCCTGTCGGAGGATCAGACGGGGATACGCGATACCTATGCCTGGCTCTTGCTCAGCACCTTTTCCAGGCGACCGCAGTGGAAAGGGCACATCCGCGATCCCGAAACGGCGATTCGCAACTGATCACCCCAGAAGCATCCGCAGCCCTTGCGTGACATCCGACCGCACCGCCAGCCGCAGACCCGGTTCGTCGCCTGCCCGCAGGGCGGCGATGATCAGGCGGTGGAAGTGCGGCGGCTCTTTCCGTTGCAGCCGCCCGTAGAGCGCGCGCATGGTCGGGCCCAGTTGCAGCCAGACGGTCTCGGCCATGGCCAGCATCGCCGGGGCCTGCGCCCGCAGATAGAGCGTCCGATGGAATTCCAGGTTGGTGCGGATGTAGCTGACCGCATCACGCTGTGCGATGGCATCGCCGACCGTACCGTTGATGGCCTGCAACCGTTCGATCAGCGCCATGTGGGCGCGCGGCAGGGCGCGGCTGGCCAGTTCCACCTCGATCAGGGCGCGCAGGGCGGCAAGCTCCTCGATCCGCTCGTTGCTGAGCGCGGGCGTCGAGATCCGCCCTGACGCAGACATGGTCAGCGCGCCTTCGGCCGCCAACCGCCGCACCGCCTCGCGTGCGGGGGTCATGGAGACTTCGTATTCGCGCCCGATGCCGCGCAGGGTAAGGGGATGGGCGGGGGGAAGCTCACCGTACATGATGCGGCTGCGCAATCGGCGGTACACCCGGTCATGGACCAGTGGCGTTGCATCGGTGGGGCGGGGCGAGAGGATCATGGATCGCTTGTGATCACAAATCTGCTGACCGTCAAGCATAGGTCAGCTGGAGACTGTAGCGACCCAGATTTGGCGTGATACCAAGTCGTTTGATTGCCACGATGGTGCGCACCGAATTTCCGGGGAATCTCTCCGGCGCAACAGCGGCAACGGGGGTCGCAGAAGGGCCTCTCCATCTTCATGGAAGATGCGCAGCACTGCCCGTGCTCGATCATCTGCACCAAAAGTTCCCGAAAAATGCACAAACTGGCGAGAATCTGCCCATCTGGCACGGCGCTCTTTGTTTTCCCGCCCGGATCGGCGATGTCTCTGGGGTGGTGGTGCGCAAGGGCATCGCTCGGGGACAGAAACAACATTCGAGGGTCGTAATGAGCGTGAAACGCGCAGGCTGGTCGTTGGGCCGCATTCCATTTCTTTGTGCCGTACTGCTGCTTGCCGCAGCCTGTGCAAAGGCCCCGACCGAAATCCAGACGCTTTCCTCTCTGCAACTCGACCCCGACCGCCAGCAGCTCGCCTTGCGCGAGGTGAAGGAACTGCAATCCCAGGGCCGCCGCGTCTGGTGCGTGCCCTTTGCCCGCAACGCCAGCGGCATCGAGATCCGCGGCAACGCCGAAACCTGGTGGTCCAAGGCCAAGGGTCTGTATAGCCGGGGGCATGAGCCCGCCGTCGGGGCCGTGATGGCGTTTGCCAAGACCGGGAAGAACCCCATGGGCCACGTGGCCGTCGTTTCGGAAGTCGTCTCGGAGCGCGAGATCAAGGTGGATCACGCCAACTGGATGCGCAACAAGGTCTCGCTGCGGATGAAGGTGGTCGATGTGTCGAACGCGGGTGACTGGTCTGCCGTGCGGCTGGAAAGCCAGCCCGATTCCCTTGGCAGTGTCTACCCGATCAACGGATTCATCTATCCCGTTGTGAGCAGCGCGCAATAATTCCCGTCAGAACCGGTAGCGATGCAGATCGCTGCCGTGGGTCTTGAGCCAGCGGCGGGGTGCCCTGTAGTCACCGTAGATGCGCTCCACTTCCGACCAGAAGGCCGGTGAATGGTTCATCTGCGCCAGATGCGCGACCTCGTGGGCGGCAACGTAATCCAGCACCTCCGGCGGCGTCATGATCAGACGCCAGGAAAACATCAGCCCCCCGTCGCTGGTGCAGGATCCCCAGCGCGAGCGCGTATCGCGCAGCGTGAGGCGGGCGTAGGGTTTGCCCAGGCGATCCGCGTAGTCATCGCAGGCTCCGGCCAGCCGGTCCCGCGCGACCTCGCGCAGCCAGGCTGCAAGGCGAGCGGGGACACGGGCGGCGGGACCGGGCACCGCCACGGCATCCTGCCCGATCTGAACCCCCCGGCCAGTGCCTTGCGTCACCGTCAGCATCTTGCCCCCCACCGGCAGTTGCGCGCCAAGGCCCACGGCGACATCTGCACCGCGTGCCTCCAGATGGCCGCGAATCCAGTCTTCCTTGCTGCGGGCAAAGGCCAGTGCCTCTCCCTCCGCCAGCCGTGTGGGCAGCGTCAGCGTCACCCGACCGTCCAATTGCGAGATCCGCAACGAGATGCGCCGCGCCCGTGTCGAACGTCGCAGCAGCAGCGGGATGGGCGGATTGCCGGGCAGGACGGGGTCGGTCATCTGGGGTTCTCGGTCTAAAGCCTTTGACAGTGACCAACTCATATGGCACTTGCCCGGAATCATCTACACGCAACCGCAATTTACAAAGGGGTGTTTCATGCCCAATGAAGAATGGGGAACCAAGCGCCTGTGCCCCACGACGGGCAAGCGCTTCTACGACCTCAACAAGAACCCGATCGTCAGCCCCTATACCGGCGAAGTGCTGGAAATGGACGCGTCCAAATCCCGCATGATCGCCGCCGACGCCGAGGATGCCGTGACCGCCAAGGCCAAGAAGGCCGATGTGGAAGAGGATGACATCATCGATGACGAGGACGACGTGGATCTGGATCTCGACGACGATATCCTGGACGACGACGATGACGACGACGACACCGTCCCGCTCGACGACATCGCGGACGTGGCGACCGACGACGACTGAGACGCAGGGGCGGGCCGGATTTTCCGCTTGATCCCGCCCCCGCTTCCGCTTAATCACGCGCCACCACCAAGGCGCAAGCCTGAATGGGGCATTAGCTCAGCTGGGAGAGCGCCTGCATGGCATGCAGGAGGTCAGCGGTTCGATCCCGCTATGCTCCACCATTCCCTTTATTTCCAGCACCTTAGAGAAGCGTAGAAGCGGTGTGCCACACAAGTGAGGCACAGAAATGCATCTCGATGCGTACTTATTGTTGATTTCCACCCAGAAGTGACCCGGGTTTTCCATCGAGAACTGACCCACCTTTAGGTTATGTTTCGGGGGTCAGGCTTTGGTCAAGGCATGAGTATCCTCCTTGGTTTTCCGCGTAGCTGCGGCGGAGCTGGCCTT